>JBCCSZ010000299.1:0-9713 GCA_039199225.1 Bacteroidota bacterium
AATGCGTTGAGGGTGAAGTCGGGAGTTATCAAATATTCGATACCAGCCCTGAGATTCTGCACCGTTTTCTTAGGGACGCGATCGCTGAGGCTGATGGACTTTTTTTCGAACGTCGGCGTTCGAATGAAGCGGCTGTTGTCCCAGGGGACTTCGTATTTATCGTAGTGTATGGTGTAGTCCAAAAACAAGTTGACCTTCTTGGCCCGATGGTTCAAGTTGAAATTGGCGCCCAGGGTCTCTGCTTGGTTGTAGCCCAGTGTGAAGCCCAGATTGCCGTTGGTACCCTGGGCCAAATTTTCCTTCAGGACAATATTGATGATCCCGCCGTTCCCCTCTGCATCGAAGTCGGATGAGGGGGAGGTGATGAGTTCGATGGATGCTATATTGGCCGCGCTCATACCGTCCAGCATTTGAATGACTGCATCTGCCGGCAAGCGACTCGCCTTGCCATTGATCATAATTCGAACGCCCGTTTTGCCATACATGGACAGGCTGTTGCTTTGGCGATTCAGAGATACACCTGGGCTTCTTTCCAAGACCTGCAGGGCGGAGTTGCCTACCAAAGTCGGACTGTTTTGGACATTGACAATGGTGCGGTCGGCAAGCCTGATGAAAATAGGTTTCTTGGCCGTCACGGTGATGGCGTCCAGTCCAATGTTTTCTTGCAGCAGTTGAATAGCGGCCAGGGTTGTATCTGTTTGGTTGGAAGACAGGGAAAGGAGGTAAGGGGCATAGCTCGTCTGAAAGCCGATCATATTCGATTGAATTCGATAGGCCCCAGGAGAAACATTCGCGAGTTGGAAGCGCCCCAAGGAGTCTGTGACTGTACCTTTGATCAGCGCAGAATCTTGAGGAGATACCAAAAGGACATTGGCAAAGGAGACCGGTTGGTTGTCGGAGTCAATGACGCTTCCAAAGATGCTAATCTGTGCGAACGATTGATGGAAAAGACAGAGCATTGCGATAAGAAACAAATATTTTATTTTCATCCTTTTTGTTTTGATAGGCCAGCGAAGAATCCCAACTTATTTTTGATTTTGCATTTGAGGTGCATTCACTCTTTTTGTAAAAATGATGCTGTCTCTTACCTTGAAATCTAGTTTTTCGTATAGGTGAATGGCCGCAGAGCGGTGTTCCTCTGTGAATAAAGAAATATCTGTGAGTTCAAATTGCTTGGAAGTGTCCAGCAGCAGTCGAACCAGCTTTTCTCCAATTCCTCTCTTTCGGTGTGATTGATCGACAATCACATCCTCGATCCAGCCTTTATTACCTGATATGACCGAGTAAATACCCATGAGGGCAAAGCCAATGACACAACCGTCTTCCATGCAACAGGCAATGATTTTCTGATTGTCGCTTTTGAAAAGAGAGCGAACAGGGTTTTGCTTTCGATGTGGACTCAATTGCTTAAACAACTGGAAAAACTCCAACTCCATTTGGTCGGTTATCTGATGTGCTTGTAGGATTTGTACCGTCATTGTGGTGGTTTTTTAACTGAAAAAAAGACTTGTGTAATTGATGTGGCTTCAACTTAGTGAAACAGCTGCCTCGCTGGCTGCTCTGATGCCATCCATGATTTTCATAACCATTAAAGTATCTTGCAGTGGCATGATGTTGCTTTCGAGTTTACCCTGCTGAAGGCATTGCATGACTTCCTCGATTTCGTAGATGAATCCATTTTCTTTTAGATCGAATGGAATGACTTCTACTTGATCGCCCTTTGTCAGTTTAATTTGTTTTGGAAAGTAAAAAGGGGATTCAATGGTGATGCGCCCATCCGTTCCGAAGAAGTGAATTTCTTTGTTGGTGAAGGTTCGAATCGAAGAGGCCATGACCGCCATTCTACCTTCCGTAAAAGTCATAATGGCGCCCACTTGTTCGTCGACTTCCGTGTCGCTTTGGTTCATGGCAGCTTGTAGGTGAATAGGACTGCCAAATACCCTTTGAATGAGCGAAAGGCAATAAATACCTCGGTCGTACAATACCCCTCCACCCAGGTCTTTTGAAAACAGTCTCTGTACCTTTTTATCAACCCGCGATCCAAAGTCGCAGGTGATCATTTTTATTTCGCCAATGGCTCCGGCGTCCAGTAATTGCATACAATGCCGAATGCTTGGAATGAACCGGGTCCACATGGCTTCCATTAGAAATAGCTTTTTCCTTTGGGCCAATCGAATGACGATTTCCGCTTCTTCTGCATCAAGCGTGAAGGGCTTTTCACACAATACGTGTTTGCCATTTTCCAAGGCCGATTTGATCAGATCGAAATGGGTGTGGTTTAAAGTTGCGATGTAAACGATGTCGACCGCTTCATCCTCCAACACCTCGTCGTAACTGCCATAGGTCCTAGGGATGTTAAACTTACTGCCCAGGTCTTCAGCTCGCGATAAGTTGTTGGAGCCTATAGCGAGTATCCCCGCTTCCTCGACCGTTTTGAGGCCATCCAGAAATTGTAGGGCCATCTTGCCGGTACCCAGAATTCCCCAATTGAATAGCGCTTTCTCCATTGTAAATTTTCTATTGACTGGTTAAAAAATTGTAGTACTAATTTGTCAAGTTTAGCTTCAGTAGAATGAGCAGGACGGCCAGGCAGCAAAACAGGGCGACATATCCCAGCGATGCATAATTCAAAATCTTGTTGGAAGTATTTGTCTGTATGATGAGACTGCCAACAAAGGAGGCCAACCCAAGGGAAAAATATTGTATGGAAGAAACCAGGCTCATAAAACCACCTCTTTTGTCTGCTGCAATCAGAGAGGTCATTAGAGAGTTAGCGGGTATCATAACGCATCCAGAAACAACAATGTAGGACGAAATCAAACTGATGAGAATGGCATCTGGGGCCGATAGCAAATGTGTGACGTAGACAATCAGCACCATCAGTAAAATCAAGATGTAGCACAGTATTTTATTCTTACCAATTTGATCGGAGAGCTTTCCGATGAAAGGAAAAATAAAAATGGAAGCCAAGCCGGCGTACGAATAACTTAGTGATACTTTTATCTCTGACAGCTCTTGGTTGATCATCATGAAAGGTGCCAGAAAAGGAATGATGAGGAACTGGCCAGTCATCAGGAAAAAAATGAAAAAGTGATGAAGTGGATTTGCCTTTTTAGTTGCTGCTGTGGCTGCTGCACGATGATTGAACTTTGGATAAAATCGGTGTAAAAAATACAAGATGCCAAAACCCAGTACCGCCAATAAAATATACAATATGCGCCAGCTCAGAAATTTTGAAATCAATACGCCCAAAGGAACACCAATGATGGTGGCAACTGAGTAGGCAATGGCGATCCAACCAATGGCCTTGGACCGCTTGTCTTCCTCAATCAAATCACCGACGGAGCTGAACAACAACGAATTGGACAAGCCGGCAAAGGCGCCGACAACAAAGCGTATCAACAACAGCATGGTGAAATTCACAGCAAAGGCAGACAGCAGTAGCGATGAAAAGAAGCCCAGTAAGGTAAGGGTGAAAATCTTCTTTCGGTCAAAGCGGTCGATGTAAAAAAAGCCGATAAAAGTAAAGAGGCAGGCCCCTGCCAAATAGGTCGAAATCAAGTAGCCGTATTGTGTAATGTTAATGTCCAAAGAGGTCATCAACAGGGTAGAGATCGGCATGAGGATCATAAAATCCAATAGATGAGAAAAATGAACAGCTCCTAGTGCGAAGAGGATTTTTACCTCTCTACTATTGGTAAATAAAACTCTCCAATGGGAAATGATTCTTGACATATTTGACAAAATTTGGATCGCTGAATTGTTGAAATTGCATCACAAGCGCTGGTAGCAGTTTGTTGAAATCAGCAACTTGTGCGTGGTCGATATGGGTGATGACTTCTTCGATGGGCAAACTGGAAAAACCAACATCCTTTGAAATATCTGTGCGATGAAAGTAGGCTGCCTGTGTAGCATTGGCCTGGCTTCTCAGCTGGAAGTGGTTCATCAATACTTTTCTGAAGGGCTTAAAACACCAGTAGTGTACGAGGTAGCTTTCAGCCGATGAGATGGTACCCTTTTTTTGCAATGTGATGGACAGGGCAATCTGTTCGATGGTCCTTTGTCCGGGTAGCAATTTGTACAATAGGTCAATAGTATTGACACATTCATGGAGCAAAGACAAATGCGCTGCAGAAATGCCAATGACACCAGAATTCCAGACTGTAAAATCCAATGGGAATCGATCGTCTTTTTTCGCTAAATCATACAATTCTCCATTCATTTGAGAGTGGATGGGGTATTCGTCGACATACATTACAAATTGATCTTCTTGCAGTAACTCAAATAGCGGACTAGGGTCTTTTGTGAAAAAGGTATCGGAATCAATGAAGAGAACTTTTGCTCCAAATTGCTCCAAGCAATGTTGAACGACCTTTATTTTGAGGGTATAAAAATACCCTTGTCCAATCCAACTTTGAATCATCGTTTCATCTACAGCCTCGTAGTGAATGTACTGGGCATAGGGAGCTAAGTATTCCTCCATGCGTTGTACCTGGTCGGTGTAGACAATGATTTTTAAACCCTCCTTATTTTTACTGACATGTAGGAGCGAAAGAATGGAACAAATGGCCTCTTCGATGATGTGCTCGTTTTTGTATGCCAGGTATAAAAATTGCTTCATATCGATGCAGGAATTTCAATGACGATGAGTTTTAAATCTTCCATCCCCGTATTTACAAGACTGTGGGTGCCACCAATCTGATTGACAATGGTATGCCCTTTACACACCTGAATGGTTTTGCCTTCCACCGTCATCTCGGCCTTTCCTTCGATGATGATATATATTTCCTGGTTGTCTTTGGCATGCGTATGAATGCCGATGTCTGCTTTTGGCGGAACAATGACATAGTCCAGGAAGTGAAAGGCATTGTCTGGGTTTTTTTCTGCCACCCTTTTAAACTGTATGGGCAGCTTTCCATCATGTGCAATGCCCTGTTCAAATACGATGTCATCGAATAGAAAGTGTTGTCTCATACTTCTGTGATTTTACAGTTTTGAAATAAGATGGCCTGCTCCGACGATACCGATTTCCTGGATGCCAACCAAGCGAATGATTTCGTCCCATTTTTGACCTATGTTCCAAGTAGCCTGGGCGGCAGACTTCGTCAAAATCTTTCGATATTTTTCTCCGAGTGCTAACGAAAAACCACCCATGATGAAAATATTGTCTACGCCAGTAAGACTGTGGATAAAGGCGATGGATCGGCCGAGGTAGCTGGCCGATTTTTCGATCATTTCCGTTACCCACGGATCATCCTGAGAAAAGGCTTCGACCAACATCTCGTTTGTCAATGCCTCAACATTGGCGCGGCACATTGCAGCGACGGCAGAACGGAGAAAGGCCGATTGCTGTCTTCGAGCTTCCCTTTTGACAAACTTCAAAGTACCCCTTCCCGATGCGATGGACGCCAGGTGTCCATGGTCGCCACAGTCACAAGGCAAGGGATCATCCGAGAAGTCCACCCTGACATGCCCCAACTCCCCGCCAAAGCCAGAAGGACCGACAAAGTGCTTACCGTCGATGAACAGCTTATTACCGATGCCGGAGCTGACCGTAATCAAGCAAAAGTTCTTAAACCCTTGACCCACCAATGCATAGCCGGCAGCCGTTACATCATTGACCAAAAGAATCTTGCTGTCGGGCCAGATTTCTTCAAACCTTTTGGAAATAGGGTAGGGCTTGACAGATTTATTTCTCCAAATCGTGGGTGTTCTCAGGGCGTAGCCTTCTGCATCGATGGGCGCGGGATAACCAATGCAGACCCCCATCGGATGTCTGCCGTCGAGTAGGTCCAGAGAAATGCGAGAAATTTGATCAAACAATGACTCTGTAAACATTTCATCGTTCGACCGAACACCGACCGTATTGAATTTTACGATTTTCTTTACTTGATTTTCGCTCCGCTTGTACACACCTGCCCGGATGGAAGTGCCTCCAATATCGAAGAGCAAACATTTGTCTTGTTCAATCACTTTCACAATAATATTTTGAGTGTTTATCAGATGAAACCAAAAGCGCTTTGTCCGACATGTAATGGAATAAGTCGTCGATCTCGTGGGAGAGTGTTTGCAACGGCAAGCTGACCTGGCCGCCCTCAACGACTGACTTGCACAAGGCCATAACAGCCTGGTGGCCTTTATAAGCCTGATCAAAATTACAGAGGGGTGGGGATGCCCCATCCAACCATTCAATGGTATCGGCAATGTAGTATTTCATATCGTGCTCGTAGTTCATGCCTCCTTCTCCCGATTGATAGCCGTCCTTGGTCATTGCCCTCCATCCGATTCCTGTTAGGACTTCAGCGTAGCCATGCGTGCCTTGTGCGCCGATCCGGTTTTTGCGCCACCAATGATCCACTTCCGGCACATCCGGTGCGCCACCTCCGGATTCGAGTATCCCTCTGACGCCATTGTCAAATTGGATGAAGCCCGCCAGATAATCCGGCGACTTATGGTCTGTTTTAAATTTGCCTTTTCCACTCGCTTGGCCCATCACCCAGGAAATATCCTCCTGATGGTTGAACCAACTCATGTAGCTTACCAGATGAGAAGCCATGTGCATCATCCAGCCGGCAGCCGTTCCATAGACCGTGTGGACTTTGCCGATTTCCCCGCTTTTGATGATGCGATTGACCGTCTGGTAGGCCGGCGCATATAAGTGCTGGTGGCTCACAACGGCTTTTACCCCCTTGCTGTCCAGGAGGCTCTTAATCTGAAAAGCTTCTTGGCTGGAATAGCAAATGGGCTTTTCCATGGCAATGAGTTTGACGTTGTTTTCCACTGCCAGTTTGATCAGCGGTAGGCGAACGGAAGGTGGGGTACAGATGCACAGAATATCCGGCTGGGCGGTGCCAATGACAGCTTCCGCGCTGGAACTGATAAACAGGTCCGGCTTGCTTTCCCGCAATTGGAGCAGCCGGCTTGCATCGAGGTCGCACACCCCGGTCACTTGGGTTTGTGGATGTTCTTCGTATGCCTGAAAATGGTGCATGCCTCTTTTGCCCAAGCCTACGACGACGACATCGTAGGTTGGGTGGTCCGAGTTGATTTTATTTTGATAGAGCGACTTCATAGACTTTAGATTTGCTCCACTCGTGAACTTTGGAGATGACAAAATTGACTTCTTCCGGACGGAGTTCTGGATTCATCGGCAAGGAAATACAGCGAGCGGTATTGTCTTCGGCATGCGCCAAATCTCCTGAAAAGACAAATGGTTTACCCCATGGAAAGCCATCCTGTAGATGGGTGGATATGGGATAATGTGTCTTGGCCTCGATGTTGTGGTCCTGCAGATATTGTAGTAGGGGGTCTCTGTCTTTGGCTTGCTTGGTTTCGATGACGTAAAGGTGGAAGCAATGCCGGTATCCATCGATTTCATAGGGCAGTCGGATGTCTTCGATGGTCGACAGGCCCTGACTGTACCTATGGGCCACCGATCTTCTTTGGTTGGTCCATTGATGGATGTGCTTGAGTTTGGCCAGTAGGATGCCGGCATGTATGTCGTCTAGTCGGCTGTTGAATCCAAAGGAATGCTGTCCGCGTTTCAGAGAGCCATGGTTTCGCAGCATGCGCAATCGGGTGGCCAGTTTTTCATCGTCGGTCACGATCGCACCGCTGTCGCCAAAGGTTCCCAGGTTTTTTTGTGCAATAAAACTGAAGGTAGCCGCTTGGGCATATTCCCCAATAGCAAAGCCGTCTCCATGGGCGTCGATGGCCTGGGCGCTGTCCTCAACGATGTACAGATTGTGCTTTTGGGCAATGCGATGAATGCTTCGCATATCGCTCAATTGCCCGTAAAAGTGGACTGGAATAATAGCTTTGGTTTTCTCGGATATGGCCTGCTCAATTTTGGTGGTATCTATGCACTTTGTCAGTGGATCGATGTCGACGAAGACGGGCGTTGCACCTGTGATCCAGACGGCCTCTGCTGTGGCAAAGAAGGTGCTGCCTGGGACGATGCATTCATCTCCCGGACCGATGTCCAGTGCCATAAGCGCAAGCCAGATGGCATCAGTTCCGCTGTTGACACCGATGGCGTATTTTCGTTGGCAATACTTTGCAAATGCCTCTTCGAATTCCTTTAGGGTTCGCCCCAAGGTGTATTGCTCGCTAAAGATGACTTTTTGGATGTTGGCGTCAATTTCTGCCTTTATATTTTGGTATTGCCGGACGTGTCCGTAAAATGGTACTTTCATGTCGATGCGGTTATTTGTTAGCGTTTGATAGTTGATGGGCTTCCAGTAATTCCTTGTAGGCAAATTCGATGCTTTCGTTGTGAACATCGTTCAGAAAATGTGGAGTACCCACCCGTTCCAATACCACCAAGTCGATTCGTCCATCTTTGTGTAGCTTGATCTTTTCGGGTACACTCTTCAGAAAATCGAGGGTGATTTTGTTGTGCCAAAGTGGAAGTGCCAGAGCGATGATGACATTTTTAAAGTCTTCGTAATCCTTCTGATACATGATGCCTTGTTTGTAGGCAATCGCATTGGAGATCAGCATCCCGGTGGCCACTGCTTCGCCATGTGTCAATTCATAGTCGGTTACCACTTCGATCGGATGCGCAAATTCATGCCCATAATCCACAATTCTTTGAAGCTTCTTTTCGAAGATATTCGGCTGCAATTCCTCCAACATATACTTGATGGCATAGTCAATCAACTCATCGATGCGATCGTTTTGCTGCTGAGGGAAGGGATAAAAAGTGTGGATGACTGCTTTTAGCTTTTCCCAAAGTCCAGCATCTTTAATGGCGATGATTTTGATCATCTCGACCAATCCGTATTTGATTTCGTTTTCTGGTAGCGTTGTCAGTAAAGCGGTATCGTAAAAAACAATATCGGGGGAATAGTATGTACCGATGGAGTTTTTCTTTTCTTTAAAATTCACAGCTGTTTTAACGCCGATGGCTGCGTCGACGACGCCGATTAGGGTTGTTGGTATTTTTATACAAGGCGTACTTCTTCGCAATAAATTGGCGGCAAATCCTCCCAAGTCGCAAACAATTCCGCCACCGATACAAAGGATGTAATCTCTTCTGGATATCTGATTGTCATAACAGAAGTTGAGCAACTGTATGATGGTGTCGATGTTTTTGGCTTGTTCGCTGACACTAACTTGATATGTATAAAAAGTGATGTTATTGGCTTCAAAATAGCTTGTAATTTGCTCGCCAAAAAAAGACATTACTTTTTCATCAATAATACAAAAACATTTCTTTTTTCCAATGGCATTGGCAAGAATAGAATTGCTAGGATTAAAAATTCTTTTCACCTTGATAACGTCGTATGCAATAACAACATTGGTTTTTAGCCTGCTGTGGGTCAACGACGCAAGAGGTGAATTATGAATTTCTTCCAGTCCAGTGGGAATGGTTTTTTCGATCATGATTAATGGTTTTGTTTTCTTTATAGAATGCAATAAAATGACCTGCCCCTGAGTATCAATTTCAAGAGCGATAAAAAAGAATTTTGCCACAAATCGGTATGATTTGTCAAGTGAAAAGGAAAGGGCGCTCAGTCACTCGACAACATCATTGTCTGTGTTCTGTAATTAATTGGTCGGACGGTTAGGAGGATTGGTTTTACGCTGTCGCAATGCAGTGTAAAATACAGATACATCAAAAGTTTATTTCATATCTAATTTGGTTTCAGTCGCTTAGCTGATTTTTGGCTGTTGTTTAGCTAGTAAATTAATTTCTGTTTCAATTATAC
>JBCCSZ010000300.1:0-9691 GCA_039199225.1 Bacteroidota bacterium
AGTCCGGTTTGCCATCTTGCTCATCGGTATGTCGTCTTGCATCCTGTCACGTTTTCTTCTCCCAAAGAATACACACTGCACCGATTGCTGCGGGCGGTAGACTACAATACCTTGTACACCAAAATTCAGCCAGAACAATGTGCCAACCCACGGGAAAGCATGCTCCCGCTGAGCGAATTGCACCATCATTATCGCCACCATCCACAGATTTTGGACCAGACCAAAAACATCATTGAAAGCTGTCATTTTGAATTTGATTTTGCAGCACCGAAAAACAAGCAGACTTACACAGGCTCTCGATACAGTGACAAACTACTGTTGACCGATTTGGCAATGGAAGGCTTGGAACGCAGATATGGCAAGCATCATACAGCCGCGAAAAGACGCGTCCAAAGAGAGTTGGACATTATAGATAACATGAATTTCAGCGCCTACTTTTTGATTACTTGGGACATCATACGCTATTCCCTCTCCCGAGGATTTCATCATGTTGGTCGGGGGAGCGGGGCCAACAGCATTGTGAGCTATTTGCTCCGAATCACCGATGTCTGCCCTTTGGAATTGGACCTATATTTTGAACGCTTCCTCAACCCAAGCCGTAGCGTACCGCCAGATTTTGACATCGACTGGTCGTGGAAAGATCGGGATGCTATTTTGAACTATACCTTCAAACGATTTGGAAGTGAGCGGACGGCCTTTGTGGGTACGATCGGCCTATTTAAACATCGCTCCATCATGCGGGAATTGGGAAAAACATTGGGCTTGCCAAAGGAAGAACTGGATGAGCTTTCGGCAAAGCAAATAGAAGACCATCCACCGGATCGCCTCGTCAAAGCCATTCACACCTATGGGATGATGCTCTCGCAATTTCCCAACCAGCGAAGTCTACATTCCTGCGGCATCCTGATTGCTGAAAAACCGATTACTTACTACACAGCCCTGGACATGCCACCCAAGGGATTCCAAACAGCACAGATGGATATGTATATGTGTGAGGACATCGGCTTTGAAAAACTGGACATCCTCTCACAGCGCGGCATCGGCCACATCAACGATGCCGTACAGTTGATCGAAAAGAACAAAGGTGTGAAGGTAGATATCCACAAGCTGGAAGCCATTAAAAACAATCCCGATTGCAATACACAGCTGGCGACTGGCCAGACGATCGGCTGCTTTTACATCGAGAGTCCGGCCATGAGGGGATTGCTGCGACGGCTCAAATGCAACAACTACAAAACCTTGGTCGCCGCCTCTTCGGTGATTCGGCCGGGAGTTGCCAAAAGTGGGATGATGCGGGAATACATTTTTCGCCACAACCATCCCAGCTCTTTTCAATACCAGCACCCAATCTTCGAAGAACAGCTCAGTGAAACCTATGGCATCATGGTCTATCAGGAAGATGTGATCAAGATCGCCCATTACTTTGCAGGACTCGACCTGGCCGATGCAGACATTTTGCGGCGGGCCATGAGTGGCAAAAAGCGGCTACAGCAAAAAATGGAAGCCATCAAAGAGCGCTTTTTTGCCAATTGCCAACGCAAAGGCTACTGCGATGAGCTCAGCGAGGAAGTCTACCGACAAATCGAATCCTTTGCGGGCTACTCCTTTTGCAAAGCCCACTCCGCCTCCTATTCCGTAGAAAGCTACCAAAGCCTCTACCTGAAAGTAAACCATCCGTTGGAATTTATGGTCGCTGTGATGAACAACTTTGGTGGATTCTATCGAACGGAGGTATACGTCCATGAGGCCCGCATGGCCGGAGGCATCATCTGCAACCCCTGCGTGAACCGCGGAGCATATCTGAGTTCGCTCGATGGACAGGAAATCATCATCGGGTTCATCCACATTCGAAGCCTCCCCAAGGCACTAGCCGAACAGATCGTGGCGGAAAGGCGACGGAATGGCCGGTACACATCTTTGGAAAACTTTGTGTCCCGGACCCGTATTGGTATAGAGGCTTTACAAACACTGATCTTTGTATCCGCCTTTCAATTCTTACGGCAAACAAAAAATGAACTCATCCTCCAAGCCCGCATGCTCTTTGGCAGAAGTAAGCTAGATCAACAAGCAAAATTGTTTTCGCCACCGATCAAATCCTTCAAACTTCCGCCACTACAACGCCATCCATTTGAAGATGCATTCGACGAAATAGAACTCCTGGGATTTATGATAAAAACATCTCCCTTCGACCTTCTACAAACAAGCTTCCGAGGAGATGTATTTGTCAAGGACTTGCACCGCTACCACCGTCGCAGCGTACGAATGCTGGGCTACCTAATTTCTGTAAAAGATGTACCCACCGCCAATGGCCATATGCACTTTGGTACCTGGATCGATGTTCAAGGTCACTACTTCGATACCACTCATTTTCCACCTTGCCTCAAACGCTATCCTTTTACCGGCGCCGGCTGCTATTTGATAAAGGGAAAAGTGATTGTCGACTTTGAGTTTCCTTCCATTGAAGTGGAGAAAATGGCCAAGCTACCGATGATTCCGGACCCTCGATATTCTTCTGACGATCACAAAGTTGCTGCGCAGTTGCCCACAGCTTCGGACAATCATCCCGGATTGTTGGGGCGGAAGCCTTATCCATCGAATGAGGAGGTGAAGGAGCGATTTGGGCGGTAGGGTAGAGGAGACCATACAAAAAAGGAAATTGGCCGAAAAGTTTGACCAATTTCCTCTTTGCTTTTAACTACTTGCTGACTTGTTCCATTAGCTCAAAGCACAACTTATCGATATTCCCCATTCTGGGATTAAAAGCCGAAACGTTTGACAGGATGATAACGGCCGTTTGGTGGTCCTTATTAATTGCGAAGGAGGAAGAATATCCACCTGTTCCTCCGTTGTGCCAAACCAAATCTTGGCCGCTTTGGGTTTTGAGTAAATGCCAGCCCAAGCCAATTTTCATGTTTTCATTAACGTCGAAGCTTTGCTGGCAGGTCAGCATAAGTTCCTTGTTTTCCATTTGGAAATGTGCTGCAGCGAACTTTGCTAAATCTTCCGTTGTAGATAAAATTCCACCGGCACTAAACAAAGCATCAAAATCCCAATTTGGTACAATCTCTCCATCTGCGTTGAGTCCCTTGATCAGCTTTGTATCCAAATTCTGTGAGTTCATATAGGAGTTTGACAGATTGTACTTATCAAAAACGCGTTTTTGGAGTAGCGTTTGGAAGCTTACTTTTTGAGACAGCCCCAGCGTGTAGCCCAATAGTCCAGCGCCTAAATTTGAGTAGGCATAGGTTTCTGCAGGGGAGCTGCTGAGTTTTAAAATATCTTTGAGGTATTCCTCCAAGAGTTCTTTATCGTAGCTTTTATATGGGTTGGCCATATTCGATAAATCCAAGTTTTCGGGTAGTCTAGGAAGCCCGGAGGTGTGGTTGGCCAAATCTTTCAAAGTAATTTTGACATCGCCTTTAAAAGGAAAAGGAAAAAAAGTATTGACGTTGTCATCCAGCTTGACTTTTTCATCTGCTACAAGGGATGCCAAAACGGTCGAGGTGAAAACCTTTGTAATAGAACCAACCTCAAAAACCTTGTCCTGGTTTTTCATCGCTTTGAGGGTGCCACCATCATTGACAACACCATAGTAGTTGGTTTTTCCATCTTTCATAATGGCAATAGAAAGCTGGGTGTTGGCCGGAAAGTCTTTGACATTTGAATGAATGGTTTCAGCAATATCACTTGGATAGTCTTGCAATCCATTTATTGCCGCATTTTCCGTTTCTTCCACATAAGGCTTTATAAGTATGCCATTTATTTTGGCGTTGCCATTGACAGAGATGTAGAGTCCTAAAAGTGCCTTTTCAAAATTTGTCTTATACAAAGCATGTGGCCCTTCGTATTTCATAAATGTTCTTTCCGTAATTTTTCCAACCTGACTGTTTAGCGTTGTCAGAAAATCTGTGGTTTTGTCAAGGGGCAATGCCGCGGCCATTTCAGGCGCATAAAGCTCAAATATCTTTTGGTATTCTCCGGCATTGTAAAACGTTTCAAATTGGGAGGCAATCTCTTTTGATATTTTTGTTTCAGCTTGCGCAAAGCTCAAAAGAGGTGTCAGTGCAAATGCTATCAATAGGATATTTTTCATTTTGATTCTTTTGTTATGTGGTGGTTGTTATTTGTTTAAAAAGGTATTATAAAAACCATAGCCGCCTATTCTTCTAAAGTTTTGATAAGGCCATTTACTTTTTCCAATTTAGGCCCAACATATTTTTTTGCAGACCGACTATTCGTCCAGTAAACAATCGTTCCGATCAGCAGAAATATGGCTCCGGCAATCAGCTGAGGTTTTAGGTTGTCGGGGTCGGTAAAGTTGGAACCGAACAAGCCCAGCCACATGAGGAAACCGGGTGGCAATATAAACCATAAAATTACTGTTTCCCGATACCTCTTTGATTCTTCCAGATATTTTTTTGTTTCTTTTAAGTATTCCAGGTAGCTCATTGAAAATTGATCGGGTACCGTATGCTTTATTCTCCTTAGTAGATACATGATGTATACAATCCACAGTGCCAATAGGAGGAACGCAACTTTTGTCAGCAAAACGGTAGTGGTAAAGGCAAAGTAAACAATCAAGGGTACGGCTATGATGACACCTAAAGACTCCCGCAGGAACAACCCTTTCATTTGCTGGTAAAAGTCGTCTATGTTGGACTGAACATCCAATAGGAAACGGGATTTGTCAAACTTTATTTGCTCCTCTTGAGGAGAAGATTTCCAGATTTTGCTTAATTCTTCCTCTATCATAACTTTTCGTTTATACAGTTTAACAATTTCTTTTTAATGCGTTTGATTTTAACCGCTACATGATTTTCGGTTAAGCCAGTAACGGCTGCAATTTCCTTGTAGGGTAGTTCTTCTAGGTAAAGTGTAATGACTGCTTTGTTGGCGTCATTCATCGTTTTGATACAGCTGCGCAGATACATGAGCAATGGACTTTCCTCCTCGGTACTGCTCGATTCTTTGTACTGGGACATTTTGACACTGTCCATGTTTCTAAACTGTCTTTTTTCTTTGGTCAGCTTTGTTTGCATATTGATACAAACGTTCAAGGTGATTCGGTACATCCAGGTGCTGAGCGAACAATTTCCTTTAAACGAAGCCATCGACTTCCAGATATTGACCAGAACTTCCTGGAAAAGGTCTTTCTTTTCTTCTTGATCGCTGGTGTAGGTAGAACAAATTCGGAGTAGCTTCTGCTTGTTTTCTTCCAGTCCTTTTAAAAAGGCACTTTCAAGTTCCGAAGTGGCCTCTCTCCAGCTCTCTTGATTGATTTTAACTTTCATTGTGTTGGTCATGGACGTTCTTTAAATAGGGTAACAATTGCATGATTTCTAATTTGAATTGTTTTAATTCTACTTGTATTAGTCATGGACATTGCTTCAATATGACAGTTTCCCAATTTTTTTTGAAAGCTTTCGGCTCGTACTGTATCAAAGCTATTAAACAATGCCCGGAGAAAGGCTGATTTCCCTCTTTTTTATTCCAATGGAGGCTTCAACCTGCTGGCTGCCAGCCCTTCCGCAATTGTGGCCTGCGAAGGTGTCGTCAGAGGTGATCGTGATGGCTTATGTCGTTCCTATAGCTATGCGTGAGCAAAGAGGCCAGTGCATTAAATGGGGCTTAATTGGCATGCATATAATTGTGATTATCAATTTTATATGATCCTTTCGTGAAAAGACGATAATTTTGTATATTGAGCCTGTTATATAGCCTTGGATGCTCATACAAGAACTAGTTTGTAAAAGATAGCAGAGAAAGGAAATAATGATGAACATTCTGTTTACTTTTGAGTTCTTGATTTAGGGAAGGGTTAGAATGAAATAATTCAGACGAGTCCGAACCCAGTTTTCTGAAGGCTATACAACTATCCAGCAAATTCCATCTTTCAGAAATGGCTGGAGTATCCATACTGATTGCGTAAATCTCGACTAAGCCCATCTGTAGAAGGAAGTATTTCAAAATTAAAAAAGAAGGCAAGGCAGCAAATGATAATGACACGGTGACCACCTGAGCTGTATCAGTGGTACACTGGTCGAACTCTTTATCTCAACAAAAAGAAAAATGAAGCTATATTTACTAAATGTCCTATTCCTAATTGGTATCAACGTTGGCATTGCTCAAAAGCTGCCGATGGATGAGAAAACTGGCGAAGTGGTTTATACAGACTTGGTCTTATTTGATACCTTGACGCCGGATACCGCTTTTCTTCAGATGTTAAACTATGTAAGGAGTGACTCGATTAGGAACAAAAACATTCAGGCCAACAGCGATCGGTCTTTAATCACATTTACCACAGTTTCAAGTGCTTATTCAGAATTTCCAGATAGGTTTGGGGAAATACTGTGTGATGTCGTTATTAAATATTTCCCAAATAAGTTCGCATATCGAATTACAAATTTCCGGCATGTACCGTTGGATGATTTCCCACCTTGTACCAACAATTTAAATGTAGTCCGACCAAAATGTTTTGAAGGAAAACCATACGAAAAGTATTGGGGAAATGTGAAGGAATGTGCCATCAGTTCTATGAATGATTTTATCATAAAGCTGTTGTACGTCAGCTTGGAAAATCAACCGACGACCAAGACACTAAAAATGGATGATTACTTTTTATGGAGAAATAGAGGATGATCAAAGTGGCTGTTAGGAGCATTACCTGTATAAGCTCAACTGCCTGTAGCTATTCAGTTTGTTTCGTTTATTTCAACTATTGATTATGTAGGAATTTTATCTAAGCACGTATAAATAATTTAGAATGAAAAATTTAAAGTTAATTATTGCAATTGTATTCATGCTAGCTTGCAGCAAAAGTTATGCACAACTAGAAAAAGGCAATTATCTCATCGGAGGAAGTGCCGGTCTTGATCTTGAATTTGTCGACATAGGCGGTAACAATATTGCCTTGTTCCTGACCCCAGGTGTTTTGCGCTTAGTCACGGATGATTTAGCCATCGGAGGTGTTCTAGGAGTGACCTACAGAGAAAACGGAATTTTTTCTGCGACCTCTGTGAGTATTGTTCCCGTAGGACGTTTTTATTTTCCTGTGGCCAACAGGAATTTTGCATTCTATACAAATGCTCAAGCTGGGCTGGAAATATTGAATGTCAATACCGATGGCGATTCCGATTCCGAGGCCGCATTTGCTTTTGGGTTTGGGCCGGGGGTTGCCTTATTTGTCTCTGATAATGTTTCCATTGATACGGGTATATCATTCAGACGAGTTGGCGGGAACATCGATCAATCCAACATCAATTTGAATATTGGATTACAAGTTTTTCTCACACGTAAAGAAAAAGAATAGTACCATTTCTTTTCATCCAACATTGAGTGAGCAGTTTATTGTTGACCCAGTCGCTGCGAACTGCTTAAAACTGTGAGAGATACTACCATCAGCCTTGCTCAGGGGCTGTCTAAAACCATTTATTAATTCATCATTCTTTTGCTGTAAATCGTTCAAAATGAAAAATTTCAAGATACTCATAACATTTATATTACTACTAGTTTTAAATACAAGCTATGCTCAATTGGAAAAAGGAAACTTGCTAATCGGTGGAAGCGTAGCGTTGGACATGCAACTTGTCGAAGATGGCGATAACCTTTTAGTCGTATTTGTAAATCCCAGTATATTAACGCTGATTACCAATAACTTTGCGGTTGGAGGAGTTGTTGGTCTGACTTATAGGAAAAGGGGAGAAGCTTCCGCTACATCTTTAAGCGTCCTTCCTTCAGGGCGTCTCTACTTCCCTGGATTAATTGACAATGTGGCCTTCTTTGTAGATGCACAAATTGGGTTACAACTGGAAAGCTTTGGTTTCGACGGATTTTCCAATACCGAGTCGGCATTTGCTTTCGGCTTTGGGCCAGGAATGGCATTCTTTATTTCCGACAATATCTCCATCGATACTGGATTGTCCTTTTACCAGGCTGGAGACGATGTCGATCAATCCAGCACCTTTCTATCCAGCATTCATTTCAATATTGGACTACAGGTATTCCTTACAAGAAAGAAAAAGGAATAGTGTTATTTCCTGGTCTTTCCACTGTTAGATTTGGGAAAATCTGTCTATGTGTACTATATTCGGTTCCAGAAGTTATGCCTATTGGTACCTATATCTTGTTATAGCATCCTTGAACTGATGCGAAAAGTGAATGCCACTTTGCCAACGGAATGATTATTGTCCTTTCGCTTGGGCAATACGTCGGTTGTGTTGAACGCAGGATGTCGGGCTGTAAACTAAGTACTGATACGGATATTGTTTGATTTCACCAAAGCAAATAATTATGGAAAAGATCACTGCTGTTGCCTTTTTATTTCTGTTGCTATGGAGTTGTGCAGAAGTACAAGAACCACCTGTAGCTGCGCCGAGTCAAGCGGATGAGACGCCGGAGGCTCCCGCTGTGTCAATGCTGGGGAAAGAAGCCACCATCTACACAACGGCCAGTGATACGGAATTGCGACTGACAGAAACAGGCAAGCAATCCTTTTCAGCTGCTTCTCAGCCGCTTGAAAACGAAGTTTCCGTTTTTGTCAATCCTAAGAAAACCTTTCAGTCGCTATTGGGTATTGGAGGTGCTATTACCGATGCTTCGGCGGAAGTATTTGCAAAGCTAAGTCCCGAAAGTCAAAAAGAGTTTTTGACGGCTTACTACGATCAAGAAAAAGGCATTGGATACTCTCTTTGTCGTACGCCTATCCACAGTTGCGATTTCAGCAGCGGCAGCTACACCTACATTGAGGATGGCGACAAAGACTTGAGTACTTTTAGCATTGAACACGACCAGCAGTTCAAGATACCACTGATCAAAAAAGCTACTGCGGCAGCGGGAGGTGAACTGCTGCTATATGCCAGTCCTTGGAGTCCACCTGCTTTTATGAAAGACAACAACAACATGCTGCAGGGTGGTAAACTGCTTCCCGAATATTTTGCTACATGGGCCTTGTACTATGCGAAGTTCATCCAAGCTTACGAGTCGGAAGAAATGCCCATCTGGGGCATTACCATTCAAAATGAACCCATGGCCGTTCAGCGTTGGGAGTCGTGTATTTATACGGCTGAAGAGGAACGCGACTTTCTGAAGAACCACCTGGGGCCGACCTTGGAAGCACAGGGGCTTGGCGATAAGAAAATAGTAGTGTGGGATCACAACAGAGACCTTATCAACCATCGAGCAAATACCATATTTGAAGATCCAGAGGCGGCAAAGTATGCATGGGGTATAGGCTTTCACTGGTATGAGACATGGGCTGGTGGTGATCCGATGTTTACCAATCTTGGAAACATCAACGAATCGTTCCCAAGCAAAAATCTTCTCTTTACGGAAGGATGTCAAGAAGGCTTTAGATCAGACAGGTTTCAATACTGGCCACACGCTGAACGTTACGGTCGATCCATCATCAACGACTTCAACAATGGAACGGTGGGGTGGACAGATTGGAATGTTCTGCTGGATCAGAATGGTGGTCCCAATCACGTTGGCAATTTCTGCTTTGCTCCATTGCATGGCGATGTGGAAACGGGTGGTTTGATATACACCCCGACCTACTATTACATTGGACACTTTTCGAAGTTTATCCGGCCAGGAGCAAAGCGGATCAGCACCGTGAGCAGCCGAAGCCATTTGTTGAGTACTTCGTTTGTCAACGAAGATAATTCTATGGTCAATGTGATAATGAACCAAAGTG
>JBCCSZ010000301.1:0-9560 GCA_039199225.1 Bacteroidota bacterium
AATTGATGGCTGTACTTTGTATTTGGATTGGTTCAAGCTTTTCAACAGTTATTTACAACTAAATTTCCCTCCATTAAATATCTGAAAATCAGCTATTCGCAAGTTATCATTCAAAATAAACAAAATTATTTCGATAAGAATTTGTATTTCGATTATTTCGTTTGCATCTTATAGAAAACATGCGAAATATGAATACTTTTATAAAGGCTGTTACAAAATCAGATCAGAAAGTTGCTTTATTATCGATCAAATCACTGCTGAAAAACGAAGAAAAAGTACTAGACAAAAATAAAAAAGCGATCAAGCTAAAAATTCAAGGGCTTGACGATGAGATATCTATCCCAATACAGGCATTCGTTCTACTAAAGACCATATTGAACAATATGGCTAAAGGCAAGTCAATAGCATTGTTGTTATCAGATTCAGAGATCAGCACGCAACAGGCAGCAGATATACTAAGTGTCTCGAGACCACATGTCGTTAAATTGTTGGAAAAAGGGATGATTCCATATAAAAAGGTAGGAACTCATAGGAGGATTAACTTGAAGGACATATTGGAGTATGAAAGTAAGGTAAAGAAAGCGAGAAGAGAAGAGCTTGATTTCCTAACAAAAGAAGCACAAGAATTAAATCTTGGCTACGAATGAGCATATTTCTAAGGTTTAATGCTTTGTTGGATGCAAATGTGTTATATCCAGCTCCAATAAGAGATATACTATTGAATTTGGCAGAACAAGAGCTATACTCGCCAAAGTGGTCAAAAACAATCGAAGTGGAATGGACAAGAAACCTTTTGAAAAATAGGCCAGATTTGACAATGACAAAATTGGAGAGAACGGTACGAGCGATGAACAGAGCATTTCCCAATGCAAGGGTCAGATCATATCAAAAATTGATCGACGAACTAGAACTACCAGATCCAGATGATAGACATGTTCTGGCAGCAGCTATCAAAAGTGAATCTAAAGCAGTAATTACTTTCAACAAGAAAGATTTTCAATCAAAAAAAATAGAGAAGGAGTATAACATCTCTATTCTAGCCCCAGATCAGTTTATTTGTCGTTTATCTGAGATGGATGTGGAACTAACCAAACAAGCCTTTTCCAATCAATTAGCCTCATTGAAAAATCCACCAATCTCCAAAAAGCGATTATTGGAAATACTACAAAAGTGTGGGTTAAAAAAGTCACTTGAAATTTTCAGTTAAAACAAACGGTAGTGAACAAAGGCCAGCGTAGTCTTTTCAGATTAACCCCCAGAGCAAACCTCCTAAGCGTCCGTTTTTTTACAATACCTCGCTTTTCAATCGATCCAATTCTCTACAAAATCTGCTATTTTTGTAGCCAACCTCCCATTCCTTCCCAAAACCTATAAGCTCAACACCATGTATTCGGAATGCTTTTGCTTCCGGACATCTGGCATACTTTTTTAACCGTATACACAACGGAAACATTAAAATACAATGAAGAGAACGATACGCTTCCTGGCACTTCTACTCGTATTTTGGGGGCTCAACAATCACTTATTGGCCGATTCGATCAATCCACTCCCCTGCCAAGCACCGCCTGTTGCCGATTTCGTAGCCTTCGAAACCAGCGGCTGCGGCCCACTCGAAATTCGCTTTTTCGATCAATCACAAGGAGCTGTTACCAGCTGGAATTGGACGTTCCCAGGGGGTGATACACTGACTTCCAACGAACAAAATCCAACTGTTTTATATGATACCATTGGCATCTATCCCGTCAGTTTGACTGTCAGCAATACCGATGGCAGCGATCAGATTACAAAAAATGGCTATGTGGAAATTACCGGCCATGAAGTCATCATAGATTTCTCTTTTGAGAAAAATGGCCGAACCATCAGCTTTCAAAACAACAGCCAATGGTCGGATGACTTCAGCTGGGATTTTGGAGACGGACAATTCAGCACCAAGCGCCAACCCGTACACACCTATGCGACCGACGGTACTTACATCGTTCGCCTGAAAGGTACCAACGCATGTGACGGAGAGGAAAAAACAGAGATTGTCATTCTCGGTTGCTGTGGACCTCCAGTGGCTTACAATGCCAACCAGCAAGTCCCAACCTACAGTGGCAGCTTTCGGCCCGGTGCCAACCTCGGCTACAATCCTCCCTGGTCCGATGAACAATTGGCCGACATCGCTGCAGGCAACGAGGCACTAGGCGTTCCAGGAGCAGGTTGCAAAACCATCCGACCAGCCTTGCACGAAAGCTTTCTGGAAGAATGGGGCTATGACATCCGCTTCGATACCTATAAACACTACGCCAGCCTTGGACTCGATGACTTAACCGCCATCGTTGGCTTCCCTTCACCAGAGCATCGCGATCCAACCTTCTACTGTGAAGACCATCAGTCGGAGCTTTTTGCCAATATGTATACCCCTATTTGGGACAATGGTGAAAACGGAACCCCCATCAACGATACCAATTATCTGGCTCTGTACTTATTCAAAACCTTACACCTGTACAAGGATAAAATCACTTTCTGGGAAATCTGGAATGAGCCAGGTTTCGACTATACCTTTACCACAGGCTGGCTGGGGCCAGGGCAGGATGGCAACTGGTTTGAAAACGATCCCGACCCCTGCGACTACAAACTGCGAGCGCCGATTTATCACTACATCCGCACTTTGCGCATCAGCTATGAAGTCATCAAAACCATCGACCCAGACGCCTATGTTACCCTCGCCAGCGTAGGCTTCACCAGTTTTTTGGATGCTATCCTGCGCAATACCGACAACCCAATCGATGGTAGTGTAGATGCCGATCATCCGCTGACAGGAGGTGCCTATTTCGATGCCATCGCCATTCACTCCTACCCCCATTTTGACGGAACCCTCCGGAAGTGGGACCAACAAAGCCAGTCTTTCATTTACGAACGACATACCGATAAGGCCGCCAAGGGCATCGAACTAACACAGGACACCTTTCAGGTCATATTGGATCAGTATGGATATGATGGCATCACCCACCCAAAGAAAGAATGGATCATCACTGAAATCAATGTGCCAAGAAAATCCTTTTTAGACTACATCGGCTCCGACACTGTGCAAATCAACTACATTCTCAAAGCCTATGTCGAGTCGGTCATTAACGACATTCGCCAAATACATATCTACGATATGGCCGAATCCTTTGAGTTTGAGGATGCTGTCAATGAATTTCAGCTCATGGGGATATACAAACGGCTCTTTGGTGTATGGCCCTACAACGAGCGAATCAACGATCTCGGTATCGCCTACAAAACAGCTTCGGACCTGCTGTATAACTCCGATTATGATCCACATCGATCAGCAGACATGCAATTGCCTCCAGGGCTACGGGGCGAAGCCTTTCTCGACCACAATGGTCATTACACCTACGTACTTTGGGTAGCGACTACAGAAGACCTCAACGAAGAAATGAATGCCGCCTATTCTTTCCCGACCGCTTGGAACATCCCCCAACTGCAACGCTACCAATGGGATCATTCCTATTTTCCAGGAGAGACAAACATCGGCGCGGAAAACATTGCTTTGACGGCTCGTCCCATCTTCTTGAAAGACACCAACAATACCTTCTTGACAACACCCCTTGCCGATTTTACCATCGATACAGCCGTTGGCTGCCTGCCGATGACTGTTCAATTTCAGGATGCTTCCACCACGAACGTCACACAGTGGGAATGGACATTCGAAGGAGGATCGCCAGGGAGTTCTACGCTGCGCAACCCCAGCGTTACCTACGGCCAAAGTGGCATTTATGATGTTCGACTCAAGGTGAGCAATACTGCCGGCTCGCACGAAATCAGCATGGAACAACTGGTGGAGGTAGATGAAAATTTACCCGTATCAGATTTTCAAATCAATATATTTGATAAGGTCGTCACCTGTTCTAACAACTCGTCTAATGCGACACATTACGAATGGGACATGGGGACGGGTGAAATTCGTTATGAATCCAATCCAACCATCACCTACCCCATTCCGGGCTTGTTTACCATCAAATTGATTGCTTTCAATGGCTGTGGTTCAGATACCAGCGCACAAACTTTTATCATCGATCCAGATCAATTGACGCCCGTACCGAATTTCACCTCAGATGTCACCACAGGCTGTGCGCCCCTGGAAGTGCAGTTTACAGACTTATCGACCGATAACACAACCGACTGGTGGTGGTTTTTTGAAGGAGGAACCCCAGAAATATCGACAGCACAAAACCCAGTGATAACCTTTGAAAATCCCGGTACCTATTTCGTTAGATTGATTGCCACCAATGCCTCGGACCTATCAGCCGAATCCTTTAAGGGAGAATACATCACCGTAGATGCCTACACTCCGCCCGTTTCTGGCTTTGATTTTTTCGTCAGCGGCGCTAACGTCAACTTCAACAACATCTCTACAGGCGCCAACACCTACCTTTGGCAGTTTGGCGATGGCTCATTCAGCAACGAGGCCGATCCGACACACTATTATACCGATGGCAATTACACCGTCACCCTTATCTCCTACAACTCCTGCGGAACCGATACCAGCCGACAAAATATCACCATTGTTACACCACCCACCGCCGACTTTAGTGCAGATACTCAAAGCGGCTGTACACCACTGAGCGTTCAATTTCAAGATGAATCTTCGGACAATAGCACAGCTTGGGAATGGCACTTTCCAGGAGGTGATCCCGAAAGCTCTTTCGAACAAAATCCACTCGTCAACTATACCACTCCTGGCAATTACTTCGTAACATTGATTGTGCGAAATAGCGCCGGAGAAAGCCAAGCCAGCCGCAGCAATTGGATCAGTGTATCGGGAGCCCCTGAAGCACTATTCACCTGGCAGCTTAATGGCAAAACCATCAGCTTCGACAATGCTTCCGTACAAGCCGATAGCCTCCGATGGAGCTTTGGCGATGGCAACAGCAGTTCAGCGATTGATCCGACCCACAACTATGCCAACAACGATACATATACCGTCAAATTGGAGGTATTCAACGACTGTGGTCGGGACACTTATCAGGAGGAAATAACCATTGACGACCAGGCCATAGCCGGATTTGATGCAGACCGCAATAAAGGCTGTGTTCCATTTAGCATACAGTTCAACGACCAATCTTCCACCAATACCATCAGCTGGGAGTGGGAATTTCCAGGAGGCAATCCTGCCACATCTTCTGATCCCAATCCAAGTGTCACCTACAATCAAAGTGGCTTGTACAATGTCCGTCTCACGGTTCGAACTGCGACCGACAGCAGCACCTTTGACCAGGTCAATTACATACTGGCAGAAGCACAACCAACCGCCAACTTTGATGCGGCTATCGACGTCCTGGAGGTCCGTTTCGACAACCAAAGCAATAAAGCCGATCGCTACCTATGGCGCTTTGGAGATGGCCAGACTAGCACTGATCAGGACCCTGTACATCAGTACGCAATAGCAGACAACTACAACGTCAGTTTAACAGCCTACAATGATTGTGACAGCAGCGTTCATCAAATGCCGATTGCCCTAACAGGCATCCCAACGGCCGCCTTTACCGCCGACCTGCGCGAAGGTTGTAGCCCTTTGAGCGTACAGTTTACCGATCAAAGCAGCGACAACAGCAGTGAACGGCAGTGGTCGTTTCCGGGAGGACAACCAGCCAGCTCACAGGAACAGAACCCCGTCGTAGTCTACACAGATCCAGGCGTCTACAACGTCTCACTGGAAGTCAGCAACAGCGCTGGCAGCAATCGCAATGAGCAAATGGGCCTGATCCGCGTCATTGGCTTTCCACAAGCGGCCTTCGAAGCCCAATTTCAAGGAGACTCCACTTTTGCATTCATCAATCAATCCACAGATGCTGATCATTTCACCTGGTTTTTTGCCGATGGCAACAGCAGCCAGCTGGTTGATCCAGTCCACGATTTTCCACGAAGCGGAAGTTTCTTCGTTCAGTTGATCGCCGTCAACGACTGCGGATCGGATACTTTGACACAGGAGGTGATCGTGCCGGAAAGCAATGTTTTAGAAGCTGCTTTACAGGTAGCCGAAGCAGAGGGCTGCGCGCCTTTGACCGTTCGTTTTACAGATCGTTCGACCGGGCAGCCCAATAACTGGGCATGGCAATTTCCAGGCGGGCAGCCTGCCAGTAGCAACCTGCAAGAACCAGTAGTCACTTATGCTGAGGCAGGCCAATATGATGTCCAGTTGATTGTCGCAAAAGATGCTGACAGCGATACCCTTAAGTTGCAAGGCCATATAACGGTTGGCGAAGCGCCGCAGGCTGCCTTTGAGGTCAGTCAGCAGATAGACGCTACGGTTCAACTGAACAATAACAGCTTACTGGCCAACGACTTCCTTTGGCTGTTCGGAGATGGCGACAGTAGTCGTTTGGCCAATCCAATGCATACTTACAGGAGCAGCGGTCAATACAACATCCAGCTAATAGCTTCCAACGAATGTGGAAGGGATACAATGGAACAAGCAGTCAATATTCAGCTTACCAGCCTCGACCCATTGGAAAAAACACCCTTTGAAGTCTTGCTTTTTCCAAATCCAAACAGCGGCCGCTTTCAGGTATTGGTGAGGGGAACGACCAATGGACCGGTTCATTTCCGCTTGTACAACAGTATCGGACAGCTACTCCGAAAAGAGACCAGCCTATTGTCTAATGGCCTTTTGCAATACAACTGGGACAGCAGTGGGCTGGAAAGTGGTGCTTACTGGCTCGAAGTGCGGGCAGGCGATCAACAGAGGAGCAAGCGCCTTATCATTCAGCGTTAAGAAGGTTTCCTTCTGGGAATGGCTTTTTTATAGATGGGAACGGTAGAGCAAGGCTCTCCATACATGATGCTCTTGGCAAAAGGACGAAGCCTACGGGTCAATTCGACATAGGCAGAAGCCGGTACTTCCTTATCACCACAGCCTTTGACGACGATGCGTTTGTCTTCATATTGAGAAACATCCATGGCATCGATGGCTTGCTGAAAGGACTGCCGATGAAAATCCTCGGAGGTTCCTTGGAAAACAAGCACTGCATAAGGCTCTGCATAAACGGTCACCAACATGTAAGCCCACAATGGAATGATGGCATCGGTCGAGCAATGTACCAAGAGAATTTTCCCCTTGTATTGCGACCAATCATGGGCCTTGAGGGCAGCCCGAAAATCTTTTTCTTTTAAGACCATCTCCATGAAGAGATAATCTTTCAAGTCGAAAGGAACCAGGGGCTCTGTCGGGAAGTACTCTTCTAATCGAATGGTAATGAGACCGCTGGAAGCGACCCGATTGACCAGGGGTTTATCTTCGCTACTCATAAGCATGACTTTGAAAGTGAGGGCCTATTCTTCTTCGCCAGCTCCCGTTTTTTCCGATGGAGGCGTTTGTTCTGAGCTTTCACTGGCCGCAACTTCGGTAGCTGCGGTTTCTTCTTCGATGGGTGCTGCCTCGCCAATGGAATTTTCCGGTTCTTTGAAGTCTTTGGGTTTGGGCAGATCATCTAGTGACCGCAGTCCAAAATAATCCATAAACTTTTCGCTGGTACCGTAGAGCAGAGGGCGGCCTGGTCCCTCGCTGCGTCCTATAATAGTAACCAATTCCTTTTCCAAAAGTTTTTGAATGGCGTAGTCGCAATTGACCCCACGGATTTTTTCCATCTCCGATTTGGTGACGGGTTGTTTGTAAGCGAGAATCGAGAGGGTTTCGAGCGCGGCTCGGGAGAGACGTTTTTTTGTCGTCAGTTTGAGGTAAGCACCGACGGTGCGGTGGTAAGCGCCTTTGGTGAGGAATTGGAAGCCTTGAGCAATTTCCACCAATTCCAGGGCGGTGTCATCCTTTTGGTAGCGTTCTTTCAATTGGGCAATTGCCTCCTGTATGTGAACCATCCGCACCTGAGATTCGTAGACCTCTTCCAAACAATCTCTCATATCTTCTGCTGAAATGGGAGCTTCACTGCTAAAAATCAGACTTTCAATATGCTGCGTCAAGTATTCCACGTAAATGAATTGAATGAAGGTAAGCCGAGCACAGTTTGATTCCAATGCGATTCATCTGCTCCCGGATGAAATAAACGGTGCAAAGGTAAGCCGAAAGATTTTATTCTCCTGAAGCTGTTTAAAACTTTTCACACTTTTCGCGGACCCGATTTTGGAACGGTACATCGCGAACCAAGCGACGGAAGGAATCCGTGTTGTGGGCAGGGTTTACTTCGGGCGAAGTATCCTGAAAATAAATGTCAGCATAGCCACCGATCCCTTTGAGTTCAAAAGCGACATCGGCCAGGCATTGAACGTAGCTGGTATCTTTATCGACACCTTCTTGTAGATATTTATTGACTGCCCGATCCTTGTACACACTCAGTTGGTGGCTGGTCGGGCGTTTGTAATCGATGGTATGCTGTTTGGGGTTATTGGGAATGTAGCGAACGATGAATTCGTCTCCCTCTTCCAAAGGCATTCCTGTTTCAAGGATGATCTGTTTGGCATCTTCCCGCTCTTCTTTGACTGTGTAAGCCTTGCCATCGACGATAAAGAAGTAGGAAACCGATTCTGAATCGCCATTTTCTGGCAAGATGATCTGGGCATGGGTTTCTTTGCCGACAGCATCCAATTTATCGGCCAATTCTACTTTGGACCGCACCGAGTTGAAATACATAAAGCCATAGGTAAAGGCCGCCACCACCAAAGCCATCGCTGCAAAAAGCATCAGACTTTGCCGGAGGTGTTTCTTCTCCATTTTCCTTCGCTGCCTGTTGAGCGGCGTATCGGCTTTTGTATCAATTTCGAATCCATAATAAAACTGCTCTCCCTTTCGCTCTACCACGATATTGACCAACTGCTCATCGATAAAGAGCGAGTAAGTCTTTGTTTCCAGTACTTTGAAGTCGATTAGAATGATTTTGGAGTTGCAATAGACGAGTAAATGACCAGACTGAGCACCATGCATGAGTCCTACATTGTAGCGCTTGTCATTATTCCCTAGGTATATCCAATTAAATCGATTCAATGGAAAATCCTTTTTAATTCATAACTCGATTTGCCTATAAAAGATACGACAAATATTTATTTAAAGCTATCTTGTTTAGGGATGTACAAAAATTATGCATTTTTTTCGCCGAAGCCCTTTTTATTTGGTAAACACAAAACAAAATCGGTATGGATGACAATAAAAGAGCTGCATTGAAGATCAAAATTATAGAAACGATCAAGGGCTTGGAGGAAGACATTAAGCGATTGGAGGAAAACACGAAGCCCATCGGCCTGGAAAACGCCATAGGAAGAGTCAGCAGAATGGATGCCATCAATAATAAAAGCGTAGCAGAAGCAGCCCTGCGCTCTTCAAAGAGGAAGCTGAACAAGCTACAAGCTTCTTTGAGTAAAATCGATCGACCAGAATTTGGTATCTGTAGCCGGTGTAAACGCCCGATCGCTACCGCCCGACTTATGTACCTACCAGAGAGCAGTCGGTGTGTCAGATGTGCTGACCGCTGAAAAGAGAGGAGCCTGGGGTATAAATAAAAACAGGGCACATACATGAATAATCATGCAGCACCCTGTATAACCCCAAAAAACCAAATGAAAACAAT
>JBCCSZ010000302.1:0-9546 GCA_039199225.1 Bacteroidota bacterium
TGTTGATGCTCCTCAGCTTTGTCGGCCAGACACAGTCGGTCAAAGTCGGAGGATATTACATAGATAAATCGAATGAAAGGGTTGATACCCAATTTGTTATCCCTATTGCATACTTTTCCAGCGAACCAAAAGTTTTACAACTCCAAGAGGCCATCACCCTATTTAAAACAGACGATCAGGCGGGAGATTATTTCGAACCTAAAGATATTACAGCCTATTTTTTTAGATACGATAATACAGACTATTTTTTCCAGTCGATGCCCAATAAATTCTCACAAAAAAACAGGGCTAAGCGGCTTTTCATTCGAGTGGCTGTAGACGGGAAAGTCAGATTATTAAAATACTACTACCACGGTCGAAAAGACGGCGGGTTGCGGGTAACCAATCGCTACCCTTTTTTGACAGATGACTACCTGGAAAAAGAGGGACAGTTGACCAAAGTTCGCCAACTCGGCTTCCGCAAAAAAATGAGCCAATATTTCAGCGATTTCATCGACCTATCAGAAGTCATCGCCTCCGGCGGTTTAAAAATCAATGACCTTTCTGAAATCGTCAAGATATACAATCGCCACAACAGCAAATAAGCCATTTAGAGGAAATAAAAAACCATCTGCCCATTCACAACAACTTGCAAAAATGTTTTCGGTAACGTGCTGGTGTTTTATTTTACGGAGTTTAAGGAATGCTGATAAACCATATCGAATAAGCTGTAGTTTTTGGGCGATCAGCCATCGGAGGAAATATACCAGCTGTGCCTTTGCTCCCTTTTACAGCAAATCCTGAAAATAAGCTTGCAGGGCCTGTCAACGAGCAGACAGTCGTCATTTTGTGATGTCATCCAATGCCATTTAGCATGGGACAACTCCCCAAAATAGTTGATAAACAATTCTAAATACAGAATAAATGTAATTATTAAATTTTAAAAATTAAAAAATAATTACAATAAAATTTTATTATCTTTTTTCTATTCAAAATAAAAGTAAAATTAGCTTTTACGCTTATAGGTATTGGTTTTTACCCTGCCAGCCATCTCCCATTCTTTAGACAAAACGGGCAACCGACGCCCTTCGGGCTTACTGCTTATGTAATCGATTGGTATAAATCCTTCCTTCTGATAAAAGCCGCTTGCATACGGATCAGATATCACCTTGGCCTGCCGATGATGTGGCTTTCGAACGCGCGCAAATGCTTCCCGAAACAGCTTTCGTCCATACCCCTTGCCGATGTACTCCGGGGCAATCCACAGATGATCAACCCACAAAATGTGCTCCTCTTCTACGAAGGCACAAAAGCCTATAATCTCCCCCAACTCCCCAACCAATTTAAAGACGGGCTTGCTTGCTATAAATGAGGCCGTTATGGTCAAATCATCGCGCCAAAGTTCCAGCCATGCTGCCGGATACCCCCAATGGGCCTTGGCAGCATACGCAATGTCGCTCAGTCGTGGCGCATCTTCCACCACAGCATTCCGTACAGTCATACTTTTACACATTAAACAAGTTTTCGCAATGCCAACATGGTTCCCAGATGCATCGCCTCGTGAATACCATTAAATGCGATGGCGTCCTCGATGGAAGCCAACTCGATGCCGTAGCTGGTTGCATACGGCTTGTAATGCCCAAACCGTTGCGCCGCCAAGTCGGCCTTCATTTGATCGATGGAAGACAACAGCATTTCTTCAATGTAATCGATTTCATCTCGCCCAATCACTCCCTCCGGCTTGCTCCCCTTGCGATAGCGTCCAATCAACTCATCCGACACTAGGCAGGGCGTTCCCGAAAGTCGGTAGCAAAGCAGCTGCTGCGTTACCAGTATGTGACCGAGGTTCCAGACAAGATTGTTGTTAAAACTCTCAGGGATTAGGTTCAATTGATCCAAGTCGAGCTTCTTGCATATTTTTAAGGCGTTGTTCCGAGTGGCTCTAAGGTGTATCAAGGCGTTCATAATCTTAAGTTTTAGAGGCTTAAGTTAGAAAAATTCCCCATGAAAACCACTGGCAAATGGACATCGGCCTGCCCACTGTGGAAAACTTCTTATGCTAAAAAATGAGCCTCTGCCATCTTTTCCCTATTTTTGTTAAGATGGATTTCAGAAGGGAGATACCGCCTCAAACGCCCACCTCTCCTGCACATTCCAGAGAAAACGAACAACCAATACTGTAAACGATAGCTTAGCAGGTCTCTGCGAACCACTGATCGCAACCCCAAGCGAACCAACAGGCTCCCAAAGGCATTCTTCTATATACCCAAACCAACAATTTACCCATGCCCGAATACGTACACCTCCACTGCCATACCCAATATTCCCTGCTGGACGGAGCTTCCGACATCGCAGCCATGATGGACAAGGCAAAGGCTGATGGCCAAAAAGGGGTTGCGTTGACCGACCACGGCAACATGTTTGGTGCCTTCAAATTTGTAGCAGAAGCCCAGAAACGAGACCTCAAACCCATCGTTGGTTGTGAATTCTACCTCGTAAAAGATCGCCACATCAAATCTTTCTCCCGCGCCAGAGGAGAACAAGACAAGCGATTCCACCAGCTCTTACTGGCCAAAAACCAAGAGGGATACGTCAACCTGTCAAAGCTTTGCTCGCTGGGATTTATCGAAGGCTTGTACAGCAAATTCCCCAGAATCGACAAGGAGCTGATCGAAAAATACCACGAAGGAATCATTGCTACTTCTTGCTGCATCGGAGCAGAAATCCCGCAGGCCATCCTGCATGGCAAGCTGGAAGAGGCCGAAGAAAAGCTCAAATGGTGGCTCAACATCTTTGGAGATGATTTTTACATCGAATTGCAACGCCATCGGGGGCTGGAAAACATCGACAACCTGGGTGTTTCTCAGGAAGATGTCAACCAGGAACTCATCAAGCTGGCCCGCAAGCACAATGTAAAGATGATTGCAACCAATGATTCTCATTACATCGATGAGCAAGATTGGGCGCCACACGATATACTGCTCTGCATCAATACCAACAGCCTGCTCGAAGAAAGCAGCCGCTTCAAGTTTCCAAGTCCTGATTTTTACTTCAAGACGCAAAATCAGATGAACGAATTGTTCAAGGATGTTCCCGAGTCGATCGACACGACCATGGAGGTTCTTGACAAGATCGACCAGCTGACCCTTGCTAGGGATGTTTTATTGCCTGCCTTTCCACTACCGGCCGGCTTCAATACCCAAGATGAATTCCTGCGGCACCTCACCTTTGAGGGTGCAAAAAGACGCTACGGTACCATTACGCCCGAGATTGAGGAACGCCTCAACTTCGAACTGGGCGTCATCAAACAGTCTGGCTATCCAGGCTACTTCCTCATCGTTCAGGATTTTACAACCACCGCCCGCCAGATGGGTGTCTCCGTCGGGCCGGGCCGGGGATCAGCAGCCGGATCGGCGGTCGCTTATTGCATTGGCATCACGAATGTCGATCCCATCAAGTACGATTTGCTGTTTGAGCGATTCCTGAACCCGGAACGGGTATCCATGCCCGATATTGACATCGACTTCGACGACGTTGGGCGACAAAAGGTCATCGATTATGTGATTGATAAATACGGCCGAAACCAGGTGGCACAGATCATCACCTATGGTACAATGGCCGCAAAGTCTTCCCTGCGCGATGTCGGACGGGTAATGAATGTCCCCTTGCAGGAGGTTGACAAGGTAGCCAAAACCTTTCCCCTGAACCTAAAGGCCAGCCTCAAAAAGGTGTTGGCCAGTGGCGACATCGACCCCAAGCTGAAGGGGGCTATGAACTCGGAAGATATTGAAAAGGCTTACCAGTTTAGGGATATGGCCAATGCCAACGACGATATTGGCAAGATGATCCAAACGGCCCGAAAGCTCGAAGGCTCGGTGCGAAATACAGGTATTCATGCCTGTGGGGTGGTGATTACGCCGGATGAAATCACCAAATATGTCCCGGTAAAAGTGGACAAGGCGTCGGAAATGTTGGTCAGCCAGTTCGACAACAGCGTGGCAGAGACGGCCGGACTGCTGAAGATGGACTTTCTGGGTCTCAAAACCCTGACCATTATCAAGGATGCCATCTCGATGATCAAAGAAACCCGCGACATCGACATCGATCCAGACGCCATTCCGCTGGAAGATGAAATGACCTACAAGCTGTTCCAAAGAGGCGAAACCGTCGGCATTTTCCAATATGAATCCGCCGGTATGCAGAAATACATGAAGGAACTCTTACCGACGACCTTCGAGGACCTCATCGCGATGAATGCCCTGTACCGCCCCGGCCCACTGGAATACATACCAGAGTTTGTCGAACGGCGGCACGGACGCAGCCCCATCATTTACGACCTGCCGGCCATGGAGGAGTACCTCAAGGAAACCTATGGGATTACCGTCTACCAGGAGCAGGTCATGTTGCTGTCGCAGAAATTGGCCAGCTTTTCCAAGGGGCAAGCCGATATGTTGCGTAAGGGAATGGGTAAGAAAAAGAAGGCCATCATTGACGCACTTTATCCAAAGTTCATCGAAGGAGGCAAGGCCAACGGCCACCCCAAGGATGTGTTGGATAAGGTATGGAAAGACTGGGAAGCCTTCGCTTCTTATGCCTTCAACAAATCGCACTCCACCTGCTATGCCTTTGTGGCCTTTCAGACGGCCTACCTCAAGGCGCATTACCCTGCCGAATTTATGGCTTCGGTATTGACACACAACAAAAATGACATCACCAAGCTGACTTTCTTTTTGCGCGAATGCAAACGCATGAACCTAGAAGTACTGGGGCCGGATGTCAACGAAAGTCAATCGGATTTTACAGTGAACCGAAAAGGGCAGATTCGCTTTGGCTTGTCGGCCTTGAAGGGAGTGGGTGAAGGTCCGGTCGAAGAATTGTTGGCAGGCCGCCAAAAAGGTACCTTCAAGAATGTATTCGACATGATGAAGCGCCTCAACCTGCGAACGGTCAATAAAAAGTGCATGGAAAGCCTTGTTCTGGGTGGTGCCTTGGATTGTTTTGACAACATCCATCGGGCGCAGTATTTTGCTCCTTCCGACAAGTTTGACACCTTCTTGGCGCACTTGCTCCGCTATGGCAACGCCTACCAAGCCCAGAAAGCCCAAAGTATCAATTCCCTGTTCGGAGATTCGGAAGATATTATGATTCCAGAGCCTACACCACCTGAACGGCAGCCCTGGAATTTGATCGAAAAACTCACCAACGAAAAGGAAGTGACAGGTATCTTCATCAGTGGCCATCCGCTGGACAATTACAAGATGGAATACCAAAATTTCACCAATTCTACCCTCGACGACATCGACCGCCTCAAGGGACAATCCGTTGCCATTGCGGGCTTTGTTTCTACCGCCAACCACCGAATCAGTAAAAAAGGAACTGGCTGGGGTCTTTTCACCGTACAAGATTACACGGGCAACTTAGAATTTCCACTGTTCAGCGAAGACTATAATAAATACAAGGATCAACTGCGCGAAGGTCAGGTCGTCTTCATCAAAGGGACCTACCAAAAGCAGTGGAACCGCGACGAATACCAACTCAAAATCAAGGAAGTCCGACTGCTGGAAACCATCGGCGCCGAGCTGACCAAGTCGATCACCTTAAAAATTCCACTGGACCTGATTACCGAAGATTTTATTCGTCACTTCGACAAACTTTGCAAGGCGCACAAAGGCAAGCACCAGCTCAAGATCGTCTTGCTGGACCGCTCTGAAAAAAGCAGCATCAACCTGATGTCCGCCTCCCGAAAAGTGAATGCCGATAATGATTTTACGATGGCCTTGGAAAAGATTGGTGTGGGCTATAAACTAAACACCTAGGGCTATTGGCTCCTAAGCTTCCTACTGAAAAAATGCCAACTGAAACTATGTGCCTCAGTTGTCCTTAGCCGTCGGTATAGTGGAAAAGATCGAAGGGATTGGTGGCGGAGCGGAGCGATCATAAGGCCGAAAGGCATAATCCAGCCGCCTACCGCCCAGCAAGACAGTTAATTCCTGATACAGATGGATCAAATGTTCCAGAAGGCGCTCTCTTTCTATTTGGAGCTGGTGTCTCGAAATGTCATCCTCTGCCATAAAATGCTCCAAATGCGCATATTTTTTCTCAAACAGGGCTATTTCTTCCTGCAAAATATCCTTACTCATAGTAGTTCGAAGTAGAATTTAGGTAAAGAAATTCAATATCCTTGCCAAACAGCCCTCGCGCGGATGTTGCAAATGAGCTGTGGGCAGGGGTCTTGAATGTTCTCGGTCAAACCAGCTTGAAGGCCCCCTATGGTTTTCCAGCCATCGCAAGAGCAATTGGCTTGCTCGGAGGTGATCCACAAGCTGGCTTGAGTAAGGTGTGTGTGTAGTGTGCTTCAGTTGAAAAATCTGAAGAAAGGTAAAAACTTATTGATGCCATTGGTGAAATAACTTCTTGAGAGGCGCCCCAAGGAAGCCTTCTCCAATGGTGAATTCGTAAATTTTGAAATGTAATCTTTTGGCCGCTCACCAGGAGTTGCCACTGCAGAAAAATAGAAAACATATAAAGCAGCCAGGCAAACAACAATGATTGCTAAAAGAAGACCAGTAATGCCATAAGCAATGACCAATTGCGTGGTGCTGATTTCGGGAATAAAGAGAACTTCTGCTACTGCCACGACAAGCAACGACCAAGCGATTAAGTGTATTCTGGTTATGTCGTGATGCTTTTTTTCGTGTTTCATATTTAAGGTGATTTAATCAAATAAGCAATGGAACAAATTACTCAGCAACCCCAGAGTAGATGGCTTTTGGCATCCGCCGCTGGGCAGGGAGCCAAGGACCGAGCTACCAGCGCAGCTTATTCAGGGTCTGTAGTTCCATGGTCTCCCTCAATCCGAATCCGGTTCTCTGAAATATCGATGATCATTTTTTGCCGAACAATCAAAAAACCGTAAGTCCCCAGTATCATCACCAGGGGGACAATACCGATGTGTATCCCAATCGAAATCCAATAGATACTCGCCAGTAAAGTGATGAAAGACATTCCTCCTCCAAGAATCGTGATATCGTTTCGAATCTGTCGATTGCGAATCTCGACCCAGCGCGATTGAATATCCGGGTCCAGTTCTTTGTCCTGCAAAACGATCAACTCCCACACAAGGGGGTCCTCCATATTTTGCAAGGTCTTCAAATCTCCACCCGACGTCTGCAAGGTTTGCAAAAAGGCCGTAAGCTTTCTAGCCATATCCTCTTTTTCCCTAGCCAAGGATAAATACCTTTTTCGGGCAGTTTCTACCTTCGAAGCCTTGGCCAAAGCAAGAAAATCCCCTTCTCTCTTGCGCGCATTTTTAATAGCAACCAGACATTTCTCTCTAATCCGATAAGTAACTCTAGCTTTTCTTTGTATGATATTCATATTTGAGTGAAGTAATAAATGAAAAATTACAAATCCTGCTGTGTATAGTTCACTCAATAAGGCTGATAGAGCTTTCAGTTATCCAATCCAATGATAAGCCGCATTGAAAGCAGCCTAAGCAGTTAGTCTAAGTCTGAAATTAGGGATGGTTTGGAACTTTTGAATACTCTATAACAGCAAATATACAAATAATTTACCATATAACAACTACTACACTAAGCTTATTGCTTTTAAATATGAATATTTTTTAAATTATTATTTATTTTATATAACGCATTGCAGCCTATTTTGTTTGAATACATGCCGAACGGCTTGTGCATCTGCCATCTTCAAGACTTTTGTAGCGCACCCACAAATGCAGATAAAAACAATATTTTCTCCCGGAAATGCATTTTACTTAGGAACACTCGGACCTTCCCACATGAAATGGCTTTTTTACATCTTTACCTTCCTGGCACCGCCTGCGCTGTTTTGCCAAAATCTATTGGCCAATGGCGACTTTGAGGAACTCAATACCTGCCCGGAATACGGGACGACCTGCGCACCGGAAGCTTGGTTCCGCCTCCCTCCCAACAACCTCAACATCATCACCCGAGAGGGTCCAGAGGTCTTCGAAGGCAATTATTCCGAACTGATTGTGGTTGAAAACAAGGATATGCTATTGGTTCGTCGCGTCTTCCTGTACACCATGCTGCTGTGTCCACTTGAGGAAGGCGTAGCCTACCAAATGTCTTTCCAACTCAACCCAGTGTCCGATGAAAATTTTCAATTGGGTGTATTGTTCAGTGAAACAGAATTAGTCAGTGGCATTCACAACCCATTGCGCGTCTCCCCTTCCGTGCTGGTCACCAAAGAACAAGTCCTTCGGTCTGACCCCAAAACCAACTGGCGTGAAATAACATTCACCTACACCGCTCGCGGCGGAGAGCAATTTCTGATGTTCGGCAACTTTACCCCTAGCCCTCTTCCTTTTTACCAGCAACGCAAAGCCGATAATTACCTAGGCGACATTGTCTACCTCATTGACGCGGTTCGCTTAACACCAGTGGAGCCCACGGACTCCCTCCCCTGCCCCCAGGCAGCAGCAGTCAAAAAGAGCCTCTACGCCAACAACCATCGGCACACCTACAAATGGCGCATCCGCCCACCATCTGCGGCACTGACGCAGGCGGGTAGTTCCGGCCTACTGCGCTCGTCGCCTACGGCTCCTCCACTACCTAAAAAAGAAAAGAAACTCGAAATTCCAGACATTGCCTTCGACTTTGATCGGTCCTACATCAAGAAGACCTTTTTTGACAAATTGGATACGCTGATTATGGAAATCAAAGCCTTCAACCCGGAAGAAATTCAGATCATCGGCTACACGGACAACATCGGGAGCGACGATTACAATTTTCGGCTTTCCAAAAAAAGAGCGGTCGCCGTGAGAGAATATTTGCGTAGGGGCTTCGACAACTATCGAGGCAAAGTATTGGTCGACGGACGTGGCGAGGAAAATCCCAAGGTGGACAATTCGACGCCCGAAAACCGAGCTGTTAACCGAAGGGTCGAAATCACACTCATCAAATAAGTTTCTGATGCAAAAGCTTCAAATTCGAACTGCTTCCCTTTCCGATCTCGATGCCATCGCACAAATAGATGCCGCCGCTTTTGGTGGGATGAGCTACCCGCGATTTGTACTCCGACAGTTTCAGGATTGCTTTGGTCCTCTCTTCAAAGTTGCTCAGGTGGAGGGCCACATCGCAGCCTATGTACTCGGAGGGACCAAGCTGCATTCGACAACCGCTTTTGTCTTATCCCTGGCCACTCATCCAACATACGCTCGCCAAGGGCTGGCAGCTAGGCTACTAGATGCACTATGGACAGAAGGCGCAGCACTCGGCCTTCAAAAGTGGCAACTCACCGTCTCGCCAAACAATCGGGCCGCCATCGCCCTTTACCACAAAAAGGGCTTTCAAGAAATCCGTCAATATGAAGATTACTATGGCGATGGGCAAGACCGAATACTAATGGAAAAACAACACGCTAGCCACTGAGGCGACTTCCAAAGCTTGCTGAAATTCAAAAAATTTCTCCCCTTGCAAAACTCTTGATTTCATTCTATTCTTTTAATGTTGGAATGGACCACATTTGTACAAGCAGCTCATAAAATTAGATGAACTGATAATTTCAATAAAAGCTTAAAAAGAA
>JBCCSZ010000303.1:0-9503 GCA_039199225.1 Bacteroidota bacterium
ACCGAATTTTGTCACGGCAGATATGGTCAAAGAAGGTGCTGTAGTCATCGACGTAGGCATCAATCGGGTGGATGATGAGCACGCCAAGCGAGGCTATCGATTGGTTGGGGATGTCCACTTTGAAGGAGTAGCGCCCAAATGCAGCTACATCACCCCTGTACCAGGTGGAGTAGGGCCTATGACGGTGACTTCTTTGCTGATGAATACCCTCCGTTCCTGTAAGGGAGAGGTCTACGGATCGTAGCATCCGGGCGATTCGGTCCATCTTCGATTTCACATCAACCGTTCTCTTATGCCATCTTTGAAATACGCATTTACGACGGCTCCCGAGCAGCGCGACCTGCTTTTGGCCCTGCTGAGTCAGTTGCCTTTTGATTCCTTCCAAGAGCAAGCGGAAGGAGGTTTGGACGCTTACCTGTCTGTCGGTTCGGGAGAGCCAAACTTAGAGCCAAGCTTGCAGGAAATTCAGCAAATGGTGGGGTTTTCCTACGTAAGTACTTTGATTCCCGACCAAAATTGGAATGAATTGTGGGAGTCCAATTTCGAAGCGATTCGAGTGGATGATTTTTGTGGTATCAGAGCGGATTTTCACGATCCTATGCCCGATGTTCGCTACGAAATCCTCATCAACCCCAAAATGGCCTTCGGAACAGGCCATCATTCGACGACTTACATGATGATTCAACAACTGGAAGGACTGTCGGTGAGTGGTCTAAAAGTCTTTGACTACGGTTGTGGTACCGGAATTTTAGCCATCTTGAGTGCCATGATGGGAGCTACAGAGATTTGTGCTGTTGACATTGAACAACCCTCTTATGAGAATACGATTGAAAATGCCCAACGCAATGGCGTTCCGCAGGTAAAAACCTACTTGGGAAGCTTGGAGGATGTTTCGGAAACTGGCTTTGATCTGATTCTGGCAAACATCAATCGAAACGTAATTTTAGCAAGCCTACAGGCGTTATATGAACGATTGTCGGCAGGTGGCCTACTAATCACCTCTGGTTTTGTGGCGGAAGACGGCGCGTTGATGGAGGAGCGATTTAATGAAGCTGGCTTCAGCATCGGCCAACGGTTGCGCAGAAACAATTGGTTGTGTATATCGTTGAAAAAGTAGGGCTGACCTGCAACTGATTTCAATACCATTGTTCTACAGCGGTGGAACGATGACCCTGGGTGTGCAACTAGCATGCGAGCCAATGGCCTCCTCTCAAGCAACTTGCAACCCAAAAAAAGCATAATAACCGATATGTATCTTCGTTACCTTCTCTCTTTTTTACTCATAGGGACACTCCTGACTTCCGCAAAGGCCCAAAGCCTGGATGCTTTTTCTGAAAACCAAACAGAATTCCTCGACCAGCTCGAAAAGCTGATGACTGCCAGTAAGCGGACGGTTTTGGAAGAAGTTTTCAAAGACTTTGAATCTCAATTCAAGGGAGGACTTTTCACCGATGAGCAATTCTCTCAGATTTTGTTGACGAGCAATGCGATGCTCAAGCAAAAAATGAAGGCCAGCCCTTATTTTAGCAACTACCTTAAGTGCCTTGTTGCGGTGCGCAATACAGAACAGGAGGCGGAGAACTTCAAAAGCTTACACAACGTACTGGACCAGATGTTAGCCAACATCGAGAACCGGAAACTAAAGCCCTACACGGATTATCTAACCTTTGCTACCAACTTTTTTGAAACCAAGAGTTTGCGCTATTCCAAGAATGGTGCTACGTGGATTGCTCAGTCTGAAACCTTTGTGTTGGACTACAAGGACAAAGTGCCACTAGTCACTTTTGAAAAACTCAATTTGAAAGGTACCCGTAAGAAGGATTCCATCATCATTTTGGAGACCTCCGGTACCTACTTCCCCATCTTGAATCAATGGCAAGGCAAAGGGGGAAAAGTGACCTGGGAACGCTTTGGCTTGACGGATGTTTATTGCGTTTTGGGAGAATATAAAATCGATACCAAAAAGACGCTCTACGATGTCGAAGAGGTTGAATTGTTCTACCCGGAATTGTTTCCAGGCAAGCCGATTAAAGGAAGCTTTAAAGATAAAATTACAATTGCCAATGCCCGCAAGGAGGTCTCTTATCCCCGTTTCGAGTCGTACGAACGCATCCTGGAAATTGACAATATTGGAGAAGGTGTTGATTACATCGGTGGCTTTCGTTTGAATGGTACGACGGTTTACGGTTTTGGCGACAAGGACAATCCGGCCCGTATCAACATCAGTAACAACAGCGGTAGGCGCATTTTCCGAGGTATTTCCCAACTATTCGTCATTCGAAAGGGAGAGCGGCTGGCAGGTGAGCGGGTTGAGTCGACCATCTATTTTGCACAAGACTCCATCTATCACCCTTCGGTCAACATCAAATTTGAGATACAAGATAAATCCATTTCGCTTTATCGGGGTAAGCGGGGTAGTGACCGAAATCCATTCTACAACTCCTTCATGAAGATGAATATCAATACCGATAACGTCAATTGGTTCATGGAGAAAGATTCATTGGTCATCGGTAAGCAATTGGCCAGTATCTCCCGAAAAAGAGAGGCCGAATTTGAATCGCTGGACTATTTCTCCGAAGGGGACTACCGGCGACTGCAAAACATTTCTTCTGCCAACCCCATCGCACTACTCAAAGTAGTCGCAGAAAAGGAGGGGACCAATTTTTTGGATGCTCACTACGTGGCAGAACGACTCAATCCCAGATACGATATTACAATTATTCAACCGCTGCTGTACGATCTGGTAGCACGTGGATTCATCAACTACAACAAAGACGAGGAAGAAATCGAGGTGAAGGAAAAGGTCTTTCACTATGCCAATGCCAGTCAAAAGAAAGAAGATTACGACTACTTGAAAATCATCTCCAAGTCCGATAGCGTGAACGCCGTCATGTCTATCGCACAAAAAATGATTTATGCAAATGGTATCAATAGTGTAGAATTCAGCCCCAAGCAGAGGGTCGCGCTGAAGCCATTGAAAGGACAGGTAACCTTTAAAAAGGACAGGGACATGGACTTTGATGGTCGCTTGTTTGCTGGACTGAGTATTTTTCAAGGCAAAGATTTTCGCTACAACTACATCAAGCACAAAATCGAGATGGACTCTGTTCGCTACTTCGATTTGTTTATACCCACCGAGGCGAAAGACCAACAGGGCAATCCGGTGGCCTTGTCGATGGCCTCGCGTATTGAAAAGCTCTCCGGTACTTTATTGATCGACGCACCACACAACAAATCCGGGCAGGAAGACATTGCTTCTTTTCCTTCCTTCAATAGCAAAGGAGCCAGCTATGTTTTTTACGGTAACAAAGACATACAGGGAGGTGCCTACAAGCGAGATTCGTTTTACTTTCAGCTGAACGAATTTAATTTCAACGATCTGGACAACTTCCCAAAAGAAGCCATATCCTTTGATGGTGAAATGGTTTCGGCAGAGATATTCCCGGTTTTTAAGGAAACGCTGGTCCTGCGCGAAGAGGACCAATCCCTAGGTTTTGTTTCTCGAACGCCGACCGAAGGCTACCCAACTTACCAAGAGAAAGGGACCTACAGAGGAGAAATAGACTTATCGAATGAAGGCTTTTTGGGCAAGGGAGACATCAACTACCTGCGTGCGACCTTTAAGTCGGAAGACATCGTCTTTAAGCCCAAGCAATTGACGGCGACCGCCGACCGCTTTGATTTGGAGGAAGATCGCGTTGGGCCACCGGAAGTGCCGAATGCCCTCGGGGTCGATGTGTCGATTGATTGGCGGCCCTACAAGGACAGCATGTACGTTCGGACCAAAGAAAAGCCCTTTGAACTCTTTAATTCGGGCAATCACAACCTCAAAGGTGTATTGATCCTGACACCCAACGGACTGAAGGCCAACGGGGTTTTCCAGTGGGACAAGGGGCGATTGGATTCTGAGCTGATGTCCTTCGGTGCCTTCTCGGTAGATGCCGATACCTCCAACCTGCAAATCTTTGCTTTTGGCTCCGAAGACCTCGCCTTCGATACCCGGAATGTGAAAACCTTCCTGGATTTTGATAAGCAAGAAGGACGAATCAAAGCCAACTCCTCCGAGTTGTCGACCACCATGCCGTACAACGAGTACCAAACCTCGATGAACGAGTTTATCTGGAATATGAAGGAGGAGCACATCACCTTTTTGACGGAGGAAGGGAAGTATGGAAGCTTCCGCTCCATTCACCCAGATCAGGATTCGCTGACCTTTCAAGGAAAATCGGCCTTTTACGACCTGACGACCAACTTGCTACAGATCGGTGGCGTACCAGTCATCAATACCTGCGATGCGTACATCTACACCAAGGACGGCAACGTAGAAATTCAAAAAGGTGCCGTTATGACGACCTTGGACAGCGTGCGGATCGTAGCGGATACAGCCAACAAATACCACGTGATCAACCGAGCGACGGTCAACATCTACGGAAAGAAACACTACAAGGCCAAAGGCTATTACGAATATAATATCGGTGATAAAAAGCAAGAGATTGTCTTCAACGACATCATCGGAACCCGGGTTGGAAAAGGAAAGCGCAGTGAAAAGAAAACAGTGACCCGCGCCACGGGAGAAGCCAAACCCGAGGACAAATTTTACATCGATCACAAAACGGAATTTCGCGGTAAGATTCAACTGAATGCGGAAAACAAGAAGCTCGACTTTGATGGCTTTGCACGAATGGATGCGCCCATGCTGCCTGCAAGAGAATGGTTCTCCGTCAAATTTAAGGGAGATAAGAAGGACTTGGCCATCACTTTTGATCAGCCTAAAAACTACAGGAGCGATCCCTTGCGCAACGGACTTTTCCTCAGCAAAGCGACTGCGAAAATGTATCCTCGGATCATGCAGCCCCTCAACCTGCGCAAAGACCGCCCCATCCTGGAAACCAAAGGACTCTTTAAATACAATAAAGTCCGCGATGAATTCATCTTGGGAGACAGTCTAAAAATTGTGGACAACGTACGGCAAGGCAATCAAATGACCTTCAGCAATAAAACTGGTAAGATCAATCTCGAGGGTAAATTCAACATCGGTTCCGGCCTCAATTATGTGAGCATTACAGCCGCAGGCGCCGCCAAAACTGCCTACAGCGACACCACCTCTACCAATTTGGATGATGCCAAATTCGATGTGTTGGCCGATATGATGGCCGGTGTAGAATTGATCATTCCGGATAAGTTGATGAAGATTATGATGACAGACATCAAGTCCAGTAGTTTCGATGCCAAAGTAATCGACTATACCAAGAATCAACAGTTCTACGAAAAAGCCTTGAGTGAGTTGATTCCCTCTGTCAAGGATTACAATAAGACCGTAGAAGGCATGATCAACCTTGGCTTGGATCTGCCTTCTAAGCACGATCCTTACACCATCTTTTTCAGTAATCTACCCATGAAGTGGGACCCGGAATACCAATCTTTTGTTTCTGCCAAAACGAAGGTGGGAGTTGGCAGTATCAATGGCGAGCCAGTCAATCGCTGGCTAACCAGCTATGTAGAATTCAAGATGCCTTCCAACGAAGATGATCGCTTGTATGTCTACATCAAATCTCCAAGTGACTACTATTATTTCTTTGGGTATAAACAAGGTGTTCTCAATGTTGTATCCAATAATACGGTCTTCAACGAAGCGGTTGAATCGCTGAAGAAAAAAGAGAAGGTCCGTAAGATGAAAGATGGTGAGTTTTACGAAATCGCATTGGTAGAGCCTGGATCGGCGCAGATGTTCCTCAACCGTATTCGCGCTGCTCAGAAGCGGTAGGCTTGGAATTTAGTAAGTCGGCAGGTGGTGAGCGGAAAGGCTGCTTGTGATAGATTAAGTACACAAGTGCCTAGACAAATTAAATAATGACTTATTTTGAACGACTCTCACCTTTTACTTCGTTAAAAATACTCGTCATAGCTACGGCTATGCCTGTGTTTTTTGCCTCGTCTAAAGATGAAATTCATCTCAAACTAAGGATGACACAATTTTGTCCAGGCACATATTTAAATAAAAATAATTTATTGCTTACCCTCTTTTGGGTATGCGGATCATCTCGTATTATCTTACCTTTGTCAGGTATTGTTCCCCCCTTTTAAATCCCCTCGATTTATTTGTATTCGCCAAATCACTATGTAATAAATATAGCGTAGGACGAGTACTTCCCCCCGACAGTTTAGCACGAACAAAGACAAAAACAAACACTCATGAACAAGCGCTACCTGATGTGCCTGCTTGCAGGTATCCTGGGTCTATTGTCTGCATCTGACACGGGGAAGTTTCCAGTTTCTAAAGAAGCCTTTGTAGAAGAATTGGGCGACTTTATGAAGCAAGACAAAAACAAGGCATCGCAAGCATCTTTTGCTCGCTTCCAAGCAGCCTACGAAGGAGGTGTTTTTCCCGATTCGGATATTCAACACATCCGGGAGCTTTGCGATGAAATGAAATTGATGCGGCTTGAGGCCACTCCTCACTTTTCCAACTACATAGACGCCTTGCTGGCTTTGTACGACAAGCGTCCGCAAGCATCAAGCGGATGGCACCAGTCGCTTTTGAAGCTCATTCAATCGAATGCTAGGAAGAAGTTGAAAGTCTTTCAATCCTACCTTCATTTTTCCAATGGATTTTTTCAAAATGATGTTTTGGCCTCCAACACTGCGGGCTTGGTCTGGAAGGTAGAAGAGGCCGAATACCAGATAAAGGATGGTGGGGAGACAGCGCATATTGTCTTTGACCGCTTGAATCTAGTGGGCATGTTGAAGACCGACACCTTACGTATCATTCAAACCTCCGGAACCTTTGATGTGGCGACCAAGCAGTGGGAAGGCGCCGAGGGAAGAATTGATTGGCCACTCGACCAAATAAAAGAAGTTTATTCCACATTGGACAAATACAAGATCGACCTTCGAAAATCTCATTTTGCAACCCAAAACGCCAGCTTAACCTATCCGGAGTATCTTGGAGGGCGCAGTCTTGATGGTGCATTGCATGTGCGCATCAAAAGGGGGGTAAAAAAATCAAAAGCATCCTATCCGCGCTTTGAATCTGCAGAAGGGCAAATCATTACTTCCGATATGGGAGAAGGACTTCAATACGAGGGTGGTTTCAAGCTTTGGGGAAGCAAGGTATACGGTTTTGGAAAAGGAGACCAGCGAGCAATCATCCGGCAGGAAAACCCAGCTGGGGGATTGGCATTTGTGGCCAAAGCCAAACATTTCATTATTTCTCCCGGTGAAAAAATTTCAGGTGAGCAGGTGGAGGTCGTCATTTATCCCTTTGGCCAAGATTCAATCTGCCACCCTTCTGTCAACATCAAATACAACATCCCAGAAAAGGAACTCCATTTAGCACGCGGAAAGCGCGGTTCAGACCGCAATCCATTTTACGATTCTTATCATCAGCTGAATATAGAGACAGAAAAAATCTCTTGGGAAATCCCTCAAAATAATCTGTTAATCAATCCCAAGAAGAAAGAAATCGGCAATGGCCAACCAAAGGTCAACCTCACCTCTACAGAATATTTCGACATTCAGCAATTTCGCCGGCTGCAAAACGTAGCCGATTATCATCCGGTAGCCAGCCTCAAAGGACTCAGTGATAAGCTGAAGACCAAAACCATTGATGCGCTGACCTTCGCGCGTTTGCTCAACCCACGTTTTGACATCAGCAGCATTCAAAGTCTGTTGTACGAACTAGTGGCGGGTGGCTTCATTAACTATGACAAGGATGCTGAGAAATTGCACCTCCTCCCGAAGGTTTTCCACAGTGCAGATGCCAATATGAATAAGATTGATTACGACAATATCCGCATCGTTTCTGTTTCTGATCAAACAAATGCAGAGGTGCGCGGCGGTAACAACGACTTGATTGCCAATGATGTCAAGGTGCTGGAATTTAGTGATCGGCAAAAGGTGGCTCTGAAGCCTTACAAAAATCAAATCACGCTGAAAAAGAACCGGGATATGCAGTTCGATGGGCGATTGTTTGCAGGTTTTGCCCTCTTCGAAGGAAAAGACTTCAACTTTCACTACGACCCCTTCAACATCGTTATGGATTCCATTCGATATCTGGATTTATTCATCCCAACCGGCGAGAAGGATAAAAGAGGACAAGATGTTGCGCTATCCATTGGCAGTCGGATTGAAGACCTGAGTGGAACCCTGCTGATCGATGCACCAGGCAACAAGTCCGGAAAGGAAGATATTGAAATGTTTCCCGCCTTTATCAGCAAACAACCCTCCTTTGTTTACTATGATGCACCGCAAATTCAGAACAGCTGCTATCAAAGAGATTCGTTTTATTTCGAGTTGGAACCTTTCAACTTTGAGCAATTGGACCCACTGCAGGCTGCGGACATTCGCTTCAAGGGCCGCTTGCAATCCGGAGGTATCTTTCCGGAAATTGAGGAAACGCTGGCCTTGCAAATCGAAGATCAATCCTTTGGCTTTGAGACAGTTTCTCCGACCGAAGGCTTTGATTTATACGGTGGCAAAGGGCGATTCGACGGTATGGTCCGCCTAGGCAATCAAGGATTGAAAGGGGAGGGAGGTGTCCGCTATTTGTGGGCAGATATTCAGTCAGAAAACTTTGTGTTCAAGCCCGATCAAATGCTGACCGGTGCGCAGGAATTTGCCTTGAGCGAAAGCCGGGAGGGGGCCATCGAGGTTCCCCAGGTCAAGGGCCAGGCCGTAGCGATTGATTGGAAACCCTACAAAGACAGCATGTACATCCGTTCGGAGGATGCGCCCTTCGAGTTGTTCACCCGTCCGGGGTACAGCGTCGACCAATTGCTCATCCTCACGCCCGGCGGGCTGAAGGCCAAGGGAACCTTCAACTGGGCGCATGGTTTGGTAGAGGGGCAGTTGATGTCCATCGGAGCCTTCTCGATTTCTTCCGATACCTGCGATCTCAAGGTGAAAGTCAAAGGCTTGGACCACCTGGCCCTCAATACCAAGGATGTCTACACCCGATTGGATTTCGAAAACTTCATCGGGACGGTGGCTGCCAATGCCGACACCACACAGACCACTTTGCCTTATAATAAATTCAAAACCAATTTGAATGAATACGACTGGGATATGAAAAACGAAACCATCACTTTCCGCTCGCGCGACCAGCAGATGGGCTTGTTTCAATCCTTGCTCAAACAGCAGGAAGGACTGGCTTTCGAGGGCCGCACTGCCTTTTATAAATTGAAAACCAGCGAACTCAAGCTCGGAGGAGTAGAGCACATTCGGGTAGCCGATGCGCTTATCTATCCAGACAGTGGCTATGTGGATGTGCTGCCAGGAGGTATTATTCCTCCACTTGAAAATGCAGTGATCCTGGCCGATACCATTCACAAATATCATCGTATTACAGCAGCGACTGTTCGGGTGAAAGGCCGCTACGAGTTTGAGGCCAAGGGGCTGTATGAATACAACATAGGCGAACACCAGCAATCCATCCGACTGGACAACATTCTCGGTACTTACCACGGCAAGGGCCGCAGAAGCAAGCAATCTTTGCACACCTGGGC
>JBCCSZ010000304.1:0-9460 GCA_039199225.1 Bacteroidota bacterium
GCCGTTGCCGCCGTCTTCATCACCCAGGCCCTCGATTTTGACCTCGATTTCAATGATCAGCTCACCATTGTGCTGACCGCTACCCTGGCTTCCATTGGCTCGGCTGCCGTACCAGGTGCCGGCATGGTCATGCTGGTCATTGTATTGGAATCCATTGGTTTACCAGCCGATAAGCTTGCCATCGGACTGGCCCTTATTTTTGCGGTCGATCGCCCACTCGATATGTGCCGCACCGTCATCAATGTCACAGGCGATGCAACAGTCTCCATGGTGGTGGCCAAAAGCGTTGGTAAATTGGGCAAACCGGAAGTTCGCAACTGGGATGACAACTACAAGGGCTGATACAGCAAGATACATCTTTGGCGTTCAGTGAACACTTCTGTGCTTTACACAAGCTAAAAATGGCGAATGTATGTAGATCAACTTATCTTTATATTACCGTGTTATCAATAAAATACTTCTTCAAAGCTAGCTTTAAGCAATTCATAGAATATCATTTAGTGTTCCGCATATTAAAACTATCCCTATTAAGATGAAAAAACCATTACACAGATTACTACTATTAGCCATCGTGCTATTAGGCGTTGCTTATTCCCTTTTTAAACCCTCTCCCAATGAAGAGAACGCCCAGCATGCTATTTTGCCAGCGCCTACCAACGGCCAAACAATTGTAAAAACTGGTGAGGAAGAAGGCGACAATCAGGAAAAACGTGAACAGTGGATTGAATCCATGCACCGGGCAGCACCAGGTACAGACTGGCGCTACCTGGAAGTCCAAAATGCTCGAGACAAAGTGGCCCGCAAGAAGGCAAAGGCCACGCCTAGAGGGGAACAAGAGGTGTTGGCCAACGGCCAATTGATCGGATACTGGAACGAAAGAGGAAGCCTCAACCAAGCTGGTAGTGTATTGGCCACCAACTACGACCAGGAAGAAGATAAAATTTACCTCATCTCTGCTGGTGGTTCTTTGTGGAGCGGCAACCGCTTCAACGATGGCTGGGAGGTACTCAACCAAGATTTTCGATTTGATGCCTTATTTTTCAAATTGCTTTACAAAAAAGATGGCAGCAGACGGATTCTCGCTGCCATTGGTGGCATCCCGCATTACTCGGATGACAATGGCCAAAGCTGGACGGCTGCATCGGGTATTTCCTCACTCGATAACAATGCGCAGAGCCGCGACTTATTGCAGGTAAACGACTCTACCGTTTACATGAGCTTCAAGCCTACCTTTTTCAATAGATACCGACTGTATCGCTCCACAGATTGGGGCCAATCTTTTGAACGCACGGACCGTTTGAGCAGTTATGAAAACAGCCGAATAAAGATGATCCGTCCTGAAGGTTCGGACGATTTGTTCCTACTTTGGAAAGACAATGAGCGAACCACTGAATTATTTAAAGTGGACCAAGAAAGTGGTGACTTGGTGTTGCAAGGCGAACTGCCAGGCATTGAACTGACGAGCGCTCCAGCCAATCTCTGTGGCTATCAAGGAGATACTAGCCTAGTTTTCTACATCTACGATGGCGACAATGCCGTTCACCGTTCAAACGATGGCGGAACAAGCTGGAATAAGGTGGGCGAGCTGCCAGAAAGACCTTGGAGCGTTGGCCTGTACATCCTTCCCTCCAATCCAGAGGTCTTGTTGATGGGTGAAGTGGATTGCTACAAAAGCTTGGACGGTGGTCAGACCTGGGATTTGCAAAATGCTTGGTATGAATACTACGACTTTGTGGAGTCCAAACTGCATGCAGATATGATGTACTTCGCTGAATATCAGTTGGAAGATGGCTCTCCTTTCATTCTCATCAGCAACCATGGTGGCTTGAGTGTCAGCTACAATGAGATGGATGCGACCGACAACATCGGCTTGGAAGGTCTCAACGTTGGTCAATTTTACGATGTTGTAACGGACCCACTGAACCCTCGCTACATTTATGGCGGTACGCAAGACCAAGGATTTCAACGAGGCTTTGACAATCAGCCAGGTGAAGTCATCGACATGGAGCAAGCCATTTCGGGAGATTACGGCCATTTGGTATTTGGAAAAGGTGGTCAAACTTTGTGGATGACGTATCCAGGAGGATGGATCACGCACTACAGCGATCCACAGCGAGATGGCTATGATGCAGCTTGGGAATTGGATTCAGACAACGAGTCTGTATGGCTGCCACCACTTACGCCCGATCCCGACCCAACAAAGGACATCGTCTACATGGCCGGTGGCAACTACCTGGGGGGTACAGGTTCTCACATCATCAAATTGGAATACAATCCAAATGGTTACATCGAGGTAGATCAATTGCCATACGATTTCTTTCCAGAGACGCAAAGTACCATCTCTGCCATAAAAATTTCTCCTACCAACACAGACAATTGGTATGTAACAACCTCCAATGGACGCTTCTTTTACAGCAAAGATGGCGGAACCACTTGGGAACAGACCATCGATTTTGTTCCCTCTGGTCACTACTTATACGGTACCTCCATTCTGCCGTCTATCCAAGACGACTCTACTGTTTACCTAGCGGGCAGTGGCTACTCCAATCCTGCCGTCTACAAATCTACCAATGGCGGTGAATCCTTCGTTGCCATGAATACGGGAATGCCTCCTACACTGGTATTCGAACTGGCTGCCAATGAGGATGAAAGCATGCTTTTTGCAGCGACAGAAGCAGGTCCATATGTATACATCGCCGCCGATGACCAATGGTACGATATGAGCGGTACAGCTGCTCCGACGCAGACCTACTGGTCCGTTGAGTATCTGGGCAGTGAAGAATTGATCCGTTTTGGTACCTATGGCCGTGGCATTTGGGATTTTTCTACCCGCGAGCTGGTTTCTACGCCTACAGTAGAAAAGGCTGCCTTCCAACTATTTCCAAATCCTGCCCAAAATACGGTGCAGCTTCAGTTGAAAGAAATTCCAGGGAAAAATGCTCAAATCAAGCTGTACGACCTAAATGGCAGATTGCTTCAAAGCTGGGACTATGAGACTGTTTCCGATGGAGATAAGCAGGCGCGCCTTTCCCTGTCTTCTTTTGCAAGCGGCAGTTATGTTTTGAGTATCCAAGATGCTGACAAGGTCCAAAGCAAGCGCTTGGTGATCGCGAAATAAAATAGCACAGCGCGTGCTATTTGCTCATTTTTATGCGTTATAGTGACGGATTCCTAGCAATTAGGAATCCGCACAAATGGTATGAGCTAATATACTTGTATCTCTTAGCTGCATAAAATCCGATGTAATTACATGAAAAACTATTTTCAACTACTCTTAATTGGACTGCTTTTTAGCTTTTCCTGTCATCAAATCCAAGCGCAGGAACCTGAATACCTTGAAATCACAGAAATCACGCTGCCCAATGGTGATGTAGATCTGTATGGTATCAACTCGGCTCCCTGTCCAATTACAGTGTATATAGACTTCCCAAAAATTAAAAACTACAAGGCAGATGCCAAGCTACCGGTGCAGTCTATCCTTAAGAAAAGCGATGAAAAGCAATTCCTGGTCAAACTCAAAAGAGGCGATCCCTATAAAGATGCTTCTTACGGATTTTCCTACAACTATGGTTTAGGAGACGAGCTAAATGCCAAGCACAACGACCGCCAGCTGTATGTGCTACCCTACAAATCTGGTGAACAATATGTGGTCTCTCAAGGCTACAATGGCAAGTTTTCCCACAAGGGAATGTATGCCATCGATTTTCAAATGGCTGTAGGTACGCCTATTTGCGCGGCCCGAGCCGGTGTGGTAGTCGAAATAAAGGAAAACTCCAACCGGGGCTGCAAATATTCGAAATGCAAGGGCCTGGCCAACAGCGTTTTGATTTACCACAAAGATGGCACCTTTGGCTACTATGGCCATTTAGAATACAAAGGAGTCGATGTAGAGCCGGGCCAGCAAGTAAAGGCAGGCGAAGTGATCGGTCGCAGCGGCAATACCGGCTGGTCCAGTGGTCCACACCTCCATTTTGAAGTACACTATACCAAAGATCGTAGGCGCTATACAGTTCCTATTACATTCATCACTGGAAAGGGCAAAAAAGCAGAATTGAAAAAGGGAGATAAATACGCCGGCTACCACCCCACGCCTTCCAAAATATAGAGAAGTGCTTGGAACATTTCCCGGCCCCTAATCGTACTAACTACCTAACACCATCACCACAAAACACCTACGGACAATGAGTGAAACCCTCACCCAAGCGCTGGGAATCGGCAGCCGAGTCAAGCATCCCGCATACGGCGACGGAGTTGTGATCCGAATTCATGCAGTGGCTTATGAAATATGCTTTTTCACCTATGGCATCAAAAATGTCGGCAAGAATTATGAAAATTTCGAAATTATAGAGGCCATTCCTGCCACCGAAAGTGTCTCCTACTCCGAAGCAGAAAAATCATTGATGAAAATCCTCCGCAACTGGTCGGGTGCTTCCGAGACCGTTGAATTGGGCGATAAATGGACCAAGGGCCAACTCATTTTGCAACCTGGCACTCCCGGCTTGAAGTCTAAAGAAATGCCCATCGAAACTTTTTTCCACAAGATTGTCATGGTGCGCGACCGACTGCGAGTGATGGAGCAACGCATCAATAGTTCCAAATTGACAGATGAAGAAAAGGTGAATCTACAGCAATATATTACCCGAATTTATGGTAGCTTAACCTCCTTCAACGTCCTGTTCAAATTTAAAGAAGATCAGTTTTCTGGCGATAAAAGTAAATGATAAAACATCCTTCAACAGGATCGTTCAACCCTTTTGTCATAGCAGGTGTTTAGATTTTATATCGTAATTTTATACCTGTAAACTGACACAAACACTTTTATGCAACGATTACTGATCTACGTTCTGACAGCTTTCGCAATGCTGTATCTGCCCTCCTGTTTTGTTATGGAGAACACATTCGACTCTGTAGCGCCCGGATACTGGCGGGCTGTCTTGGAGCTGACGCCTCGCGAGATGCCTTCTACCGAAGACGACGATGAAGTCGGACGAATCATCGAGGAAATTCCTGCCGGCGAATTGCCATTTACCTTCGAGGTGAAATATGTAGGAGAAACCAAGCTGAAAATAGAAATCATCAATGGCGAAGAACGCATGGAGCTTACGGAGGTTGTCACTGGTCACAATCGCAAAACCGGGCAGGATTCCATCCGCATTGAATTTCCGGTTTTTGACGCCTATATCATCGCCAATTATGAAAGTACCCTGATGGATGGCTACTTTGTGAGTAAGAGCAGAGGGCCAAACTACCGCATTCCTTTTCGGGCCAAACAGGGCCAAAATCACCGCTTTACTAAACTGCGCAAAGAACCCGCTCTCGATTTGAGCGGCCGCTGGGAGTGTACCTTTGACCTGGAGACCGACCAGCCCTACAAAGCGGTCGGCGAATTTGAGCAAAAAGGAAATCGTCTGCTGGGTACCTTTCGAACAGAAACTGGTGATTACCGCTTCTTGGAAGGGACCGTGCAAGACAACAAGGTCTATCTATCTTCCTTCGATGGTGCGCACGCCTTTTTATTCCAAGCCAAAATACTGGAAGACCAACGTCTGATCGGATCGTTCCGCTCCGGAAATCACTATACAACTACCTGGGAAGCCAGCCGAAATTCCGAATTCGAATTGGCAGACCCCGACAGTTTGACCTATCTAAGAGAGGGATTCGACAAAGTTGCTTTTTCTTTTCAAAATCCTGACGGTAAGACTGTCACACTGGATGATCCAGCCTATAAGAATAAGATCAAAATCGTACAGATATTAGGGACCTGGTGTCCAAATTGCCGGGACGAGACCCAATTTTTGACCAATTATTTGGAAAGAAATCCATCGGACGACCTCGCCGTCGTCGCATTGGCTTTTGAACGCCGCAAAGACAGGGATCAGGCGCTCGACGTCATCCGCACCTATAAAGATAAGATGGGTATCCCCTATGAGATATTGTTGGCAGGTAGTAGCAATAAGAAGGAGGCTGCAGAGGCTCTTCCCATGCTCAACCATATTTTGTCTTATCCCACAATGATATTCATAGATCGCAACGATAAAGTCCGTCGAATACACACGGGATTCAATGGTCCGGCAACCAGCAAGTACCTTGATTTCACAGTTGATTTTGACCGCTTTGTCCAATCACTATTAGCAGAAGAAAACACGTAAAGGAGGTTCAACAATAACAATCAATTGCAACCCAATCATCATGAAAGATTTCACCATCGCCTATGACATTGCCAATGAATCTGTTGCACAACTCATCGATCGATCGCTGAGTCGTGTATCATTCACGTTTAACCACCTACATACCGGCGATTTGGCTGAAGGTGAAAGCCTTGCCGATAAGCTTTTGTCGTCCCGAGGAGTTATCCTACTAATAATCAGTGATAACTATCTGAAATCTACCAAGTGTATGTTGCGCGGCCTGCACACTTTGCAAGAGCTGTCGAGGGCAGGAAGGGTGCTCCCTATTATTACAGATGGTTTGTATCCGGAAAATGGAGAGATCAAGCGGGTGCATACGACCTTCGAGCAGATCACCAATGTGATTCAGTATATGAACTATTGGCAGGAAGAATACCTTGGCTACCGCAAACTGAAACGGCAAGCTCCGGAGGGAGAAGAGGCGCAAATAAATTCCAAACTCAGCATCATCCGATCTGTTTCTACTGAGGTGGGCGAATACCTGCGCCACCTGAGAGGCATCGATTACTTCACGTTCGAGCGCATCAGCCATCAAAAGTTCCAGCTGTTTTTCGAATTGACCAACAACGAAGCCATATATCCCGAATATGCTGTTTTGCCAGAAGAAAACTTGGTGAATATCGAAGAAGAAATATTTGAATCAGCATTAGGGGTGGACTTGGCTAGTATTCCGGGCATGCAAATGTTGGCAGATCGTCCGGCTGTACCGAATCATTCCAATGGCGTGGTCGAAGAGGAAGCGCCTGCATTGGAAGAGGAAGAAGTTGAAGTGTTGGACCAAAACGCAGAAGAAGAGGTGTCTACGGAGGAAGCACCAGAGATCGAAAAAGAAGAGGTCGATGTGCCGGAGTTTACTGCTCCCGAGTCGACAACAACTCCCAGCCCGAGCGATGAGGAGCCCTTGGCAAAAGAGGAAACCACATCCGAGGAAGGAGAAATGGATGAAGAAACGGAAGAGGAAATACTCCAATCCATATTTGATGAGGACGACGACGACGAGGAGGAAGATTTACTGGAAGATGATTTCGATTTTGACGATGAACTGGAAGAGGACGACGAGGAATTGGAAGAAATTGACCTCAGCGATGCTTCTGAAAACTTTGATACGGTAGAGTCCATGCTGGAATCCGAATTATTTACCAATCCGGAGCCCAGTTTGGAAGAAGCCAATGAATTACTGGAAAAGGGCGAGCTGTTGGCTGGCTTGGAGGTGTTCAAGCAATTACTATTGCAATCTTCCGAATCCTCCGACATCCGCCTTCAATACGCCAAGGCCATTTATCAGTACACCAACAACGTTGCTGAGGCATCCGCCGAACTCCGAAAAATTGCCGAAGACGATCCCAAGGCCGCAGAAGTCAATCTATTGATGGCAGAAATGGCAGAAGAGCAAAACGATTTGTTGCTTGCCAAAAGATTTTACGAAAAGGCTGCCATTCTGGATGAAGACATCCCTGGTATTTTCTACAAGCTAGGCATGCTGTCTACTGATTTTTCTGATGACATACCCAAAGTGGCTGCCCGATACTTCAAAAAAGCCATCAAAAAAGCGCCAGAAGATCCAGCTGCGTACTACCAATACGGCATTCTTTTTTACGAACGCCTGGGACACTATAAAAAGGCTGTTAAATATTTCCGAAAGACCCTGCAATTGGCACCGGACCATCCGTTTGCCAACTACGATCTCGCATTGATTTACCACAAAATTGGCGACAGGATCACAGCCGCGTCTTATTACCACAAGGCTTACAAAATCAATCCAGAACTCAAAACAGAAGAAAACGACAAAGCCTTTGCCCTCGGTAGCCTCACCGCCAAGGGCAATACGCCACTGACCGCTTTGCCGGTTGAACATGTAGACAGCAGCGTATTAGGGAATGAACAGGAAGAAATTATCGACGAGAAAATTATAGATGAGGAAAAAGAAACTCCGGAAAGAAGTCCAAAAGAATTCCGAGGCACCGTACTCATCACAGGTGCTACTGCTGGTATTGGAAAAGCGACAGCGGAAGTTTTTGCACGCAATGGCTATCGATTGATTCTCACAGGGCGGCGGCAGGAGCGCTTGGACGCTATCAAAAAAGACTACACAGATAAATGGGGAACCGATGTTCATCTGCTGTGCTTTGATGTAAGAAGTGCCGAAGCGACCAAGGCGGCCATCGAATCCATTCCCGAGGAGTGGCGGCAGAGCGATATTCTGATCAACAATGCTGGCTTGGCCAGTGGTTTTGGCTCCATCGCAGAAGGAAACCCGGAGGATTGGGATAAAATGATCGATACCAATATCAAAGGATTGTTGTACATGACCCGCGCCATCAGCCCATCTATGGTTGCGCGCCGCCAGGGACACATCATCAACGTTTGCTCCATCGCTGGACATCAGGTGTATCCCAATGGCAATGTATACTGCGCCACAAAGCATGCGGTAGATGCCTTGACGAAAGGCATGCGACTCGATTTATACAAGCACAATATCAGGGTTAGCCAGGTTAGCCCAGCCCATGTGGAGGAGACGGAATTTGCACTGGTCCGCTACCATGGTGATGCAGAAAAAGCGAAGATTTACGATGACTTCCAGCCACTAAAGGCCATCGATATCGCAGAGACAATATACTTCATTGCCACCCGACCGGCACATGTCAACATTCAAGACATTGTCATCTTGGGAACCCAACAAGCCAGTGCCAACCACATCAATCGCAGTGGTCGTCCATCAACGGAATAGGCTGATTTTTTGGGCTTGAAGCTGCTCGTTTGTGCGCACTTGTACCAAGTAGGTACCATTGGGTAGGTCAGATAAATCCAATGACAAGACCTTCCGACCAACAACAGCCATTTGCTGCTGTCGAAGTAGGCGGCCTTTCAGATCGTACACAGCAAGTTCTACTTGTTCTCCTACCCCATCTGATAAAAAGATGGTCGCCATGCCAGAGGTTGGATTGGGCGATAAGACAAACTCAGCATTGGCTGCAGATGAGGTAGTCTTCAACTGAATGGGTAAGCCAACACCTGAGGGATCAAACGCCAAAGAAGGTGTATAACCATCGGCCAAACGCAAGCGGCCTTCCCGGAAGGACTTTTTCACTTCAAACAATAAATGAAACAAAGGCGCCTCATATTCCACCTTTTCCGACCTTGGATTGATCCACACAAAGGTCAACACCCCTGATTCTCTGTATTTTTCACCCACCGACTCGGCAGAAAAATTGGGAAGCCCTCCCCGCTCTACGCCAACATACTCCAAAGCATCCGCATCGAAAGACAGGCCA
>JBCCSZ010000305.1:0-9458 GCA_039199225.1 Bacteroidota bacterium
GGTGGCAGCCATCGGATCATTTTTACCCATTGCAGCATAAGCACAAGCGATGGCCAGGTCGCAAACAATTGGTGCATGAACAGCATCGCCAAAGTCTACGGCCCCTCCGATCCGCTCTTGGCCCAATGGCCCTTGTACCAATAAGTTGTAGTCATTGGCATCATTGTAAATTAGCTGTTGTCGCAGGGTATCCAGCTTCGGCTCGACTGCTTGTTCGAACAGGTCGAGGAAGTAGTCGAACAGCTCCTTGTGCGCCGCTTCGGTCAATGCTTCCCGATGGTTCTTGATCCAACCACCTTCTGGCAGGTTCCACTTGAAGGAGCGATGCGCTCTGGGATGCTCAAAGTCCTTTAGCCCCCGGCAAAGCCAGCCACAGCTTTCGCCGATACTTGCTAAGAGTTCGAGGGAATGATGGGATAAATGTCCTAGTAAGCGACCTGGAATCCAATCGAGCAGGCAAGTAAAATATCCCGCCAATGCCCCTTGCAATGGCACAATTGGATGGCCTTGCAGATCGGCCTGTGGAAAAGGCAGTTGCACGGGCAATTGCTTGCTTTTCAGGTGTTGAAGTAAGGCAGATTGGAGCTGCAGATTCTTTGCCTGGTCGCCAGGTTGGCTGACCTTAAAGATGTATGCCTTGGTATCTGTCTGAAACTTAAAGTTGTAATCGGCCTCGCCCGGCAGAACCTCCAACTGCCCTTTCAAACCATAGTGCTGCAGGATGAGTTGGCTGGCTTGTGTGGTGCTGATGGGAGATACTTGGGAATCTGAGGCGCTCATAGGCAAGGATTTGGCAGATGTGCAATAGGACTTCGGTTGTCAAATGTAGCCCAGACGGGGGATTCGACAAAAAATTTTGAGGAACTTTGAAAAGAATGTATCTTTCCAATCATACTGCAAACAATAAATCTGACAGAAATGGATATTACCGTTCAAGAACTAAAGCAAAAGCTGGATGCCGGAGAGGAGTTCGTTTTTATCGATGTACGCGAACCCAATGAATACGAAGAGTTTAACCTGGGTGCCAAGTTGATTCCTCTCAGTACGGTGCCGGAGGCTTTGCCGGATTATGCCGACAAAAAGGATAGTGAGATCGTCGTTCACTGTCGCTCGGGCGCGCGCAGTGGCCGTGCGAAGCAGTTTATGATGCAGAATGGCTTCACAAACGTCCGCAATCTGGAAGGAGGTGTTTTAGCTTGGATAGATGCCTTTGGCCGCTAAGATTTGCAGTCTTTTTTGCGCCGGGTATCGGTAATCTGGATGATTTTCCAGCCATCTGCCGATTTAAACAACTGAAAGGCGTTGACACCACAATGCGATAGTTGGTCCCCTCTGAAAAAAGTATACTCTGTCCAGGCAGTAGCCAGCTGGCCGTCGATGCGAATATCATAAGACCAGATGCGCTCATCCCAGGCCAACTCATGGGGTGTACCAACGGCATTCAGAAAATCTTGTATGCCTTCGCCACCATACAGCTTGGGTGTCCCCTCTCGGTTTTTCACAACCGTCATCAATCGGGCCTCTGATGCGAACGTTTCTCGAACCAAGGTGCTGTCCCCTTTTAGCATCCCCTCAAATAGTTGATCGATTACCGCAATGACCGCCTGCCTTTCCAGCGAATCAACAACGGCTTCTGCACGAACAGATAAAGCGGCGAAGAACAGTAGCACAAACAGTGTATATTTTTTCATCAGATGATATTTCCAGTGAAAATAGGCAAAAATCGCTAGACCTAAATTGTAAAAAACAGCTTTAGCGAATAGGGCTTTACTCCCCAAAGCGGATAACGAGATTGTAGTAAACGCTGAGTTTGGGACCGCCGGGCCGTCCGTGGCTTCCGGGCCGCCAAGTAGGCATTTCCTCCACCATCGTCGCAATGGCTTGCTCATAACCCTCCGGTGGCGTTCCTTCTTTGACAGAAAGGATTTTATTCAGCTCGGCCTTACCTGTTTTCCGAACAATCAGCCGGAAAACGACCTTACTTTTTTCTTTGCTGTTTTCATTCAAGGCAACAATGGCAGGATGCGTCTTCAGGTAGTGTTGCATTTTTTCTGAGGCGCACTTTTTAATCAGGTGCTCCTTGTCCAAATTCTCACAACCCGGAAAGCGGGGCATCTCTTTGACCACCTGATAAATTTGTTCTTTTACAGGCGCTGCCTGTTCTTCCTGAGCAGATAAGATATTCACCAAAAAGAGGCAAAAAATAAATGTGGAAATTGTTTTCATATGCTGTCGTTGTTTTGGGCTAAAGTAAATATTTACACCCGTAGCCAGGGTTCCAACTTCTGACTTTAAGAAATTTTTAGCGTGTTTCTTAATCCCTTGTTAAAACAATTTCAACTTCCTGGGTTCACCTTTTGGCTGTAAATGAAACAGTATAGTGGAGCGAAAGCCGGGAAAACGAAGGGGATAGGTGCCATTTAGGGTTGGTTTGCAAAAATCTTTCTTAATTTAGTTTCGATAATTTTTCTCTGTCTTACTCAGCCGAAACAATCGTTGAAACCACCACAGACATCCCAATCGGACCTTCTCCTTTCCATAAAAGCTGGCCGACCGGAGGCTTATCGGGAACTGTATGGGCAGCACCGGAGTGACTTCTTGCGCTGGGCCAGCAAACGCTTCGACCTCGACCAAGACGAATTGACGGATGTATTCCAAGATGCTGTCGTCGCCTTTTATACAGCCATCGTCGAAGAGCGGATCACTAGTCTGGAATCCAGTCCGGCAGCCTATTTGTTTGGCATTGCAAGAAAAATGTTGCTCAAAAAAAGCAGCCTCCATAAACGCACAAACCTAGTGGCAGAAGTGGACGATTCGATGATCGAACAAGTTGACCTAAAACTCTATCAAAAAATGGAGGCAGATCATCAGAGTCAACTGATCCGGCAAGCCATCGATCAATTGGGCAGCTCTTGCCAAAAGCTGATCCGTTTGTTTTACTTCCATCGCTACAGTACAGAGGCCATCAAGGAGCGCATGGGTTACAACAGCTCAGATGTTGTTCGAAGCCAAAAATTAAAATGCATTAAACAACTTCGAAAGATCGTAACCAAGCGCAATACCTAAAGCCACCGTCGAACTCAAAGTACAACATATGTCGAATCAACCCATCAGCGAAGCGGACAAAGAACTCATCGAACGCTATCTACTCAAGCGGCTCAAAAAAGGCGAAGCCGAACAGGTCGCCACCCGAATGACAGAGGAAGCTTTTGCTCGCGAAGTCAAATGGCAACAGCAATTCCTGGATGTTGTCAAGAGTCAAAGCCAACAAGATATTAAAAAAGAGCTTCAACAAATGGAAAACAAATTGCAAGGAGCTTCGGCAACAGAATCGCCCGCCCGCAGCCTCCGCCCTTTCTGGCTGCTGGCTGCTGCCGTCCTTCTAATCCTGGTCAGCCTGTGGTTTTTCTACCCCCGCACACCCACAACCGACGACCTCTTCGCCATGTACTACCAACCCTATCCCAACGAATTGGTCAAGGTCGAACGCAGTACCCCCAAAATTTCTGCGCAACAACAGACCTTTATTCATTACCAGTCAGAAGAATTCGAGGCTGCGCTCGAAGGTTTTGATCAATGGCTGATCGACTCCCCCCAATCCGATGCCCGCTTCTACAAAGCCATTACCCTGATGAGCTTGGACCGAACGACCGAAGCCATCCCCATCCTGGAATCCATCGCCGCCCAGCAAGGCCACCGCTTTCGACAGGCGGCCAAATGGTACAGCGCCTTGGCTTATCTGCAAACAGATCAAGCAGCAAAGGCAAAGGTATTGCTCGAACAACTTTCGGCCGCTCCCAAGGGAAGCTTTAATAGAAAGGCCGCCAAGGAACTCCTCGCTAAGTTGATGGAAGGAAATCAATAGGCTAAAACAAGAGCAAACAAGTATTCAAGAAGATACAGAACGATTTCTGAAGAAATACAAACCGAGCAAAAGCAAGCCAATACCCACTAGCCACCAGCCCATTTCAGGCCATGCACCTTGGTCTTGCAAAGGCGCCATATCTCCGGCTGCCACAAAGCCCGCCCAATAATATGGATGCTTTCTGGAAGCAGGCAAATCGTCTCGCTCCAACCAGGCCAATTTAGCCTGCCGCAAAGCTTCAGCCTTGGATAGACCTTCGGACAAATGGGTGTAAAACTGTAGCATTAACTCAGAAGTCGCATCGTCCGGCACCTTCCAAAGGCTCATCACGGTAGCAGGCACCCCTGCATAGGCAAAGGCCCGACTCAAGCTCATAATGCCCTCCCCTCGATGCAGCCGACCAACGCCCGTATTGCAAGCGCTCAACACTGCCAACTCTGCCTTTAGCTGCATGTTGTACAATTCAATGGCATGCAAAGCACCATCGTCTCCTGCCATCGAATCAGCACTGAACAACAGTCGGGAGTACAGTGGTTGACGGTCCTCCAGCAAAGAGTGCATGGCCAGGTGCAGCACTTTGTAGTCCACCGCTATTTCCTTGAAACGCGCCTCCGTCGCTGCCGCCCCCAGAATGGCATCTCCGTCCAAAAGTGCCGCAATTTGTTGGACTTCCTTCCTGGCACCCGGTAAGTTGTAATGCCCCTTTCGAACCAGCTGACTAATGGAGCGATCTTCCAAGGCCGGCTCTGCAGATTGTGCAGGATCAAAGGTGTATTGCGGCGCAAAGCCTCCAAAAAAATGGGTCGCCTTCCGATCGCTTTTTTCCAGTAAAAGCTCCAACAGGCTTGCCGAATAATTGTAACTAATGGTAAAATGCTCCAACAGATAATCGCCCTTATGGTCCAACAACTCGAAGGGTAAATATCCCAGAATGCCGCCTGGGACTATGATCAACTCCTGAAAGTCTGGTGTCTCCGCTGGCCATCCAAGCAGCAGTTGTTCCGACAAACTTTTCCGAAGGCCGTCCAGTTCGCTGATGGGTCGCTCGGCAGCGATCATTTTGCGCAGAGAGTCGATCCGACGGACAAAGTCCTTAGCGATGGGCTGCTCCCATACTTTGACCTGCTTTTGATCGATCAAAAAGCAAAACAGTGTTTGATCTCCAACAAAATACTCGAGCAAGGCTTGCCCCTTTTTCAATAACTGTTGCTGAACCCTCGACAACTCAATGGGTTGCAATTGGTATTTCAGCTGATAAAAATCCGGATAGTTTTCCTGGTACTGTGCCAAGATGGCTTCGCAGGCGGCCTTTAGTCGGAAGGCTTCATCGGCATATTGGCGTTGCAGGGCTACATCGGCGGCGGCTCCCTTGCGTTCTTCGTCGTAGCGGAGCTTTTTGAACATATTTAAGGAATCTCGCAAAGAGGCTTCTCTTGCCAATAGCTCATCCGGAATGCCAGCAAATTGACGGGCATCGGCCGCCCGTAGGTTTTCGAGCAGCAGGATGCTTTGTCCTTTTTCAGCATATTGAAAAGCCTGCTCCAAATAAGCATCACCTTTACCGGTCCGATACAACTGCAAAGCAACCGAAATGGCATTTTCCAAAATCCCTTGTCCCTCCCGAATGAGGATCAACTTACTGGATTCATTTTGAAAGCCAATCCGCCACTCGTCGATGAAGGCCACCAAGTCCTCATAGGTAGCAGCCGCCTTTTCGAGGTATTGCAGTTCGCCACTCTGCGCGTGCCAGGCTTTGTAGGTGAGCGCCATATTGTGGAGGGCATCCAGTAGATCTGGAAAGGAAATGACCTTTTCCAATGCCGGCCCGCTCGCATCGGTATACAGCAATGCGTTGAGCGCCTGTTGGCTGTAGCGTTCCGATTCCTCAAAAGCCGCCTTTCCCCTGTAGCAAATAGCCATTTTATTGCAGCCTCTGGCAACCATTCGATGTTCATCGCCATAGTCAAACAGCATTCTTTGGAGGGCCTTTTTTAAATGTGGCAAGGCTTTGTCCCATTCGCCACTTTGCATGTGCGCATCGCCGAGAAAATTGCTAAAAAGGGCGTAATACAGATGATCTTTCCCATAGACCTGCTCGCTGTAAGCCAGGGCCTTTCGGAAGTAGATCAAGGCTTTGTCTACCTTTTGCTGGCCCAGATAAAGGCTGCCAATGTTTTGATAGATAAACCCCAGGTCGTTCTGGTTGCCTTCGGGGCTTTGCGCGACCCGATCCAAGGCTTTTTCATAGTAGGAAAGCGCCTTTTCAGCTTCGTACAACTCTCGGAAACAATTTCCGAGATAAGCGTAACCTAAGGATACAAATGGTTGGCCCGGCCCAAAATGATTTTCGTAGATGCTGATGGATTTTTCAAAGTAGGAAGCAGCTCGTGCATACTCCCCATTGCCGTAGGTATACCGCCCAAGCTCGTGGTAAATGCTGGCAGTTTTGGGGTGTTGGGTACCAAAGGCCGACTCACTGATGCTCAACGCCTCCTTGAAGTATTTGAGGACTTTACCATCGTTGCCGATGTATTGATAGTTGACACCTAGCGACATGAAGGCAGAGCCAATTTTTTCGTGTTTGGGCTCCAATAAGCTTTGGTAAATTTTCAGTGCGCTGTTGGTGTAGTGGATGGCTTTGATATAATCTGCTTTTTCCTGATAGCAAATACCCATGTAGAGGTAGGTATCCCCTAGTTGAGGATCATCAATTTCGCCAAGCTGCAGAGCGATGGCGCGTTGCAGGCTGTCCAGCGCCCGATCGAATTGCTTCTGACTCCAAAGGCATAGCCCCATGAGGTTGTACAGCCTGGTTTGTCTTCGATCATCCTCCAATTCTCGCCCCAATTCCAAGCCCTTGCCAAGGTAGCGGTAAGCCGCCTCGTATTGTCCAATGTTCATTTGGCATTCTCCTAAGCCTGTGTAGCAATCAACCACTTCCACAGACTTCGTCCAGCCACCGGTCATCAATCGCGCCAAGGCTTCCTCCCAGGTCTGCATAGCAGCTTCATACTGTATCGCATCCATCTGACGGCTCGCCTTTTCCATCAAAGTTGGAACCTCCGATGGCACTACCGGAGACTGAGCCTGTAGAGCACCTGCCCAGACAAAACAGCACAACCATAAGATCGATAGATACTTCATTGCATTGTAGGTACGTACTAAAGCAACTGGACCCCAAAGCGCCCACCGGCTTTTTCACCAGCTTGCAAGACGGTCAGCCCATTGCCATTATTGAATGCATTGATGTTGCAACTCATCGGCTCAATCGCAATGGATTGGCGGGGTGGCGGAATGAACAATTGGATGTAGTTGAATTTCCCAGGACCGCATTCCTGCCAGTAGCGCAGCGTCCGACCTTGATTGACATTGGTCAGTAAGACTTCTGCTTGCCCAGCCTCCTCCCGATCCTCCAACAAAAAGCAATTGTCGAGGGTACTGGCTCCAATTCTTTCTAGGCGCTGAAATTTGGTATAAGGTGTCAGGACACCCGTAGGTATCATGCGATCGTCGATGGCTACCACCTGACTGGCAGGTACCTGCAAATACCAATCATCTACCATGGTTCCTATCTTGAAATAGGGATGCCAACCCATGCCAATGGGCATCGCCCCCGTGCCTGTATTTTCTACAAACACCCCAATGGTCAACCCATCGCTGTCGCTCAGTTCAAATTCGATGGAAGCTTTGAATGGAAAGGGATAGTACTCCCTGGAGCCATCGTAGTCGAATAGACAAACAAGCTGCACCTTTTGCTCAGCCAATTCAACCTTTTCCAGCGACATCGGCTCCCCGATGGCAAAGCCGTGAATGGCATTAGCCGTCGGCTTGTTATTGATCGGAAACTGGTAGGTTTTGCCTTCAAAAGTATAGAGGCCATCGAGCAAGCGATTGGGAAAAGGCAACAAAAATTCCGATTTCGCCTTTTTGTGCATCTCCAATTGCTCTGCCGTTTGGTAGGTGTCCAACAGCGATTGATTGTCCAGTATCAAATCGACTAGGCAGGCACCACAGCCCGGCACCAGGCTCATCAGATGACCACTGGCCGGATTGTAGAAGGTATATTTGTCGTAGGCACCAAAGGGCGCGATGAGCTGTTCGTACATAAGGGAAGTAGGTTCGGGTTATTTAGTTTTTTCTTCAGAAGTGCTTGTTTCCATCAAGAGCTTTAACAAAACACCATTGGTCCAGCCAAAGCCATCTTGCACTGGATATTCGCCACCGCCAGCTTCCAGTCCCATGTCTTCAACATTGTATTTTTCAACCATCTTACCTGTATTGCGGTAGACCTTTTCGTTTAAGGCAATCCAATTTTGACGGACCTTATCCGCCAGCTCGGTAAAACCATAGTTCCGCAAGCCCTGGATGGTCACCCATTGCAGCGGCGCCCAGCCATTGGGGGCATCCCATTGTTGGCCGGTATGGTTGAGGGTGCTGACAACGCCACCAGCCTTCAGAAAGTCCTTTTCGATCCGACGAGCGACTTGCTCGGCCTGGGCAGGTTCTGCCATTTTGAAAAAGAGCGGAAACATTCCCGCTAGCGACAAAACGCCGGTCGGCGCCTGAGCTACAAAATCGTAGTCTACAAAAAAACCAGCCTTTTCGTCCCAACCATACTTCGCTACGGCTGCTTTGCGCCTGGCAGCCAGCTCGTCGTACTGCTGCGCCCGGCTGCTGTCTTTCTTCACCCGGTAAGCATCAGCCAGCAACTGCTCCAAGTGGTACAGAAGGGCATTTTGATCGATGGGTAGAATATCGGTGGTGTGGATGGAAGCCAGGTATTGCGCGTCTTTGAACCAGCGGCTGCTGAAATCCCAACCAGATTCGCAGGCTGCACGGATGTCGCGATACACCCGCTCGGCTGGGCGATCCTTAATTTCGTTTACCAACTCGACATCCTCCTTGTAAGACTCTGGCCTGGGCGCCGGGCGGTCGTCCCAGTAGCGATTGAGCACCTCGCCTTCCTGCAGCCGTACAACGCGGCGGTGGGTCGGTTGCTCGGCCGATAAGCGAGACTTGGCCCCTTCCATCCAAAAGTCGTATTCCTTTTGCAACTGATCGAGGAAGTCCAGCAAAACCTGATCGCCCTTTTCATCGGCCAATAGCCGAACGACCAAAGAGAAAAAAAGGTGGTTGAGAACGCCCCAAAAAGTAGGTCCGATTGCCATTTGGAATGAATCCGATCGTGTCGATGAGATAGGCGAAGTTCTCCGCCATGTTTTGAATCATCTCCGTTTTGCCGGCTGCTTGTAATCCGAGCATGGTAAAATAGCTATCCCAGTAATAAATCTCTCCAAAACGGCCACCGGGTACGATGTAAGATTCGGGCAACGGCAAGAGTGTGCTGCCCTTCAGGCTCTGGTCGGCCTGGCGGGTTAAGACGGGCCACAGGGCATTGATGTGTTCGGCAGGGTTCCGAGACTCATCGCTTTTGAAGCCGGAGGCGTATTGCTTGGGCAGGTCAAAATGCTCAGAGACAAATTTTTTCAGATCGAAATCTGGCAGGTCCTTTTGCTTATTGTAGTTGGCCATGATGGTACTGGCCGGCAACTTGGCCGTACAGTCGGTAAAAGTCTTGGAATCCGGAAAAACC
>JBCCSZ010000306.1:0-9420 GCA_039199225.1 Bacteroidota bacterium
AAAATAATTGTAGGCAACTTCCGAAAAATCATCGCTAAACATCCAAACGGCTGGATGAAATTCTGCAAAGACAAAGCGACCACCTGGCTTTATGAAATGGGCAACAACATCGGCCCAGCGATCCAAATCCGGCAACCAACTGATGGTACCGTAGGAGGTGAAAACAATATCAAACTGCTGGTCCAATTGGGTGGGAAGACTGTAAAGGTCGCAACACAAAAAGGTGGCTGGCACGCCTGATTCGGCACTCAACAGTTTGGCTTTTTCAATCGCCTGGTCGGATAAATCAATGCCTGTGACTTGAGCCCCCAAGCGCGCCAAAGAGAGGGTATCTTGTCCAAAATGGCACTGGAGGTGTAAAATGGATTTATTGGTTACATCACCGAGCAATTCTAGTTCGATGGGATTCAAAGAAGAACGGCCGGCCAGGAAGCTGGCATTGTCATAAAATTCAGAATCGTAGTGAACGACCGCTCGCTTGTTCCAAGATTCCTTATTGACGGCCAGGTAGTTTTGTTGATCTTCCATTTTAGAGTAGTTGTTAATGTAGTATTTTTCGTACTGTTTAACTGGACAGGTATGTAAAGAGTTCCGATGGACATCCAAAAAAATTAATCGCAAAAATATTCAGCGAAATATTTTGAATGTATCAATAAAGTTGTAATTTTATCCTATCTGAATTTCAGTGATACCTGTCTATAAAAATTTTACCTGTCTTCTAAACTTGTAATTGCTTAAACTGATTTCTTGTACTGCAAGAGAGCTAAGAACTATTGTCAGAACTTACCTTTTCCATCTACCTACTTGTTTTCATCATTGGCTACTACGCGAAAAATAGATATGTTCTTTTGGGCGCATTGCCCCAGAGATTAAAAGAATATATCTACCCAAATTAAGTTCACTTAAAACTTTTTTCATGTTCTAAAAAAGCATCGAAAGGTGCTTTGTCCATTGTGATAAACTTAAGAGCGTTTAGCACATGACTCATGCCTACGCATGGGGGTCATTCATATTTTTTTAATCCATAAATATTATCTCCAATGATTTTCAAACAAAGCATTGTAGCGGGCATTGCTATGCTCCTACTTTACATTCCCTTAAAAGGTGAAATCATCGCTAGCCTTCAGGGCGATGTACTTTCCGTAGAGACGACCTTACCCGGATCGGCAGGTTATCACGGATGCGAGGTGGCCAAGGCTCAAAAAGTTCCGGCTTATGTTTTTGAGCTGCAAGTATTACAAGCCAAAGACAAGGGAAAGACCGGTTCCAGCTGTGGCGGAAGCAAAGGATGGAATACACTTTACAGACAAGAATCTGAGGATGGCACCGCCAATTTCGACCAACTCCCGCTGGGAGTCTATCGGGTGATCAGCTTGACAGGCGAGGCCATCGGATGTCGACTGAACAAAAAAAGTGAAGGGCTGCCCGATCGCTCTATCATCTATCGAAAAGAAATTTCGAAGAATATTTCGATTGCAGCACAAGCGCCAAATTCCCTGGCTACACAAACGATTCAGACGAAGAGCAAGGAAGTATTTTCCGTCTTTCCAAACCCCGCGAGCAATGAGCTAAGCATTGAGTTGCAAAGCCAAGAACTATCAGAGGAAGTTCACATTTCTTTGATCGACCTATTGGGCAAAACCATTGAAGTGGCCCGTCAAGCTGTCGAGCCAGGCAGCTCTCACCACCGATGGAACTTAGCCTTAGAAAGCTATCCGCCGGGGGCTTACTTCATTCATGTACAGGATGCAAAAGGAAAGCAGTTTTCCCAAAAAATTGTGGTTCAAAAAAATCAATAAATCAAACTGCTTATTCCCTGCAATTTAATCTAACAAAAAGTTTTTCAGAAAAGCTATAAAACATGTATCAATTAAAATTTCAATATATACTCTTTTTTGCCATTGTGCTGCTGTCGGCATCGAGGAGTTTTGCACAGATCAATAGTACGCAAAGTCCTATGGTCAATCTGCCAGCAGCCCCCGAGGCATCTGCGCTAAAGGAATACATCGACATTCCGGTGAGTGAGTACACAGGTACGGCCAATGTCAATATTCCATTGCACACTTTTAAAACCAAGGAGATTTCCATCCCCATCAGCATAGGATACCACAGTGCTGGTAACCGCGTCACAGAGGAAGCCAGCTGGGTTGGATTGGGCTGGTCTTTAAATGCCGGTGGTGTGATCACCAGAGAAATTAAAGACAAAGACGACTTTGGATTTGTCCATCCAGAAACCCAACTGGAACTACCGGGCTACTACTCCAACTTCTACAATCAAATCGACAAACTCCCCGGCGATCCCTCGACCCAAGACCCCAACTCGCTGGTGGGATTTGATCCGCTCAGTGGCACCAACGACTTTACCGTTTATTTTTCTCAGGTCGCCAGTTCAAGCACCTATGTGGGCAACGACGGCAACAACTACACACCCGAAGACGACCTGTGTGAATACAGCGAAATAGATTCCGAACCAGATTTGTATTCCTTCAATTTCCTGGGCTACTCTGGTAAATTTGTTTTGGACGACAACAGAAAATTTGTCCCTTTGAGCAATCATGGATTTCAAATAGAATACACCGATCCAGGTTGGCAAATCACCACACAAGACGGCATCCAATTTATTTTTGGATCAGACGATCAATCGCAGCAAAGAACCTATTCGCTGGGCTACCATTTCAAAAGCATCGATCCCAATAATTTGACAGCTGCCGGTTATTCCAGTTGTGCCAATTGCGCACAGCCAAATGACAACTTTACAGTGGATCATATTTCTTCCTGGTTCCTCAGAGAAATTAGAACTGTCAATGGCAGGGTCATCCGATTCCGATATGACAAGGAAGCCTACAATGAAGACGCTTTTAGTCCAACGGGCATCGCGCCGATTCCTGGCTTCAGCGAAAACTGGTTGAAAAGCTATCACAGTTGCCACGTTACTTGCGAAGCAACTTGCAACCCGGAAATCATCCAAGGAACGCTGTCGGCCAGTGTCTCCGTGATCCATTACGACCGCGTAGATTTGGAGGCCATCACCTCATCGGCACCGGATGTTCGCGAAAGCGTTACCTTCATACCTTCTGCCTTCGACCGCTTGGATTTGAAGGGTGCTAAATCGCTGAACTTGATGCAGGTTCACGTCAATTCACAGTTGGTAAAAGAAGTGATTTTTAACAAAACGTATTTTACTTCCTCTGCACCAGACTTTCAAAATGACTGGCGAAACCTGGTGGTCGACCTACCTGGGGTTGGCAACCTCATTGATAACAACAACAACCTCAAACGGCTCCGGCTGGAAAGCGTCAGTATTTGTGGAGAGAACGAAACCTGTCTGGAACAACCCTATCGATTCTCTTACAACAATACGGCACTGCCTGCCAAGACATCCATGTCACAGGATTACTGGGGCTACTTCAATGGAAAGAAAAATAAGACATTGGTCCCTAGCTTTACCTACGTTCGTACGCCGGTAGACATCACCCCTCCAAGCTGTACGGAGAGCTGTGCAGACTTAGTCGACGGCTGCTCTTACTTGGGTGTGAAGGCAGCAGATAGAAGAGCCGATGAAAATAAGTCTAAGGCTTGCGTTTTGGAATCTGTCGTTTCCCCACTAGCCGGAAGCACCAGCTTTGAGTATGAAACCCATCGCTTCACAAATGGGTCGGAAGCCCTCCGATTCAATTCTGCCCTGCAGGAAATTGGCAACAGTTCCATTTCAACCTTCAATTGCTTAGGTGATCCCAATTGTACTTTACCTCCAACCGAAATCAATTATCCATCTGCACAGATAACGGTTTCGGACGACGGTACAAGTCTATGTGGCAATTCGAATACCCCTGTGTATTTTAATGCCTCCTGGAGCAGTAATGGCTGTTCGCTTGGCGATCCGTTTCCAGTATTCATGGATGTCGAAATATCTGGCATTGACGATCCAAGTTTTTTTGAAACCGTTCGACTCCATGAAACTTTTATCTCCACCGAAGAGGATGAAACCTGGTCTGGCCTGCACGATTCTTATGTGGAGGATACACCTTTGGGACCACCCACGATCTTCCTCCCCCCTGGCAACTACCGCGTAAGAATGTTGGTGGACAACAGCTTGGTCAACTGCGGTGATGTATACAGTGCCAGTATCAAAGTAGCAGAGCTTGTACTCTCGGAAGCCAACAAGCGAGGAGGTGGATTGAGGGTGTCTCGCAAGATTACCAACGACGCCAATGGCAATATCTTGAACACCCGATTTGAATATGGAAACAAACAAAGCTCGACAGGTATTTTGAATGCCATTCCCGACTTTACCGGAGAGGCTGGCATCCGAATCAGCAGTTGCGCCCAGGTATCTCCCAATGGGAAGGAGGTCTACTACAACTACTTCTTCAATTACTTGGTCAATGCTGTCTCTTCGAGCTTGTCGCCGCTGACGATGAATTTCGCACCGGGAATCGTTGGATATACCGAAGTAACAAAGTACTACGATGGCCAGGAGGAAGAGAAGTTTGGAAGAGAAGTTTCCACTTTTTACAATGAAGATTTTTCTGCCTCTTCACTCAATACGACATTGGTCAATGTCCCCCGATTCTACAATGCCAATAATGGCAACTTGCAAAAGCTCGAAATCTTCGACAGGGACAATACTTTGGTAAAGGAAACCATCAATACCTATGCGACCAATTGGAACGACTTCAATTGGATGTGGACTGGAAAAATCATTTGCGACAACTGCTTACTGCCAGCCCTCATCTTGAGTCCTGCAGGCAATGAGTCTACCGACCCGGATTGTGAAATAGAACACAACCTTTGGATTTCGTACTACTCCTACATCCCGCAATGGCATAAGCTGCAATCGGTTGCCGAACGGACCTGGGGAACCGATGGAAGTGGTCCCTTGACTTCTTACCAATCCTACACCTACGACAATCAGTACTTTGTCCCTAAGACATATACCACCTCGGGGGCCAGCGTAGGGATGACCAAAGAAGTGAAATACGCACAAGATATTCTCTTCGAAGGCGATCCCGATATTTTTACGCCTGCCATACAGGAAATGGTCAATCGAAACATGACGGCCATTCCACTGTGGGAAAAAACAACTGGTTCTGTTCAGAGTGGTTCCAAGGTGAGATACGAATTTACGAACAACCTATTCGTTCCAACGGACTACTATGCCATTGAGGGTGACATCAATACCTGGGAGCCGCAATACGAACTGAGGTATACAGACTACACAGATGATTATCCAGATGAAATGCAAAAGGATGCCTACGACATTGCAGAAATTTACACCTGGGACAACGGCCTTTTGAAAACCAAAAACTACAGCGGCTGGAACTGGGTCTGGGGTTACAACAACAAACGACAACTCACTTCCATATCAAATGTCGATGGTACCAGCACGGCCTATGATTACGACGACCTTCAGCGGATGAACTATTCGGGCATCTCTGGCAAAGGCGGAGATTTAAAAAGCAGTTCTACCATTGAATACGATTATGAATTGGCGAGTGGTGGATCAAACAAAGTGACAACAACGACCACCTACGAAGATGGATCGGATACGCAAACCAGTGTCCAAACTTTCGATGGTTTTGGCAGGGACCTAGTACTCACCCGATTGGGCTACACGCCACAACTTGGCAATAAAGCCATGCAGTCTGTCAGCTATGACGATTTCGGTCGGAAGATAAGAGAGTACAGCATCGGGCAGGACCCCGTCGAATACCAGTACGAGTATTCGCCCTTGAGCAGAATGCTGCAAATAGACAATCCAGATGGCAGCATCGTCACGATGCAGCACGGTATCAACGAAGCACAGGAGGTGGACGGCTACCCTGCCTACACCCTTTTCAAAACCAAGACAACGGATGAAAACGGTAATATCTCCGAGACATTCACCGATGGCTTGGATCGCACCCGCGTCAATAAAGAATACCTGACTGAAACGGAGTCGGCCGATACTTACTACGGCTACGACAACTACGGCAACATTGGAGCAGTTACGACGCCAATGGATTATGAATACACCTACTTTTACGATGCGCACAATCGCCTCTTCCAAAAGAAGATTCCCGGTGGCGGTACCTTTGAATACCAATACTACGACAATGACTTACTATTCAAATCGATTTTGCCAAACGGACATACGACCTTCAACTACTACGACCAGTACGATCGACTGGAAGTAACTTCATTGGATGGTGACCAAAGCTCGGGCAATAACATCATCGAAAATGAATACGACATAAACCACAGTGTGGACCCTAATGCTGCCTATTGGGGTAAGAAAACCGGACAAATCACCCGGGTACTCGGCACCAATGATTGGCTATCGGCTACCTACACCTACGACAAATTTGGTCGCTCCACCGGCCAGACCGTCGACAACTATGTAGGCGGACAGGAAGTCCTACAAACGAGTCTCGACTATGCAGACAATGTCAAAAACATTAATAGAGTACATTCTACCAGTTTTGGCCCGGACATCGTCATCAACACCACCAATTCCTTTGACCACTCCTTTAGAAAAAGGCGCATCGAACACCAGGTGGACAATCATGCAAACGTCCGCATTTGTGGCATGGGTTATGACAGTGAAGACCGCGTTATTTCCAAGGCACTGTATGGCGACGACCCTGATGGCAGTCTATTGCAAAGCATCAGCTACGGTTACAATTCCAGAGGATGGCTGACCAACATCAATGAGATCGATGATGGAGATTCCAACGACAAGGAAATTCCTATTTGCAAGGAAGATCCATCGGAATGTTACAAATGCGATTACACCGTTGCAGTGCCAATGAGTAACTCGGTCATTTTTGGCATCTATCTGGAAGGCGGCCAGTACATTACGCTCCCCTCCTATCCTTATGACATCACCCAGTTGAATGATCTGGAATTGGATTTGGAGACCTGGCTGACCGATAGTGGCATTGAGTACCAGGACGTGAACATCGTTTTGGAAAACAATACTGCCTACATTACGATCGTGCAAAGTACTGTTCCTTTCCTCTACGTGTCCAACTTCCCGAATCTATTGGTTTTCTTTACAGAAGGAAATTGTACGGGTACACCTTTCAACAATCCAACGGGAGAAATCTGTAATCTTTGCAATCGATGGGGTTACAAATGTAACGACTGTCCTTTTTGGAATTTGCAAGACAATTGCATCACTTGCAGTGAGCTAGGTATTTTGGATTGCAACAGTTGTGCATTTGCGCCAGACCCATGCACCAGATGCAGCAACCTCGGCTACCAGGACTGCGCTACCTGCCCGCTGACGCTGGATGCCATCAAACCCATCAGATTGACGGTAGATTACAACCACAGTGATTTGAGCAGTGGGACCAAAGCCTCCATGATTAGCATTACGGAGCAATCCAAATACATCGAGCACGATCAAACGTTCGATATGATCTACAAGCAGTCCAACCAGATGGTCGGTAGTACCAATGTGAGCAGCAGCAGCCCAAGTCACACCATGGTTGTTGACCTATCCGATCAATGGATCAATGCCAACACCAGTTCGGCTGTTCTTGACACCTTGGCAGATCGACTGATTGCCGAGTTAAATACAGCTGGTATTTCCTCTACGCAAGTACAAAACGATTTTGTCGATGCTGTAGAACAATCCCTGTCGATCACCTGGACAAATGTAACGGGTATAGACATTGAGCCAGAGTTCGATATTCCCAACCCCGACCTGTTTGCATTGAAAATCGATTACAACGATGGTGGCCAACTGATTCAATCGCCTGGCCAGTTGAACGGCAACATCTCTGGTTTGACCTGGAAGGTCGCCGGCAAGTCCATCCAAAGCTACAGCTTCTGGTACGATCCACTGGACCGACTCAAGGAAGGACGCTTTGTTGAGGTCCAAAATCAAGTACCATCTCAGACCAACATTTATGGCGTAGAAATGGACTACGACTTGGACGGCAACATTTCCTGGCTCACCCGCCGGGGGGTCATACAAGTTTGCGATGAAGGCAGCAACCAATCTTCCTATGAATACGGTACGATCGACGATCTGAGCTACGCCTATGATACCGACAACCACTTGGAGAGTATCACTGAGGCAGAAAACCCAGACTTTGGTTACAAAGGCTCGGGCGGCACCTACGACTTCAACGTAGCTGGCAACCTGACCGATGACAACAATAAGGACATCACCGTTCAGTACAACTTCCTCAATCTACCCACAACGATTACTTTCAACAGCACGGGTGCCTCCATCAACTTCCTGTATGATGCACTAGGCAACAAGCTGCGAAAGATCGGTGAGGACGGCACTAGAGACTACGTAGGAGAAATTGAGTACACAGATGGTGGCCTTGAAGCCATCTACCACGAGGAAGGTCGGGTCACATTCAAAGAAAACAAGCCCTACTACGAGTATTTCTTGAAAGATCATTTGGGCAATACCCGAGTCGTCTTTTCTGATTTGAACAAAGATGGCTATCTTCAGCCGTTCAATGAAGGAGGTGGCAGCCTGCCAGTTGGAAGCCAGTATACAGAAATTCTGCAAGAGAGCCACTACTACCCTTTTGGAATGCAGATGAATGGCCCTTGGGACGGTTTGCAACCGACGCCACAGAATGACTACTTGTACAATGGCAAGGAGCTGAATACAGATTTTGGATTGGATTGGTTGGCTTATGGGGCTCGTATGTATGATGCGAGTATTGGGCGATGGAATGCAGTTGATCCCTTGGCGGATTTATATCAGCCACATTCACCATACAGCTATGTTCTAAATAGACCAACGAATGCTATTGATCCTGATGGTAGATTAATAATTTTCATTAATGGATTTGACGGATTTAACAACAAATTGAGAGCAAGTAGAAGATACTGGGGACGTTTTGCAACAGAAGTTGAAAGGCATTTTGATGAAGATCCCAACAGATCAATTTTTGTTCATGGAGGAACAAACTCAGGGGCTGGCTCTCGGATAGCAGATGGCTACTTAACTGGATTAGCTAATGCCGATGCAATTCTAGATATGATTACAGACGAAAATGGAAATGTTACAGAGACCATTAAAGTTATTACTCATAGTATGGGAGGAGCCTATGGAAAAGGGTTTGTAAAGGCATTACTTAAGGTAGCAAAAAGAAGGGGTGTTAAAGGAGTTCCAGTAACATTAATGGCAGACTTTGACCCTTTCCAAGCAGCATCTTTTTCAGCAATTGATAATGTATTTACGCAGCAATTTAACCAAAGTTTTGGTCCTGGCAAAGATGACACAACACTCATCGGTGATTGGGCGGGAGTAGCAAATCAAAAGCAGGAGAATGCAGAAGAATATTACGATGATGAAGACACTGGAAGTCATAATATTTGGACCTTTATTGATGACATAGTGAATCTAAAAGAAGGAACTTATATTTGGGATGGAAAGAATTGGATACTACAGGGCGATAAAAAATA
>JBCCSZ010000307.1:0-9383 GCA_039199225.1 Bacteroidota bacterium
AAGTAGCTTGTACTACTATTATGTATACCACAAGCGAAGTCCGAAGCAAGCTGCCTTTTATGCCGAAGAAGTATCCAAGTATGCTGAGATATATCTTCAAGAAAAGAAAATAGAGCCTTACTTATATCAAGTCATTCTTTTTTACAATTCCATGCGTCCAGCTCAAGTAATGGAAATGGCCAAAAAGGCAAACGCATTACCTACCATAAGTCCAAGAGGGTTATCCTATAAATCAATGCTTAGCGTTTTATATGCACATAGCATAGGTGATTACAAGCTGATAGCAAATGAATGCTCAGAGGTTCTCAAAACTCTTGCAGCTACACCAGGCGTTTTTCGATCCTATTATCATTTTTTCTTGGTTAGCTTAGGGGTTGCCCAAATAGCTCTAAAAAAGTACAAAGCTGCTAACAAATCATTTAGTCAAGCTACCTTACATGTATATCGTAAAACCCACAACGAATACATCTTGAAATTCTATCAAACCATAAATGCCCTTCATGCGGAACAATACCAGAAAGCTTACAACATCGTAGCATCTACCAAAAGGTGTAAATTTGAAGACATTCGTCAACAGTTCGCCATCATTGAAGCTTACCTGTGCTTTCTCGCCCGCTTCGGCTATTTAACCCTAAATAAAACCTTCCGTATCGGCAAGTACCTAAACGAAACCATCAAAGCCCAATCCGATAAGCAAGGAAGCAATATCGCCATTTTGATCGCTGAGTTATTGGTCTACCTCTCAAGGGATCGCGCCAAATTCATTGACCGAGTGGAAGCAGTCAATAACTACAGCTACCGACACCTAAAGGACCGGGAAACCCGACGAGCAAAGCAGTTTATACAGATCCTCTGCAAGATTCCGCGCGCCAACTTTAATGCAGTGGCATTGAGGAGAATCGCCCAAAGGCAAATCCAATATCTCGAAAATAATCCTATGTGGATGGGAAATAATTTTGCGGTAGAAGTCATTCCTTTTGAAAGGTTGTTTGAAATGATTCTGGATCAACTCCAACGTAAAGTGGCATAGGTGCAGCAATCAACGCATAACTTCGTCCGCTTTATCCAGTACTTCATTCTCAAAGCTTTCCAAGTAATGCTTGGTCACCTTTTCCGAATCGTGACCTAGAGCTTCAGAAATGACCGCAATGGCAATACCACTTTTCTTCAATGCCAAGGCGTAGCTGTGTCTGGCAATGTAAAAGGTGAGTGTCTTTTCAAACGCTTACCGTTCTTGGGGCGGATGTAATTGATCCATCCATCAGAAATATTGCTCCAAATTAGTTTGACTATACGGTTGAAGTTCATTCCTCTTGTGTAAAAAACTAAAGAGGAACAGATGCTTGGAAAGGTTTTGCTTCGTATTTGATGCCGGCTCACAAGCAATGGCTTTATTGAACAGGGCGCGGAATGTACGCACGACCACTAACACCAAGCCCGACACACAGCTCCACTCTAACAACAAGAGCCTTTAGAAACACTTCAGGCGCTTCTAAAGGCTCAACCGCATTCAAAATGAGAGGCTGGTTCGCTTAATTTTTAGCCTCCTGTTTTGTGCTTTCCTTGTTCTTCGGTTTCATCAAAACTGCTCCCACCTTTGATGGCGGCTGATTGCTTTGCCGTGATGGTACGAACATTTAGGTTGTGGATGAATGAAATTAGCTTGGTCATGATTGCTGTGATTTTGGTGAAAAAATACTTTTCTAATAAAACATGCTTTTGGCAAAAGTATTGTTACTAGTACTGCCTATCATCCATTTTACCAAGCCAACTGTTTTAGAATCTGGCCTAAGATGCTTTACAAATCAGCACCTATCTTTTCATCAATTTGAATTCCATCTCGCGACCCTCTGTCGCTACTTTGACGAAGTAAACACCGGCTGCAACGTCCAGGTCAAATTGGTATACCTTTGCACTGACTTTCCCATTCCGAAATACCAACTGCCCATAAATGCTGTAGACTTCAATGGCGGCATGGGTGATCGTTCCAAAATCTACGTGTACCGCACCATTGGTTGGATTGGGAAATACTTTCAGTGGGTGTGCTTGAAGATTGTCAGTAACACTGGTTACAACCAGGTTGACACAGTCGGAGGTATCTGTACAGGCATTTTCAGTAATGGCAACCGCATAATTGCCGCTGGCAGTAGCAGTAAAGCTCTGGCCGGTTTCACCAGTGATCGGCTGATTGCCATTGTCGCAATCCAACCATTGGTAGGTGGCACCAGCAGTGGCAGCGGTCAATACGTTTCCAGCAATATTAACATCGGTATCAATGCTTGTGATGGTTAAGTTTATGGTGATCACAGAATCGCAACCGCTTGTATTGGCAATGGTATCCTGATAGGTGTCGGAAGCGTCGAACAACTTGCCACTTGGCGAAGTGTAGCTGCCGCAAGAAGCAACTGTTTCAGTGGCAGCAGATGGACTGCAAGGGTTCAATTTCACTATAAAAATATCGTCAGAGCCTGCATTTGAAGCGGCTGTCTGTACTTTGTCACTTGGATCAAAATCGATGGTTCCCTTGAAAAAACCGGTGGCATAGATGCTGTTGTTGGCGTCTATCTGGATGCCATATCCTTCGCTGTCAGAGCAGGTCAATTGCTTGGCCCAAACAAAGTCTCCATCCGCACTCAATTTATGGATAAACATATCGTCGAACGCTCCGGTAGAGTTCAACTGAAAGGTGCCTGCACCTGGATCAAAGTCGGTAAAACTTCTGAAAAAGCCAGTGGTGTAAACAGCTCCGTCGGCATCTGTTGAAATGGAACGCCCCCTTACAAAACTGCCTCCTACTTGCTTGGCCCAGACAAAATTGCCATCACTGTCCAGCTTTTGAACAAACATATCCTCCACCCCTATTGCCGTTAGGTTGGCCGTTCCCATCCCCGGATCAAAATCTACTGTTCTTTCAAAAGAACCGGTGACGTAAACATTGTCATCTTTATCTATCGCAATGCCACTGGCCTGATCAACACTCGTTCCACCTACAGTGCGAACCCACAAAAATCCACCGTCTGAATTAAACTTTTGGACAAAAATATCTTGCCCTCCCTCAGAAGTCACATTGACCTCATTGATGCTCGGATCAAAATCTACCGTATTGGAAAACCTTCCAGCCATGTAAACATTGCCTTTGGAATCTGTTGCAAGAGCTTGACCTTCTTCTAGCGAAGGACCGCCCATGGTAACCTCCCAAGACATATCGCCATTGGACAAGAGCTTGTGTAGAAAAATTGTGCTTCCATCTGTATTCAATGGATTCGTAAATCCTCCCGTGATGTACACATTGCCATCTCCATCCGCAGTAATCGACTATCCATTAGCACTCGATTGAACACTTCTGGCCCACAGAAAATCACCATTGGCATCCAACTTTTGCACAAAGACAGATAGCCCTCTATCAGAAGTCAAATTGCTCGTTCCATCTCCCGGATCAAAATCAACCGTTCCTTCAAAAGTTCCTGTGACGTAGACGTTACCACCTGCATCGGTCGTGACGTCCTCTGCTCGCTCAATGCCGTCTCCACCAGTCCGCTTGGCCCACAGCAAATTGCCGTCGGCATCCAACTTCTGGATAAAAAAGTCGACGTTTCCTGTCGTTGTCAAATTACTGACGCCTGAGCCGGGATCAAAGTCGGCAGTTCCAGCAAAGAAGCCAGCCACATAAACGTTGCCGCTGACATCAGTAGTGATGGCTCTGCCTTCGTCCAAAGAAGTTCCACCAATGGCAGCACCCCAACGGAGACTAACATCCTGTGCAAAGGCAATGGTGGCGAATAGCATAAATGATAAGGGTAATAATTTTCTTTTCATTTGTATAGTATGTTTGATATTTTCAATGGGAAAGCGGACGGAACAGGCATCGTACTTCCGCTGGCTTGGTTGTGTATCTTTCAGAAATGGATGGTCTTTAGGTATAGGCAGGTCTATGTCGCTGTCTGTCATTGGTTGGAATATTTCCATTAGACAGCACAGCTTCAAAGGGCAAAATATATACCAAATCAGGAGGTCAAAAGTAATGGGAATAGAAAGTACAGCTATGGCTGGTAGCAATAGCGGCAGGACAACAATTGCAAGATGCTGTTTTTAGTTTGGGAAGCCACTCATTGATTGAAACAGATTTATTCTTTGGATGGAGCGGCCGCTTCATCCATCCACCATTGCGCCCCTCTGATGTGGTAAGCAGGATAGCTCTCGCAACGGCCTGTATGTGTGAAGATTTCTGTTACGACCGGACGCTTGGAGGCTCCCGTCACCAGAAAATGAATCTGTCGGGCTGCATTGATTACCTCGCCGGTCAAAGTAATTCTCCTCTGGCCAGTATCGGGATGCACTGCTACGGCACAGGTTTCTTCGGCAGTCAGCAATTCCATTTGATGGGGAAAAATCGAGGCAGTATGTCCATCGCTACCCATGCCCAGCATGATGAGATCAAAGATCAAACGGCCGTTTTCCATCGGGAGCATTTCTTGCAAAACCAATGGGTATCGCCGGGCCTCCCGCTCGGGTAGTAATTCACCTACTATGCGGTGAATGTTGCCAGGAGAGATCGGCACTTTATCAATCAACCTTTCAGAGGTCATAAAAAAATTGCTCTGCGGATCATTGTGTGCTACACAGCGCTCGTCCCCCCAGTAAAGATGCACCTTGTCCCAATCCATCCGATCGGCATAAGCTTCAGCCAAATGATCAAACAGTACTTTGGGGGTTGTTCCGCCCGACAAAGCAAGATGAAAATACTTTCCTGCCGCCTCCACTTGCTGGTATAGGTACTCAGCAAAAGCTTCGGCAACGGCCTGATTGTCTTTAAAAACGTGGGTATGGCTCATCTGGTTTTTGTTTTACGAAAGTTCGGAATAGCTGCCTTCAGTTGTCAACTCACTACAAGGGTTTCGCCAGGTGACATCATCCGATTCAATCAGCTTAGAGACCACCGTCGGACCCCAGGAGCCGGCCGGGTAGCCATACACCTTGATCTTTGGATTGTTGGCCCAACTATCTAAAATCGGCTCGACAAAACGCCAGGCTTCTTCAACAGAATCGCCCCGGGCATAAAGGGTCGCATCTCCTTTGATGACATCCAAAAGCAGGCGCTCATAAGCCGTAGGAACATGTGCGTTCGTCAAATCAGAGTAGTGGAATTCCATCCCAACATCTTTGACCTCAAAACCAGAGCCTGGTACCTTCATTCCAAATTTAAGGAGCATTCCCTCATTGGGCTGAATGCGAATAATGAGTTGGTTGTTGTCGTTGTACACCATCTCTTCTTTGCGAAACAACGCCTGCGGAGGGTCCTTGAATGTAATGACGGCCTCCGTGACTTTGGTCGGCAAAGCCTTACCAGAGCGCACATAGAAGGGAACGCCTGCCCAGCGCCAATTATCTATAAAAAACTTGAGGGCGACAAAAGTCTCTGTCTTGGAATCATTGGGGACACCCTCCTCTTCGCGATAACCGTTCATCCGATCGCCATTGATGGAAGAAGCTGTGTACTGCCCGCGAATCACCTGCCTGGAAATGTCCTCCTCTCGCAACGGACGGATCGACTGTAGTAATTTTAGCTTTTCATTGCGAATGGCATTGGCATCTGCCGAAATGGGTGGCTCCATCGCTAGGTGGGCAATGATTTGCATCAGGTGGTTTTGAAACATATCCCGCAGTGCGCCCGACTTATCGTAATAGCCCCCGCGGCTACCCACCGTTAGGTTCTCGGCATTGGTAATCTGTACGTGCTCGATGTAGTTGCGATTCCACAAGGGTTCAAAAATGCCATTGGCAAAGCGGGTCACCAAGAGGTTTTGGACCGTCTCCTTGCCCAGGTAGTGATCGATGCGGTAAATCTGGTCCTCGTCAAAGTACTGACGGAGGTCGTTGTTCAAGGCAATGGCCGTTTCTAAGTCGTAGCCAAAAGGTTTTTCGATGACCAATCTGCGCCAACCTTGGTCTTCTTTATTCAAGCCCTGTGCCGCCAAACAGGCAGGTATTGTTTTGTACAAAAAGGGAGGAGTAGACAAATAGAAAATATAATTTCCACCAATTTCAAATTCTGCATCCAAGACTTCCAGGCGCTCCTTCACCTTCACATATTCTTCTGACACGGCCGTCTGAATGGGGAGGTAAGAAAGGCGGTCGACAAAATCTTGATGGTCTCCCTTGGTGGAGTCCTTCAGCTTGATGAACTCGCTGTCGTAGAATATTTTTTCTCGAAAGGCAGCATCTGAAAATTCAGAACGGCTCACCCCCAGGATGGCAAAGTTTTTAGGCAAAAAGCCGCCCAGGTGCAAATCGAAAATGGCTGGTATCAATTTCCGGACTGCCAGATCACCAGAAGCACCAAAAATCACAAAGATTACTCCGTCCATATTTAGAGTTTGTTAAGTGGCTAGTCAAAATGTGTTAACTTTTTAGACTCACAGCTCAAGTCTTGAAGAGGGCTTAAATCTACTACTAATTTCACGCAAGTTGGGACGAAATCAGCAGGCTTTTTAAGAAAAAACATCAGCTCGCGGAAATAACTCAAAAAGTGCTTATTATTGTATCTTCTAAAAACGATCAATCATCTATCAGCACATGAGCGAGCAATTACACGATTTTGGAATGGTCGGCCTCGGCGTTATGGGCCGCAATTTTTTACTGAATGTAGCCGACCACGGTTTCTCCATCGCCGGATTGGACACCAATGAAGAGCAGGTGGCTGCTTTAAAAGAAGAGGCCGAGGGTAAGGTTGTCTTCAGCACCAGCGATATGAAGGCTTTTGTGGCGTCCCTCAAAACGCCGCGAAAAATCATGCTTTTGGTGCCGGCCGGCAAGGTCGTCGACTTGGTCATCAAGGGGTTACTCGAACATGTGGCAGCAGGTGATTTGATCATCGATGGTGGCAACTCCTTTTTCGAAGATACCGACCGTCGCCTGGCCATGCTGAAAGAAAAGAAGGTCCACTTCCTGGGCGTGGGTGTGTCTGGCGGTGCGAAAGGCGCTCGCTTCGGCCCCAGCATTATGCCAGGGGGCGCCAAAGGTGCTTACAACAAAGTGAGGAAAATCCTGGAAGCTGTTTCTGCCAAGGTCAATGGCGAACCCTGTGTCGCTTACATGGGCAAGGGCTCTGCCGGCAATTATGTCAAGATGGTCCACAACGGCATCGAATACGCCATGATGCAACTACTGGCCGAGAGCTACGACATTCTCAAAAACATCGGTGGCCTCAGCAATGAAGAATTGCACCAGGCATATACCAAGTACAATAGAGGAAAACTGAAATCTTTTCTCGTTGAGATTACGGCGGCCATCTTTACCCAAAAAGACGAGTTGGCAAAAGGCATGCTGATCGATAAAATACTCGACAAGGCCAAGCAAAAGGGTACGGGCAAGTGGACGTCTCAAAATGCCATGGATTTTGGCATTCCAGTGCCGACCATCGATTCGGCTGTTACCATGCGCGGGCTCTCTTCGCTGAAGCAGGAACGCCTAGCGGCCGAACCACTGCTCAAGGTTCGAACAACCAAAGAAAAGGTAGATAAAACAGCGCTTGTCAAAGAGGTGGGCGAAGCTCTTTTTTTCGCCTTCATCACAGCCTATGCCCAAGGAATGGCCCTGCTGGCCGATGCCTCTAAGGAGAAAAAGTACAGTCTCGACCTGGAAGCAACGGCACGCATTTGGAGAGGCGGATGCATCATCCGAGCAGCACTGTTGGAAAACATCCGAAAGGCATTTTCTACCAACCCGGAACTGCCCAACCTGATGGTCGATCCAGATTTTGCCAAGCTGCTCAAAAGGGCGCAAAAGCCCCTCCGTTCCATGCTCAAAAAAGCCATCGATGCAGGCATTCCAAGCATGGCCTTTTCCAGCGCTCTGGCTTACTTTGATGCCTATCGAAGCGGACGCCTACCCCTCAACCTGGTTCAAGCACAGCGCGACCATTTTGGCTCGCACACTTATGAACGCACAGATCGGGAAGGCATCTTCCATACAGACAACTGGGCTTAGGGATTCACTCTTCTTTACGCTGTGAGCATGGCTTTAGTCACTTCGATCAGACGGTCGATGCTTTCCTGCTGGTAAGCATCTGAATGCGCTCGTCCAAAGGCACCTTGGTCGTTGTCGAAGTACTTTCCGGTCACTCCTTTGTAGGATTCCAAAATGGCCAATTCATACAAAATGGTCGCTCCCTTATCGGCCGAAGACCAAGATTTCCCGTAGGCTTCTCTGACCATTCTGGTGTTCAACAACGAGCCGGGATTAACAGCAATGACGGATATATCTTGCAGCTTCTTTGCCAAATCAAAACTCCACATTGTCAAGGCCAATTTACTTTGTGCATAGGTTGCTTGGGCGGATTGCTTGGCCTGGCCCAGTAAAACCTCCTTGGACACAGGCGCCTGTGCCGCCGAACTCAGATTGATGATGCGCGCATCCGTTCCCTTGCGAATCAAAGGCATCAACTCCTCGGTCAGCAAATAGGGCGCTAGATAATTGACGACCATTCGCAGGTCCAGTCCATCTTTATTGTCTGCCGCTGAGCTTTTGAAAACACCTGCATTGTTGATGAGGACATCAATTTTTGTAAGCTCCTCCTTCAGCCTGCCAGCCATTTGCCTGACGGCATCCAGGTCTGCAAAATCGGCCACGTAGCCTCTGATGTTTTCATTGTTCGAATTTTGCTTAAGCTCGGCAATGGCAGCGGTCAGCTTTTCCAAGTTTCTTCCGTGCAGCACTACCTCATGGCCTTCTACCGCCAACTTTTGAGCTGTTAGTTTTCCAATCCCATCGGTACTTCCAGTGATTAATATGGTCTTTTTCATTTATTCTAAGTCTATTGGATGAAGTTGTTTGACAATTGAGATGGCCATGTCCTCACCGGCCAGTAGATTGGTAGGCGTGATATATTTTTAATCCTCTTCTTTATGGTGAAAATGAGGCAACACCCTTTCGGCGAGGCGATCAAGTGTTTTGGACATATCCATCCCATTGAAGCGCAAATTGATGGCAACGTGATTGACGCCAATGTCTTTTGCAGCATGTAGGTATTCGATCAGATAATTGACGCCGATTCTAAAGCCCAGTTGAATGGGGAGGGGTTTGAAGTCGTCCTCTTCCTGTAAGACAACATACAAAGGCTGCATAAATGGCTTGTCGAAATTTTGCTTCTTTGCAACCAACGCCCGCCATTGAGCGATGGTGAATTCTTGCTGCAGTAGATTTCGGGGATAAGACATCCAGCCATCGCCATGCTCGGCATTCCATTCCAGTGATTGTTGGCTGTAGCCAGTCATCAACATCGGAATCTTATGGGCAACGGGCTTGGGCAATGGGTCGGCATTTCCCTCAAGCTGACCATAATGGTTGGTACTCAGTGTGGGAAAGCTTTCCTGTGCCTTGCGGAT
>JBCCSZ010000308.1:0-9312 GCA_039199225.1 Bacteroidota bacterium
ATCCATTTGTACTATCCTATTAATTGGCTGTTGTTTGGTTAGCTGCGAAGACGACGACTCGCCACAACCTATGCCACCCAGCCAATCGCTCAACAAGATCATGCCCTTGGGTGCTTCAAGGGTCGAAGGAAACAGGCCCGAATTTGAAAGCTTCAGATACGAGCTATGGAAGCTCCTGGTCGATGGCGAGTGGGACATTGACTACATTGGTACATTGGAGGACGAGGCTTCCTATGAAAATTTCTCCGATCTACCCTTTGACAATGAGCATGAAGGAAGGGGCGGATGGACCTCTGGACGCATCTTGGATGGCATCGACGATTGGTTGGAGCAAACCGGAGCCCCAGACATCGTTCTTTTCAGCTCACCTGGCGGAAATGATGCATTGACGAACCTACCCTATGATCAAACCATTTCAAATATCAATGACATCATCGATAGGCTCCAAGCAGTCAATCCCAATGTAACCATCCTCATCGAGCAATTAGCGCCCGGGATGTCCAGCATAATGACGCCAGAGCTGACAAGCTATTTTAACAATCTGAAAGAGGAAGTGGTACAAATCGCAACACAGCAGACGACAGACAATTCTAGGGTTATCCCCGTAAATATGTCCGATGGCTTTACAGATGCATTTTTGGCAGACGATGTCCACTACAACGAGGCAGGCGCCCGCTTCATAGCAGAACGCTATTACGATGCACTGGAAGGTGTTTTGAAAAAATGATATGACAAAATTGACTCATATGTAAATTATATCTATTTTAACCGCAGTTTAAATGATCCAGGTTGCGATTCATTCTGAAGAAAGCCTTTCCTTCATCACAACTTGAGTTACACAATAGTCTAAGAACATATGAAATCATCTAAAATGCCGACACAAGGGCCGGCCTTTGCAACACAGCAAAACCCTAATCAAACCAAGGACGATTTTGCCATACGAATTTGTAAACCATCTATGAACTGCCCTTGTGGCAGCTATCGAAAAGCGGAGCAAATAGGAATTGCGACAGGAGAAGAAACGGAGAATCTATTCAAGATTGCCTTTGCCGAAGAATTTGGATTATAGCTATATGCCTCAATGTTTTTGAGTAGTCCTGGATGGAAAACAAAACGCCTGTAAGCACTCTTTCATCAAATAAGCCAAGTAACCTTCATCTTTGTTGAGTACACCCAGGCGGTTGTTTGTCATGTGCAAATAGTCTGCATAAAACATCCACCGCACCATCTGCGCCCGGCTCAAGCGCTGCTTCAGTACAGGGCTGAATTCATAATCGAAAGGCCGCCGGATGCTGTTGTGCTCAAATGCGTCATCTATTCTCAGCTTTAGCTTTCGATTGCCCTCGATCCATTCATTTAGCAGCTTTTCTTCGAAAACAGCTTCTTCATCCATGAGTGCTTCCCATAGGCTTTCATGGTAAGGCAACAGGATGTCCTTCTGCGACTCGAAGGCCAATCGAAACGCCTCCAATGTCTCATCCGCCTGCTGCAGATACTCCTGCTTACTGAGTCGCTTGTGAAAGTAGCGAAAAGAATGCGGTAGCCAATTGCTGAAAAAGAAATTGAAGAAATGAAATGCTTCTGTCGCATCGAAGCCTGCAGCTGCTACGAAGCTTAGGTGCAGTTTGATGGCTGCGCCCATCGCATCATCGTAGTGCCAATCGCTCCCCTGCTGACGCAGCATGGCCAATACAATCGAAGAAGATAGGTGGAAATGGGACTCGGCCAACTGCAGACCTACCGTCCCGCCATATCGCTCTCTTTCAGGCTGATAATCAATATATTGAACTGTATTATTCGGTAGCCACTTCAGATCGTCTGGAAAGGCTTTTGGATAGTTAGGGTCCGTGCGGGTCGAAGGTATCGAATCGAAATAAGAAAGGAAATGTTCTTCAAGATTGGGGCGGAGCAACTGTTGGAAGAGGTCCTGCTGCCCCTTGATGCGCAGGCGAATGTGTGGCCCGCGGTCCCAGTAACGAATGAAAAAGAATTGTTCCGCGATACCCGTATCCAGCGTAGTTCGGATGTATGGTTCTATGGCTTTGGTTAAGAATATTTCCCATGGTTCGTTGTAGTATAGATGGACAGACAACCAACCCGATTTCTTGGTTATTTGCGTCATGGCATAGTTTTCTAAGAAAAATTTGCTGCAAAATCTTAGCCAAAAATATAATATGTTCCTTTTTTTTGAGTAATATTTTTTTGTCGGCGCAAGTTTTTGTGGTCTTCTGCATCTAATAGACAATGACTGTGACAGAATCTGTATTTATTACGTCCCTCCAAAACGGAGACCAACAAGCTTTCAGCCGCCTGATTCAACTCAACCAGGATCGGGTGTTTAATACTGTTCTGGGATTTGTTAAAAATGCAGATGAGGCCAACGACCTTTGCCAGGAGGTATTTATCCAAGTGTTTCGATCCATCGGTTCCTTCAAAGGAGAGGCTGGATTGTCGACTTGGATTTACCGGATTGCTGTCAACAAAGCCCTCGAACATATTCGGAAACAGAAAAAGAAACGCCAAACGCGTTGGCAGCTCTTTTCGAGTGGATCAGAAAACATGGTGGAAAAGGTCCCTGACCCCGTTCACCCGGGGCTGATTCTGGAAGACCAGGAGCGCTCCAAGCAGCTGTTCAAAGCCATCGACCGCCTGGCGGAACGACAAAAGACCGCACTGATACTGTACCAATTCGAAGACTTATCCTACAAGGAAATTGCCCAGGTGATGGAATTGAGCCTTGCCTCCGTCGAATCCTTGATCCACCGGGCTCGCAGAAATCTGAAAAAACATCTGACAGACTATTATGAGAAATATTAACAACTGAATAGTTCAAACTTGATCGAAATGAAAAAAAGTAAAAACACAGCTGAAGAAGTCAGCAAAACGCTGGAATTACTGGATAAAGTCCAGCGACAAAAGGCGCCCGTTGATCTACACGATCGCATCATGGGCGCCATTTCCAAGCGCAACAAAATCATCAGTCTAAAATTTTATCGAAATTTTCAACTGGCGGCGGCTTGCCTGACCTTGCTGATGCTCTTCAATGCCTGGCTGCTGTTTCAGCCGGCCAAAGAAATGAATCCCACCGGCCAAAATGCCGATTTGAACAGTTTTATCAAAGATTACAATCTCTCCGCATCGGAGATGTACTATTTTGAAAACTAAAATTCACTTGTTGTCCCTCGTTGAACATTTTTCAACACACAACTTATGAGCACAAATAATTTACAAAAGAAACTGTGGTGGATCATTGGCATTTTGATCGGACTGAACCTGTTGATGCCGATAGGCTATTTCCTCCTACGACCGACACCACCCAAAGGCGGGCCGCATCCTCCTCCTTCTCACTTTCTGGAAAAAGAGTTGGACTTCGACAAGGAACAGATGCAGGCATATAGAGAATTGCGCAATGCTCACCGGAAGAAAATCGATGGCATCCACAAAGAATTGTCTCAGCTAAAGCGTCGTTTTTTCGGACAGATCAAAGACGGCATCCCTTCCGATAGCTTGTTGTCGCTCATCAGCCAGCAACAACAACAGATGGATCGACTGACGTTCAAGCATTTTTCCAACGTACGAGAAAACATTTGTACGGAAGCGCAACGCCCCGACTTCGATGAGGTGCTGGAGGAGGTTTTCCGACGACCCAGAGGGCCAAGGCATGGGCCTCCCAAATAGCTCAACAGACCTAATTTCACCCAAAAAGAAAACTCCCGGATGACCAGAAGCCAACCGGAAGTTTCTATATGTCTTTAAAGGTCGAAACCTTTCTTACTTCTTCGTATCGTCTACTTCCTCGAACTCGACATCTGTTACATCGTCGGCCTGAGAAGTATCACCGTTGCCGGCCCCAGCATCACCAGCAGGACCTTCCTGGCCACCTGCCGCATCGGCACTGCCTTCCTGTTGTGCTTGGTAGATGTCTTGGCTGGCCGCCTGCCATGCAGCATTCAATTTTTCGGTAGCGCCTTCGATCTTTTCAAGGTCTTCCGACTTGTGAACCTCCTTCAATTCGGCCAAAGCCGTCTCGATGGCTCCCTTCTTATCTTCCGGAATCTTTTCGCCAAACTCTTTCAACTGCTTTTCTGTCTGGAAGATCAAAGTATCGGCCATGTTGATTTTTTCAACCTTATCTCTTGCCGCCTTATCAGCTTCAGCATTGGCTTCTGCCTCCGCTTTCATCTTCGCAATCTCATCCTTTGAAAGACCAGTCGATGCTTCGATGCGAATGCTTTGCTCCTTACCCGTACCTTTGTCCTTGGCAGAAACGCTCAAGATACCATTGGCATCCATATCGAAACTCACCTCAATTTGTGGCATCCCTCTAGGTGCTGGTGGAATGTCGGACAGGATGAAACGACCGACCGTACGATTGTCGCGGGCCATTGGACGCTCTCCTTGGAGAATGTGAATCTCAACAGAAGGCTGGTTGTCTGCAGCCGTGGAATAGACCTTCGATTTCTTGGCAGGAATGGTCGTATTGGATTCTATGACGACATCGTAAATGCCACCCATTGTTTCGATACCCAAAGACAGCGGCGTAACATCGAGTAGCAGTACATCCTGAACATCACCACTCAAGACCCCACCCTGGATAGCCGCACCTACGGCAACTACCTCATCCGGGTTAACACCTTTGTTAGGCTTCTTGCCAAAAAACTCTTCGACAGCCGCCTGGATACGTGGGATACGAGTAGAACCACCGACCAAAATAACTTCGCTGATCTCGCTCTTGCTCAAGCCTGCATCTTTCAAAGCCAACTCACAAGGCTTCAACGTACGAGCGACCAAATCATCCGCCAATTGCTCAAACTTGGAGCGGGACAGCTTCATGACAAGGTGCTTTGGCACACCGTCTACAGCGGTGATGTAAGGCAAGTTTATTTCTGTTTCCTGAGAAGCGGAAAGCTCGATCTTTGCCTTTTCAGCGGCATCCTTGAGGCGCTGCAGAGCCATTGGGTCCTTGCGCAAATCGATGTTCTCGCTGTTTTTGAATTCTGTTGCCAACCAGTTGATGATGACCTGGTCGAAATCATCTCCTCCGAGGTGTGTATCACCATTGGTAGACTTCACCTCAAAGACACCATCTCCTAATTCGAGGATGGAAATATCAAACGTACCACCACCCAAATCGTAAACGGCAATGGTCATGTCTTTATCTCTTTTGTCCAAACCATAAGCCAAAGCAGCGGCCGTTGGCTCATTGATGATCCGCTGGACTTTCAAACCTGCGACTTCACCCGCTTCTTTGGTTGCCTGGCGCTGAGAGTCGTTGAAGTAAGCAGGAACTGTAATGACAGCCTCTGTAACTTCTGAGCCCAAGAAATCCTCTGCAGTCTTCTTCATTTTCTGAAGAACCATGGCAGAAATCTCCTGAGGTGTATATTTACGGCCTTCAATTTCCACCCGAGCAGTGTCATTGTCGCCTTTTACTACCTTATACGGGACCTTTGTTGTTTCTTTCTCATTCTCAGAATAACGCGCGCCCATGAACCGCTTGATGGAATAGATCGTACGGGTCGGGTTGGTGATGGCCTGACGCTTGGCAGGATCGCCGATCTTTCGCTCACCGTTGTCCATAAAGGCCACAACCGAGGGGGTTGTTCGCCGTCCTTCGTCGTTCGGAATGACAACGGGTTCATTGCCTTCCATAACTGCAACACAAGAGTTGGTGGTACCTAAATCAATACCAATTATTTTACCCATGTTATTCGATTTAATTACACTTTAAGTTCAAAAATGTCGTAATACATAATGAGGATTGATCAATACATATGCCAAGGCCAAATTCTGCCTATTTGGTCATCGAACTATGCCAAAACAGCCCTCAGTCTGTCATTTTGAAGGAAAAAGTGTGACAAAAAGTCACAGTGTCAGGTATGGAAGGATTATCTGAACTTAAGGTCTCTGGTGAATACGCCCTGACGAAGAGAATCCAATGACTGCGAAGTCAATCCGAATCCTTCGTAGATAACGGTATTTCTGGATGAGAAAACCCCAAGTCCTTCAGAAAGGTTGGTGAAATTGGTCGTGATCTGGGAGCTGGTAATGCCCGTATTTGCCAAGCCAATGTTGATATAGTCCTTCAACTCTTGACCACCCGCCTCGACGATGTAGTCATAGCCGATGAACTCGTATTCAACGTTCGGGTCTGCTTCCAGCTCGCTGCCTATGAATTGGAACATACCCGCAGCAGGGATGCGAAATTTACGGCTCCGATCACCTTGATCTTCTGGTGTGATATTCCGAGCGATCGTCCAAATCAAGGACTGATCCTCAGATGCTGCCGGATCAGATAAATTTATTTTGCGAACATTTACGCGGATTTTCAGATCGAAAAAGACGGCCTCGACCTCAAATCTCCAGCTAACATCTGGATTGGACGCATTGATATCGTCGCCATAAATCCACTTTTGGGGCTTGACGGTTGCAGGCTGGCTGACGCGCATATCGGAAAGGATGGTCGTTTCTCCCGTGACGGTCGGTTTGCCATCTCCCCTATCGATTTTAATGATGTACTTTTCTTTTTCAACCAGTTCTTCTCCTGGTTCAAGCTTAAACTTATATAAGATGTTAGGCTGATTGGCAAAGATGCCTCCACTTTTGGGATAGCCTTCATCAGCGCCATCGACTGGTTGTAGAATCCAAAACTCATCTGGGTTACTTGCTCTCTCAACACGAACACTCAGGTTTTCATAGTACAGAGAATCTGGCCGTTGAGCGATCTCCAAGGCACTTACCTCAGGATCGATAAAGGCGCGCTCCACTCGAATGTAATGAGCAGTATCTGCACGAGATAGCAATCCATAAACGATAGGCGTATCTTCTCCTGCGGCTACCAATTCAAAATCATTGGAACAATTGGCCAAAAAGAGTAGCCCTAACAAACCCAGCAATAAATTAACTTTTTTCATGGCGGCAAAGTTACAAGTTTTCATACGATAAAACCAACGCATTAACATACATTGACGTGCAGGTGGCATCTCAGCCCCCTTGTCGTCGTGTGCAGGACAGTGTGTCGAAACACCCTTTTCGTCCACACTATTAAATAACGCACAAGCACTTTTCATAAGTGTATGCAAGTGGGAATACCCCAACTGTTGTTATATACGTCTGGAAGGCGCAAGCGGTTCAACCGGCTTTAACAGAATGTAAATTGAATTTAATATCTTGCGAGCCGATTAAACATTCACAGCCCACAACAGACCTATATGTCCGTATCTAAAGAAGTAAAGAGAATCACTACACATGTATTACAGGCGATGAAATCGCGAGGGGAGAAAATCAGTATGTTGACCGCCTACGATTATTCGATGGCCCGCATATTGGATGCTGCCGGAATTGATGTTTTACTGGTGGGCGATTCGGCCTCCAACGTCATGGCCGGCCATGAAACGACTCTGCCCATTACCCTGGATCAAATGATTTACCACGCCGCCTCTGTTGTAAGGGCTGTCAAAAAATCACTGGTGGTTGTCGATCTGCCCTTCGGCTCTTATCAAGGGAATTCCACCGAAGCCCTTTCTTCTACCATCAAGATTATGAAAGAAGCAGGTGCTCATGCCGTCAAGTTAGAAGGTGGCGAGCAGATTGCAGAGTCCATATCCCGCATTCTTTCGGCTGGCGTTCCGGTTATGGGCCATTTGGGCTTGACCCCTCAATCGATCTATAAATTTGGAACGTATGTGGTGCGTGCGCGCGAGGAAGAAGAAGCAGAACGATTGAAAAAAGATGCCAAGCTGCTGGAAGAGTTGGGTTGCTTTGCCTTGGTATTGGAAAAAATCCCGGCGAGCCTGGCTAAGGAGGTCTCCCAATCCCTGACCATTCCGACCATTGGCATCGGCGCCGGACCAGACACCGACGGACAGGTATTGGTGACACACGATCTATTGGGCATCACCAAAGATTTCAAACCCCGCTTTCTACGCCGTTATATGGATTTATTTGAGGAAATCGGTACGGCTGTCCAATCTTATATCAAAGATGTTAAAGAGGAAAATTTTCCCAACGAGAGCGAATCATACTAAAGCCTGCCGACGTTCTAGTTTAGAAGTAAGAAAACAAAGCCCCTATGTGGAGAAAACTATTGACTTTTCTGCTGGTCGCCGGCATCGTTGTCGCTTGGTTTGGCTACCAAAAATACCAGCAAGTCTTTCGCCCCAATGTACCAGCGTCACTCAACGACCCATTTTTGTACATTCCCTCTGGTTCTAGCTACGAAGAGGTTGTGCAAAGCCTGCACGATAAAAATTTCTTATTAGATACAAGCTCTTTCAACTGGGTGGCTACTCAGATGAAATACAAGCGGGATAAAATGCGAGCCGGACGCTTCAAAATCGAGCCTGGCTGGAGCAATCGCCGCCTCATCAGTCATCTAAGGTCGGGCAAACAGGCGCCCGTGAGGGTTACCATGACCAACGAACGGCTGCCCGAGGAGATCGCCGGAAAGGTGGCTCGCTACATCGAGGCCGATTCTTTGGACATCCTCCACTTGTTGAAAGACGAGCGCCTACTCTCCGAAAAGGGTTATACAAAAGACAATATCCTGACACTCATCATACCCAATACCTATGAGTTTTTCTGGACGACAACCGCCCGGCAATTCATAGATCGGATGGAAAAAGAACACAAGCGCTTTTGGGCTCAGAAAAACCGGCGCTCCAAAGCCAAAAAGCTCAACCTCAGCCCGCAGGAAGTTTACACCCTGGCCTCCATCGTCGAGCGGGAAACCAACCAGCAAGACGAAAAAGCGCGTATCGCCGGAGTGTATTACAACCGACTCGAAAAAGGCATGCTGCTACAAGCCGACCCTACCGTTGTTTTTGCCACCCGCGATTTCCACACCCGCCGGGTCCTCAATCGCCACCTGGAAGTAGAATCGCCCTACAATACCTACAAATACAAAGGTCTGCCTCCCGGCCCCATCAGCCTATCCGCCATCCCCACCATAGATGCAGTGCTAAACATAGAAGACCACGACTATATTTTCTTTTGTGCCAAAGGAGATGGCAGCGGTTACCACGCCTTCGCCAAGACGCTCTCCGGCCACAACGCCAATGCCGCCCGCTATCGCAAAAATTTGAAAAAGAGAGGAAAAAGATAATCCGTCCACAAAAACCACAAAACCACCATATCACAAAACCACTAAACCACTAGATAACCAAATCACATCCCCCTACTCATTCAAATCCCAAATCCAATTGCCTTCTTCGTTGAAGTAGCCGATTTTGTCGCCTTGCTCAACGCGGAATAGGCCCTCGCCAGCATAGCTGATGTATTCGTAATCGGGTTGGACGATGAGCTCGCCCTGTA
>JBCCSZ010000309.1:0-9291 GCA_039199225.1 Bacteroidota bacterium
AATGGTCCCATTGCCACAAAGCAAAAACCATTTCCTCTTATGCCCTTCACATACATTACCTAAAAAGCAGTTCTTGAAGGCTGATGAAAACCAGCCGTTTTGTATATCGTGATGGCCTGCCAGTTCGCTCCGAACCGATAAGCATTTAACTTGTCAAAGGCGTTGATCCAAAACTGGGATTTTTTGAATCGAAAAGAAAGGATTTGTGTCGAATGGTCTCTTTTTTGGTTCGAATGGGAAAGTATCAAAACAAATAGCCTAGGTGAAGAACAAAATTGACGGAGGGATCGAGCAAATTCATCTCCGAACGGAACCAAGCCGGACCGATGCGCGTCATAACACCCAACTCGATACCCGCACCAAACAGATGGCCACTGTCCGCTTGAACAAAGGTTTCACTACCCGGCTGGGTGAATTCAAAAGGTGCTACATCAAAGTAACCATAATTCACCATCAAGGAAGCAAAATAGTCCCTGGCGGGCTCCATTCGAAACTTCAAACCAGTAATCACATAGGAAGAAGCGGGCTGCTGCATGTAATCCAATCCAACAAAATTAACCTGGGACCACTGGTTGGGAATGTTGCGGCCAAGGTAGAAAAGACTGAGCAAATTGTCTTCCGAAAGAGAGACAGCTCCGGCATCATTGTACCAGTGCAAGGCAAAACGCCTGCCCAACGGAAAGAGCTTGTTCATTTGTGCGCGGACAAAGTAATTGAGGTTTTCCAGCGGCAAGGTCTGACCACCATCACCAAAGGTTTTGAGGCTACCATCAAAGGTTAGCTTGGACACCAGGCGGCTGTGCGACCCTTCCCTTGGGAAATGAAAACGGTCGTAGGTATCCCGCAAAAGCCGTAGATATATGTTGGCTTGATGCAGACGAAGATTTTGGGACTCAGAATCCAGGAAGGTTTCCGTCTGAGAAAATCGCTCCCACCCCACCCCTACAGCTGCCAAGAATCGGCTGTTCAAAGTTCCTAGCAATTCAGCACGCGCTTCGTAATGGTGAATTTCAAAACCGTCCAACGCCTCATCGTCTTCGTAGAAAAATCCTGGATAAAAGTGGATGCGCCCTAAAGCATTGACCCCCAAACCGGGCCGGGAACCTGTGTAGACCAAGTAGTCCACCTGCAGCATCGGATTTTCAGATAACTTAAAATCAATGGACAATCGAGAGCCATTCAACAGCCAATTTCGCAAGGTCGCATTGAGCAACAAGCCCGCACGGAGGTTACTGTCATAATTTGCACTGACCTTCAGAAAATCACCCGTCTGACCAATGGCCACGACTTTGAGCATGTAGCCATCCCCTAGAGGTCGTAAATAGTAGTTGGCAGATTTTATGAATTGACTTCCCGGCAGGCGCTCGATCTTTTTCTCCAACTCTCCAAGGGTGTAAGACTTCCCCTTTTGCAAACGCAACAGGTTGATCACAATTTGCTTTTTCTTCTGATCCAAGCCTTGAATGGATAAGGAATCAATGCGCAATTTTCTTGGAATACCAACTTCTGGCCGACTGGCCAATACCCCCTTCCTTTGGGGCAATAACGACTGGATAGCTGGCAAAGCATCCTGGGCCGCTTTCGTCCCTAAAGCCATCAGCGTATCCGCCGGGTTGAAATCCAATCCACTGAAATCCACCACCTGCGGACGGATGATGACATCGGCCAATTTGAGTTGCTCATCATTCAGCTCTACAATGCGATAACTACTGGTTTGCTCCAAAACTTGGAAGATAGACGTTACATTATCCTTGGTGTACAGTGGCCCTCCAACATCCACCGCAATGATGACTTCAGCTCCCATCTTGATCACATCCTCGACCGGCAGATTTCGGATCGACATCCCATCGATCAACAGCTGATCTTCAATCACAATAGGCTCAAAGACGGAGGGAATGGACATGCTGGCCCGCAAGGCATCGGCCAAAGAACCGCGCCGCAACACCACCGCACCACCTGTCTCAAAATCGGTTGCTACACAGCGGAATGGAATAGGGAAATCATCGAAATTTTCATATTGTTGGGCCGGAAAGGTCAGCCTCGACAACAACATGGAAATTTGCTGGCCACCAATGATGCCCTTGGGCAACTGAATTTTTCCGTCCTTCAGCGGAAATTGTATCTGATAGCGATCCCAAGCTTCTCTTTCTTCAATGGGGATGTAATCGCGCCGCAATTGATCGTCGAAATAATCATCCCAAGGCAGCTCCCGACACAATACCTCCAACTGATCCACCGAATAACCAATCGCATACAGCCCACCAACGATACTGCCCATACTCGTTCCCGTAATAAAATCAGGCCGAATACCTGCTTCTTCCAGTACCCTCAGTACACCTACGTGTGCCAAGCCTTTGGCCCCTCCTCCACTTAGGGCCAAACCAATTTTAGGCATTTGCGCATCTTGTTGGGCCACCAGCTGATTGGAGAACAAGAGCAGACAACAGCTACATAGAAGGAGGACAATCGATCTGTCGAAAAAGGAAAGCTTGTTTTTCATATGGTAAAAATAACCGATCTGATTCGATTAATAAAACGCTTGTTCATACCAGCCGTCTCATCGCTATCAATGAATTTCAAATCCTGCTAGACGATGGAGGATTTTTTAAACCGGGTGGTTTCGATCAAGGTGTAATACCAGCGGCACTGTCCCACGACAACTGACCGTTGCAACAGCTTGGTCCAAAAGGTGTAGAAGACCTCCGTATCGTAGATCACTTGGCAACCTTCGGAGGAACGCCCGACCGTCAGATGCTCAATGTGTGGAATATCATCTACCGCGTCATAGGCCGTATTCATCAACACGCCCCTGCGATCCACAATGGTATTGATGCTGAGCCTTTTCAGTTTGGACTGCAGACCCGAGACATTTTTTAACGGAAATTCGTTGAGCTTTTCCAGGAGTTCGTCGACCCTGGCTTTATGGGCCGATGCATGTGTGATGGGCTGGTAAATACCTCTGAGCATTTCCACAAAGCCATCGCCCCCTAGCCCATCCAGCCTTTTATCGCGAATGTCTGCAACATGCATGGCTTGAATGTCCACCACTTTTTCGATGTGTTCCAATTTGATGAATGGCTCAATGACCTCTTTGGGGACCTTTTGCCAGGAAGCAATTTTGTCATCCGAATAATCCGTAATGGCGTGTAGGATGTCGAGAATTTTTTGTCGATTCTTTTCTCTCTTCCGATACCAAGTGTTCAGCATCCAGGTTTTAGCCTTTTGCAGATCAATGGTTTTGCGATGTACCTTAGAACCGATCTTTTGGGCCAAGACGACTTTGCCATTGCCTGAAGACTCCTTGGTGATGGGCGCCGCAGCAGCCCAGTTTTTCAGATTGGTGTAACAAGACCTGGACTCGTCGTTTCCATATTTGGAAAAAATCAGGTACAGCTCTGACAGCAGCAAGTTGAGATTGAGAACATCCTTGGCATCCATGCCCGCTTTGGGAACCCCTGTTTTGAGCTCGCCAGTAAACCCGTGAATGGTCAGCCAGTTATTTCGCGGATACTTAAAGTTATTTTTACCCTGGTGAAAGTTCATAGTCGTGTCGCCCGGCACCCAGGTAAAGCTGCCATCTTTCATATGCTTCAGCCCAGCATGGGTTCGACCAGCGGGTTGACGATTAATGTGGTATCCGGGCAGCAAGGTCAGGGTCTGTGGCGCCAGTTGATTATTGGCACTTTTGTTACCAGGCTCTGTCGTGGCGATGTTGAGTTCTATACGCTCTTTTCCATTGGACTCCAACCAACAGACAGCTATGGTATCGTTGAAATGTGTAACCTGGTTTGTATCCATAATGCGCCGAAAGCCCACGATGTTGCAAACGCCTGGAAGATCACTCCAAGCACCATGGCGCGCCCGCACAATATCCCGGCAAAAGTGGTAAATCAACTTTTCATCATCATGGGAATTGGGAATTTCTATTTTTGAATTGTCCTCCAAGCGTTTGACAGATTTGTTGGAAACTTCATTCAAAAAGCCCAAATGCTTGCCCTTCTTTAGAATCTTGTCAAGGAAGTTTTCGCCAGGACGTGCATCCACACTACTCAATATATTGTCCAGCGAACCCTGGGTCTTCAAGGCGTGCTTTAGCTGCAACTCGATGACATAAGCGATGCCCTGATCAGGAATCAGTAATAGGTCGTCACTGTTGGTACCGCTCAGCTTAGTGGAAGGGGTATAAATATCTGCACAACGCTCATAGGTAGCCTTCATCAGCTTAATGATAGCATTCCAGTTGTACTTTCTGGTAATGTAACTTCTGGCATCCGCAATATTGAAATGCTTGGTGCGGCGCTGCCCTTTCAGACGAACATCCAACTGAATACGTCCCTGATGAATGTTTAGATCAAAGTCGGAAGATGGATTGGTGGCAGCCCGCAGGCTGGCGCTAGAACTTGTGCCACGCTTTTTCTCCCGCAGAACCTTATTTATTTGCTTATGTGTTTTGCGGTTTGGCAGTACTGTTCCATCGGGATTGTCCATCCCCATCTGCTTTCGTTGGAAACTTTCAATGGCCCTGATCGTTGCACGTATCTGACCAACCTGAAGGGTATCCGAGCCTACTGAAAGTGCTTCCAATGCTTTTTGCACATCGGTTTTTCTGCGAAGCAACTGATTCTTAATGGCCTGAACTGGCTTCACAACAGTCAGATCAAGACACTCCTCTACAAAGGCAGCAGGAGCTAGTAAAGACAATTGCAATAAAATTTGTTGAACGGCCCTGACATCCTGAACACGGTTGGTGCCTTCTAAGCCTACAGAGTCTTCAATTTTGAGCATGAGGGGTCATTTATTGGTTTTTCGTAAATTGTCACATAGCTGAATGCGACCATAGGATTTACGAAAGATACGCATATTCAATGTTTTTTAATAATGGGTAATCGCCTGACTAATCTGACCTTAACGAGTACTCATCGCATAGGTCTTACATATACTGCCAAGCACATCCTCCTAAACGGTATACGTGTAACAATACAAAAAAGATATATTCCTGGGCAATACATTTCAAAAAACAACATGTATATAACAAGATGAAGACAAACCTGCGAATGCTTTTTTTGTACATTCATACTTCGCATGAAAGCCATCATCTAGACAGAATAAGCAACACGCACAAGGTCTCTTACCAAAAAAAATTTGAAATAATTATTTGACTCACAAAATAATTACTACCTTTAATCTACAATTGGGTATCTCCCTAACAATACTTTGAGATAAAAATTAAAGGCCCACCCTACGAAACACAAAAGAACTACTTGTCAACAGAGCGTTTTCAAATGGCTTTGTAAGACTGCAAGCCGAACTGTATCCTCTGAAAGGTACAATAAGTTAAAAACCATGGCATACTAATTTATGCCTTCCATTAACACAAATCACCACATTCCTTCCCGAAACCGATCTAAAAAGAAGTTCAAAAACTGCATTTCAAAAGGAATCTCTAACACTGTAGGCCATTTGCCTTTGGTGCTAGTTTATTAATCGTACCCGAGTTCAAGGCAGCTTTTCTGAACGCCAAATGGCTGTTCGGAAAACTGGTATCGTAGTATGTAGCTCTACGCATGCCCTATATTCTTATGCAATTATGAAAACAAAATATAGCATCCTTTTTAACTCATGAAAAAACCAATAAACATGGTTCCTTCAACTATTACATCCCAAAATAGGTTGCTCCGAACTTGGAAGTTACCAGGACACTTTCTGTGCTGGTTTACTTTAGCTTTGGGCAGCCTATTTCTATTTTCTCCAACAGCATCCCAGGCCCAATGTCCTCCAGGAGTAGCCTGTAATGCTTCTTTTCCATCAGGCCCTATCAGCATCGAAATTGAACTGACAGGCCCTTCAGCTTCCCTAAACAATGCAACTCTTTCCAATTATGTGACACCCGCAGGAGGTTGTGGTTACGCTGGAGGAACATCCGTCTTCGATTTCCTTGTGTTCACCAGCGATCCTGTGTTTGGAGACATGGAGCCAGCCGGTGCTCGCAGCTTTAACTGCGATAGTGTCGGTACGAGTTTTACGCGCTATATCGTCTTGGAAGACTCTCCAAACAACGGTATGTTCGAAGATTGTGATGCCTCGCCTGTCTTGGTTACCATCACCGTCAGTGACCCAACCGTACCAACCATCGCCACCATGGGAGATGGCCCGGATTGTGGAGAAACGCTTACGCTTCAGTCTGACTCAAGCTATACGTTTACAGGCATGGACCCTACAACGGTAGTCTCTACAGCCTACGACTGTGCTGCTGAGTTGTCTTGGCTCACACCCGATTTTAGCGATAACTGTGGCATCGATTCGCTCGTAATTTGCTTCCGTGCAGAAAGCACCCCCGCACCATCGAGCTTGCCAACAACCATCGCTTACGGTCCCAACTCAACGGCTGTACCAGCTATTCCAATCACTGTTCCTTCTACAACATTCTATGGCAATGCAGACGCCTGTACTGCCACAACCAGAGTGATTTACAAGGTCTACGACCCAAGCGGTAACGTAGATTCTTGCCACTTCTTGGTTACAGTGGAAGACAACGAAGACCCAACTTGGACCGATCCAATGGCTGAATTGGTAGACAGCCTTTCAGCAGATGCGACCGTCGGTACTTTCAGTGCTTTCGATCCTGTAACAACCGGAAACGGCCGCTCGACCAGCGTCGTACTGGACTGCAACTCTCCCAGCTATACTGCTGACTCGGCATATCTTGCCGCTTTCGTACCGGATGCAACAGACAACTGTGACACAAGCGTCTCTGTAACCAATACGCTGGCCAACCCTGTAGCGCCAGAAGATTGCATGACCCCACAGTTGGGCATCGACAACATCTACGAAAGCTTCTCCAACTTCTTCTCTGCAGCCGATAACTGCGATCCAGCCAATGCATTGGATCACGATATGATGGCAACTGATTTAGATGGAGACGAAGAGCGCTTGCGACTGTTGGTTTACACGTCCGATCCGGATGCTCCCTGGCTCGACCAGGATTCCGCTGGCGTAAAAGCACCTGTTGCACTCACAAACACCGTCTCTCCGAATCCTAGCGTAAGCGGCTCAAAAGCGGCAGGCTTGGATTTTACCTTTACTGGAGATACGGTCAAATTCAATATCACTGCCGGTGGTTCTTGCGAATTTGAAATTACAACAGATACCTTGAGCATCACTGGCTTGGATTGCCGAGACATTACCTATGGCTGGAGCGTAACAGCTTCCGAAGATCAATTCGGTAATCCAACCGGACTTGCAGGCACAAGTAGCGATGCAGCTAACGACAATGACATCGCAGGCAGCACCAGTACAAACAACATCAGCATTTGGCCAACAGGTACACATGCTATACAATATACTGCAGAGGATGAATGTGGCAACGTATCGACTTTTGACTTCGTATTGCAAATCTGTGATACCATTCCTCCAGTCATTACCAACTGCCCACCATCTAATGCCGTCAATGATACCATTTGCGCCATTGCCAACAACGACCTTTGCGAAACAACGGTTAACTGGATCATTCCAACACCGGAAGATTGCGCAGGTATCAGCAGCTTCACTGCAACAGCAACAGATGCCGCAGGCAATGCCATCACCATCAACACAGGAAACGTTCCTGGTGGCACTTGCGCATCCGTCAGTGGATTCGCGGGCGTCTACGGCCCTGGCAACTGGATCACCAACCTAAACGCCGGTACAGGTGCCGTTGATCTTTCTGGCGCTCCTTCCAGCATTCAAATGTTCGAAGATGGTTTTGGTGGTGCCGGTCCTGGTGTCAATACAGAAGTTACAACGACCATTCTGGAAGATGGCGTGGTTTCCTTCAACTACGATTACAATAATACCCTCGGTGCACCGGATGATTTCGGTTACCTCCTCAATGGTACTTATGTTCAACTGGCAGCCTTCGACATCGCCAATGGATTCCAAATAGTATCTGTCAGCGCAGGTGATAATTTCGGATTCCGCTTGGAAGGTAGTGGTGGATTCCTGGTAGCAGATGTCGTCATCAGCAATTTCCAGTTTGAATGTCAGCAAGGTGCCTGGGCAGATTTCCCAGTAGGGGTTTCCAAGGTTCAATACATCGCCGAAGACAACTCTGGCAACAGAGATACTTGCGATTTCTACATCAACGTGAAAGACCAGCAAGCACCTGAATTCACCAACTCAATTGCAGATCAGGACCTCTTCATCGACGAAATCGATTGCAACAATCCAACTGTACCAAACTACATCAGCCTAGGATCAGCCGAAGCACAGGACAACTGTTCTGTCGACTCTGTCTCCCAGTCTCCAATGCCTGGTACACCAATTCCACTGACAGCAATTCACCACGACAGCATGTTCCAGGTCGTACTGACGGCTTGGTCGGCCGGACTGTCTACTTCTGATACATTCAAAGTAACGGTCATTGACAATACCGATCCAATCATGGATTGCCCGGATGATGTAACCATCTTTGCAGACGGCGATTGCGAAGGCAGCTTAGCGGCTTATCCTTCTGTAAGCATTACCGATGATTGTGAGGATGTTGACTTGACGTTGGTAGATACCACTCGCTCCGATGGAATGATGACCAGTGCTGCTTTCGGATATGGTACAACAACCGTTACTTACAGCTACACCGATGCCGGTGGAAACAGCGCTAACTGTGCCTTCACCGTGACTGTAGCCGATACAACCGCTCCGGTTATTGCCACCATTTCGGATACGACCATCAATACTTCTAGCGATGGAACAGGCGATTGCTCTGCTACCTACAGCTGGACACCAGTTGTGACAGACAACTGCGACAATGCACCAACCATCATCAGCTCGCCACCATCTGGTTCTTCTTTTGGATTAGGAGCCAATCCGGTTGTGGTCACAGCAATTGATGCAGACGGAAATTCTCATCAAATTTCATTTACAGTAACCGTCGTTGACGATGAGGCACCAAGTGTATACAACTGCCCTGGCAGCTTGACCATCAATTCTACTTGTGCAAACACGCCTGTACCTTCCATCACACACAATGTGTCGGATAATTGCGGCCCGGTTACAGTAGTTCAAATCCCGGCTGCAGGTACGCCTCTTTCTGATGTAACACTCAGCATGGATGTCGCACCAGCAGGATTGAGTTCTGGGGACCAATACGAAATCATTGTTCGCGGAACAGACCCAGCAGGTCTGCAGGATTCTTGTACAACAACCGTAACCATCTTCGATTTGGATGCACCGGTTCCAACAGAATTCCCTATCCGAGATACTTTCTACAGCTGTGCAACACTCGTACTCGGACCATACACCGCTGTCTTGTGTGAT
>JBCCSZ010000310.1:0-9280 GCA_039199225.1 Bacteroidota bacterium
AAAGAGCAATTCTTTTTAAAAAATAACTTCTTTGATAAATTGGCTGGAACCGATCAATTGCGGCTTCAAATGCAAGCTGGAAAAACCATCGAGGAGATTCGTCAAAGCTGGGCAACTGACCTGGCAGCCTTTAGAAATACCCGAAAAAAGTATTTGCTCTACGGCGACAAGGCGAACTAAAAAAGCCGCTCTACCACTGAGGGCAGGACGGCCTGATTTCGGATATGTTTGTAATCCACTAAAAAAGTTCTTGGGCTTTATAGTGATAGAAGGAAAATCAGTTTTCTGATTGTTGGTAGTAGCCATCATTGGCTGTGTTTTTTTCAAATACGTATCGATTCCTAACAGTGATTTGGCCTTCGACCAGAGTAGTGGCCTCGTCAAAATGAGAACTGTGGTAATCCCAACCTTTTTCCCTCATAAAGTTGAAAAGGGCTACTTCCGTCCGAAAACTTATAATCTTACCGTTTTCGTCCAGGATTTTGCATCTTTTGAATGCCTGTCGACAATTGGGCTGACCATAGTCAACCAAAGCATAGCTTTTGGTAAAGGGGCTTCCCAGCCTGATGGTAATGTAGTGGAGTTCCTCCATCTGGTTGATGTCTGTTTCTCCGACGTACAATTGGGCAGTGGCAGATGATTGTAACAGGACAACAAATACGAAAATTGAAAGTATATTTTTCATTTGTTTTGATTGATTGTAGGATGAGTACTGCCTAAATGACGATGCTGCTATGATAAAAAGTTGGGTAAGGTCAAAAACTTTTTAGAATCTAAACCCGGCATTGAGCCCCCAGTAAAATACTTTGTTGCCACTCTTAAACTGTTGATAGGAGGCCCGTGTCCCCATTGTCAAATGCTTGGCGATGTACAGCTCATATTCCAGCAAGGCAGAGTAACCAAATTCACTCGTCTCGTCGCGCACCACATTTTCCAGGCCATCCGCACTAGGAGAAATCGGTTCGATCAAGTCTTCGGCCTTGCGATAGACCCCACCAAATCCCAGTTTCAAACTATTGACGCGATTGTGAATAGGAGCGAGGTAGAGATTGGCTTCTCCTTGGTACGCCCTTGTACTGATCTTTTGTAAGTCATTGAGGTTTTTATTGGCATCCGACATACCAGCATTGAGGCCCAAGCCCAGCAAAGGAATAAAGGATCGTTGATACTCAATGTAGCGATGCCTCCCAAAGTAATCACCTGAGTTCAAATAGGCCGTTCCAAAACCTACTTTCAAACTGTTTTTCGGATAAGACTGACCAATGGCTGACAGGCTCAGAAGGCAAAAAACGATGCTTAGGGTAATTGCGGATGCTTTCATAATTCCTTTTGTTTTATGGCTGTTTGACTGCTAAAGTAAGCGGAGGTTTATTCTCTTTCAATACACTTAAAACGTTTTAACCCACCTTTAACCTACCTCCAAACACCTCCACACAAGAATCTTAAAACACTTTAACAACCAAAAATTGGTATTTAAGAATTCATTAACGCCTTCCAACTCCCCATTTTCATCCGCCATCCCTAAGAAATTCCCTATTTTGCATCTACCCCCAAATCACCAAATCACCAAATCACCAAATCACCAAATCCCCAAATCCCCAAATCACAAAACCACCAAATCACCAAATCACAAAACCACCAAATCACAAAACCACACAATCACCAAATCACAAAACCACATGAGTAAAATCTCCATACGCCGCATAAACAAGGCCGTCCATTTCGAAGGAACCAACGCACAGGGCAACAAGCTACAAATCGACGGCTCTGAAAAAGTTGGTGGAGAACAGAAGGGTGTACGTCCGATGGAATTGTTGCTTTTTGGCGTAGCTGGCTGTAGTAGCATTGACGTTGTTTCCATCCTGAAAAAAATGAAGCAAGATTTGCAAGACATTCGTGTGGAAGTAGAAGGACGTCGAGAGGAGGGCGCCATTCCAGCGGTTTTTGTAGGCATCCACTTGCATTATTTTCTCTATGGGGCGCTCAAGCAGGAAAAAGCAGTGCAAGCCATTGAATTATCGCTCGGCAAATACTGTTCTGTATCTAAGATGCTGGACAAAACAGCTGAAATTACCTACGACCTTACGATAAACCCGGCAGAATGAAATTTGAGACAAAAGCCATTCGAATTCAGGCAGACAGAAGTGCGCATCGGGAGCACAGTGCTCCGATTTTTCCTACTTCCAGTTTTATATACGAAGATGCTGAGCAAATGCGGGCGCTCTTTGCCGGAGAAATGCAAGGCAATATTTACAGCCGCTTTACCAACCCCAACTTTCGGGAATTTGAGCAAAAGATGGCGGCTTTGGAGTTGTCTGACGATGCTGTTTGTACTGCTTCCGGCATGGCGGCAGTGACGGCCGGCTTTTTGAGTTTTTTGAAAAAAGGCGACCATTTGTTGGCCTCGCGAGCGCTGTTTGGCTCCACTTATTCGCTGCTGACCAACCACCTGCCTAAGTGGGGCATTGAGAGTACCTTTGTAGACCCCAGGGATTTGGACAGTTGGAAGGAGCATGTTCGTCCGAACACTAAGATGCTTTACATCGAATCGCCCTCCAATCCCGGTTTGGAAGTCATTGACCTGGCGTTTGCTGGGCAGTTTTGCCGCGAGCATGGCCTGATTTACAATGTCGACAATTGCTTCGCTACGCCCTATTTGCAGCAGCCTGCTCATTTTGGTGCTGATCTCATCATCCATTCCGCCACGAAGTTCATCGATGGGCAAGGGCGCGTATTGGGAGGCGTTGTAGCTGGTAAGCAAGCGTATGTCGATGAGGTGCGCAAATTTTGTCGCTCCACAGGGCCTTCGCTATCTCCTTTCAATGCCTGGTTGCTTTCCAAGAGCCTGGAAACACTGGCCGTGCGCATGGATCGCCACTGCGACAATGCCTTGGGGCTGGCCAACTGGCTAAAAGAACAACCATCTATCGCTGCAGTCAATTATCCCTTCTTACCCGATCATCCAGCTTATGAAATAGCCAAAAAGCAGATGAAAAAAGGAGGTGGCATTGTAACCTTTGAACTGGCTGGCGGCCTGGAACAAGGCAGATGCTTTTTGGACAATGTTCAACTCTGTTCGCTAAGTGCTAACTTGGGAGATACCCGGACCATTGTCACCCACCCTGCCTCCACAACCCACGCCAAGTTGACCGAAGAACAACGCTTGGAGGTCGGCATTACCAATGGCTTGATTCGCGTCTCTGTCGGCTTGGAACACCTGGATGATCTAATGAGCGACATCGGTCAAGCCCTTCAAAAGTCGAAAGAACTGAAATTGCAATGAACGGCTCGACAACACCATCGCTTGGTCAGTAAGCACTCGAATAAAAAACTTTCTTCCTGCTGAATCGTAATTTAACTCAAAAAGCAACTATGATCTTGGAACAAAAAGGAACCAGCTATGAACTTCCGGTATCTATTCCGGATTTGCAGTTTTACCACTCTGATCAACCCTTTGAATTGGAGGCTGGTGGATGTCTTCCAGAGCTGACCATTGGTTACCATACCTATGGCACGTTGAATGAAACCAAGGACAACGTTATCTGGGTATACCATGCGCTGACTGCCAACTCTCAGGTTGCGGATTGGTGGGCCGGCCTTTTTGGCTCGAATCGCCTTTTTGACCCAGCAAAACATTTCATCGTCTGTGCCAATATTTTGGGTTCTTGTTATGGTACGACGGGCGCGCGCAGCATCCATCCACATACTGGAAAAGCCTACGGTTTGGATTTTCCCAAAGTGACCATCCGGGATATGGCCCAGGCGCACGAGTTGCTTCGCAAGCATTTGCAAATCGAAAAGATTGCCCTGGCTGTCGGGGGCTCTTGTGGTGGTCACCAAGTAATGGAATACGCCCATCACTATCCAGATCGGGTTGAAAAAATGGCTTTGCTAGTGACTTCTGCGCGGGAGACGGCATGGGCCATTGCCATCCACGAGGCAGGACGCATGTCTTTGGAGGCCGATCAAAGTTTTCGAGAAAATACCGACGAGGCGGGGGCCGAAGGCTTAAGAGGGGCTAGAGCGGTTGGCTTGTTGGGTTACCGAACCATTGATGCTTACATACAAACACAAACCGATTCGGATACAGAAAAGCTTGAAGATTTCAGAGCCAGCTCCTACGTCCAATATCAGGGCGATAAGCTCAAGCGCCGCTTTTATGCCCATTGCTACTGGCATTTGCTCAAGAGCTTGGATACCCACAATATGGGGCGGGGTAGAGGTAGTCTGGAAGCTGGTTTGGCCCGTTTACAAATGCCAAGCCTTGTGATCGCCATCGATACCGATATGCTTATTCCTCCCATCCAGCAGAAATTCCTGGCGCAGCATTTGCCCAATGCTACTTACAAAGAGATTCATTCCGATTTTGGTCACGACGGCTTTTTGATCGAAACCAAACAGATCAATCAAACGATTATGGATTGGTTGAATGAGGTGTAAGCTTAAAATCATTGTGGCCCATGAAATCCCATCAACCCAAGCAACCATGACGACGCTGCGATTGCTCTTTTTAATTTGCTGCATAGGAAGTTTTTCTGCCTGTAAAACGACCCAACCTGCCGAAGCACCCGCTAATTCCAAGGTGTTGGACATGACCAAAACGCCCAGCCTTCGGGATGTTGGTCGGAATGCTTACATCTTGGTAGATGATCGGCCCTTCAGTATGGCAGAATTTATGAAAGCTTTTCGTCCCGAGGACATTGCCGTGATCAAGGCCATGCGAAAGGAAGATGCTGTCAACAAGTTTGGCCCAAAAGCAGCCGATGGAGCTGTTATTATGATCAGCCGGGTGCGCGCTAAGTACCAAAACCAGGAAAAACTTCGCAAGCTGTCTTCGGCTTATGCCAAACTCTTGGACGACGGGGCTTCTGATAGCGACTTTTTATACGTAATCGACAAGCGTCCACTTTTCAAAAAGATAGATGCCAGGCTCTACGACATTCCAGCTGAAGCCATCAAAAAAGTACGCATCAAAAACCAATCTTTTGTAGAACGCAAATACAAAGACAAACAAAAGAAGTGGGCTATTATGATTACAACTCGCTAAATTCAAGGTAGCTTGACAAATCTTTGGATGGGTCGTTTGCAGCCATCCACGCCTTCCAAAAATAAAATATACATGCCGTTGTGTAGATGGTCAATGTCAATATGGGAGACAAGCTCATGCTGTAAGGAGCGTTCCATGACCACTTTACCTTGTAAATCCACAATTTTCAATTGTCCCTCGAGGGTCTGTTCGGATTGTAACTGCAGTTGATCTCGGGCAGGGTTCGGAAAGACTTTGAAGTGGCATTCTGTCGATGTTTGAGAAGTCGTTCCAAGTCGAAGCGAGGCAGGAACAGCAGTCCCACAAATACTGATTTCATTGATTTTGGCAGCCGGATCGACTCTAGTGAAAGTCAGATAGCGAGCTTGTATGTTCTGCCCCTCCAAATCGAAAAGTCGCCAGGCAGGTGGCCATTGATCGGCATTAAAGTCTAAAAAGGCAGGCGTAGCAGCATCGGGTAAGCCTGTCGCGATCTGGAAGCGGCCAGTGCCGAAGCCATCATAAAGGGCGATGGAGGAAAGCTCATAAGTTTGTCCCAAGTCTACGTAAGCCTTGACATTGTCGGTCCAAGGGTATTGCCAAGGAATAGCCACTGTGGTCCCTTGACCATTGATGGGGTCGCCCATGTCGCTTTGCTCATCGGCCAGGCTTCCGGCAAAGTTGGCGTTGGGGTCGGCTTGACCAAATTCATTGAAAAACTGCTCGGGTGACAGAGGAATGCGGCAGTCGAAGGTGGGGCAAGGAGGACAAATACCTCCACAATCAACGCCCGTCTCACGACCATTTTGGATGCCGTCGTGGCAAGTAGGCGTAGGGTCATCTGCTACTTGTCCGCACAGAGCGATTTCATTGATCTTAGCGGCTGGATCCACCCTGGTAAAAGTCAGATACTGTGTGCGGACAGCATAGTTAGGACCTGAAAAATCAATCCACTGTGGTGGCCAATGGTTGGCATTGAAGCGAATGAAGGGCGCATTGCCGTCTGCTGGCCGGCCGGTACTGACTTCAAACATGCCCTCTCCAAAGCCATCAAAAAAATGAAAGCTGCTCAAATCATATACTTGTCCAAGATCAACATATACTTGTCGGTCGCTGCCCCAGGGAAATTGCCAGGGCGTATTTACTTCCACTCCCTGACCATTGATGGGGTCGCCCATATCGTCTTGCTCATCTGCCAAACTCCCGCCAAAATTGATTGCAGCATCCGACTGTCCATCCGCCGTAAAAAACATCTCTGGACGCAAGTTGATTTGGCAACCTTCAAGGGGGCAGGGCGGACAATCGCCACCACAGTCTACTCCGGTCTCATTGCCATTCTGAATGCCATCTTCGCAAGTCGGTATACGATCGTCGGCTGGTACCCCACAAATAGCCATTTCATTGATCTTAGCCGCGGGGTCGATGCGTGTAAAAGTTAAGTATCGGGTCTGAACCTCATAGTTGGGGCCGGAAAAGCCAACCCATTGTGGGGGCCAGCTATTAGCGTTGAAGCGAATGAACGGAGGATTGGCATCCGCTGGCTGGCCAGTGCTGACTTCGAACATCCCTTCGCCAAAACCATCGAAAAAATGAAAGCTGCTTAGGTCGTAAACCTGCCCTAGATCGACATAAGCCTTCACGCCAGCTCCCCAAGGGTCCTGCCAAGCTGTATTGACTTCTGTGCCTTGCCCATTGATCGGATCACCCATGGTATTTTGTTCATCAGCTAAGCTCCCGGCAAAATTTCCTGCCTGGGCAGATTGTCCATTCTCCTGAAAAAACATATTCGGACGCAGCGGGACCAAGCAGCTATTGTCACTACAAGGTGCGCAGTTGCCACCGCAGTCAACGCCCGTCTCGTTGCCATTTTGAATGCCGTCTGAGCAAGTGGGACAAGCTGGACAGCTACCGCCGCAATCAATCCCAGTTTCATTGCCATTTTGAATGCCATCATTGCAGGAAGGAGGGGGCGTCCTGCTGCTCTGACCACAAACCTTGACCTCCCCGATTCGAATGCCATCCTGGCGAGCAACCAGTCGAATGTAGCGAGTATTGCGGTTCACATCGGCAAAAGACTTCCATTTATTTGGACGAGGGGTGAATACATCCCAGGAAGCAAAAAAGCGCCAATCTCCGGGAGCGCCAGTATAGATATCTATCTGCCCACTGCTGCTGTTGTCGCTGAACATGAAAAGGTGATCAATACGAGCCATATCCTGCAAATCAATCAGGACCTCCTGGCCAGTATTGCCCTCCCAGGCCGATTGCATTGCAGCCCCTTCGCCGCAATACAAGTCCGTAGCTATGGCTTGTTCATCGCCAAGCGCGGCTGTATTACCGCTGCCGGATGGCTCAAAGGACAAGTAAGGGCAGTCACAAGCCTGGAAAACATCCTTTGCCTCGCCAAGAACAATAAACTTTGGTCTTTCGCTGATGTCCACACATACCTGTCCGTTGCACTGTCTGGGCGTCGACTTTACCCCATCGACATCGCCGTCGGTCATCTGAATGAGGCTGGCGCCATCGGCAGATATGGGCAGTTGATAGTTGGAAATAATGGGTCGGTCGTCACCAAGGGTACTGGTCGGACTCCAAGCGGCATAAACCGTTCGCTCGGGATTGTTGCAATCATCGACAAAGCGGTAGAGGCGAACCGCTGGATCATCGTGCTGGAAAGTTGGATCGAAGCGAAGCCCTTCTGTTACCTTTTTGAAGGTAGAAACATAGTACCAGCCCGTTTTGGAGTCGAAAATGTCTTCATCGGGGCCGCCGAATGTGTTCAGTCCTGCAGAGGAATAGATGGTGCCGTCGGTTTCGGGATTGCCGTCGCGCATGCTGAAGACCATGGCCCGGTCGGCACCACCGGCCGCAATTTCCATAAAGGCTCTCACGACCCACTGACCTTGGATTTCGCGCATTTTCTCAAAGCACTGTGGGCTATTGCAATCGCTGCAAAAACGGCTACAATCCGGGCTTTGGATGGAGTTGGGATTGGTATCGTAGCCAAATTCAGACAACCAGACCTCCACGCCTGGTAGGTATTGGTCCCGAAAATCAACTGCCTTTCGGATGCGCTCTCGAAGGCCGTCTTCTTCCGGGCTGATGCCATATTGTTGCTGTTGTCCCAGGTTGCCATTGTGGCTGTAATGGTGAAAGTTGATGGCTTCGAAAGGAAATTCAATATCTGGTCGGTAGTGTTCAAACCAAAACTTAACGGCCCGCACATAATCCAAGTTGATCTCCGTCAGGCCACACATAGCGAACTTTAGACCGCTGTTGCTGCTTTCCAGGCCAACGGGACCAGCGCCTGGAGGAATATTGCCAGGATAGCGCGCCCGAACGACGTTTTCTATGCCATTGGTCTTGCCATTTCCGTCATAGCCTGCGCTGGACATCGCAGCGTATTCAAAGGGGGTAAAATAGCCCAGTCGCTGTTCGACATATGGATCGAGGTACGACTCATTTTGTACCAAAAAGAAGTGCCACCATTTATCGGGTTCGTTCCAGTTTTCGACGTATTGGATGAGGCCCAAGCCACTTTTTGCCTGATTATTGGAAGCGACCTTTAAATTGGGATTATTGGTCGAGTTGCCATAGCGGCTGGCCAGTTGGTAGAGTACGTCGGCATGCTCCACATAGGCGTTTGGATCGGTCAGCTCTAAATCTACGGTGATGGGGTAGCGTGTTTCATCAAAGGGTTTGCGCTCAATGACCTTGACAAAAATTTGTTCATCAGACAGTAGGCCCTCTTCAATGGCATTGGCGACTGTGTAATCCGGGTTGTTATTTTTGTAGGCGAAGGTGGTCAAATAAGCTGGTGCTTTATGAACATCGGCGCAAATACCAACGCCTAGATCAAAAATCGCTTGGTAAAATTGATCGTGGTCATATTCGGATCGGGAGGTTGGCGACCAGGTATACTGATTATTGGGATAGGGAGGGTAATCTGGATCGTGATACCCTTCGTTGAAGAAAGTATGTTGGTAATTTCGGACAAAGCCAACAGCATTGACTTTCTCCGCCGGGATGTCGATATTGGTATTGGAACCTATAAATTCTTCCATGGGTAGGCGAGGGCAGTCGCAATCGCGAGTTGTAATACAGGTATTCAAGTCTGGTGGACAGGTAATGCGATTGGGAACTGTACCGTACAACTCAATTTCTCGGATTTTGGCATTTCGAGATCGGAAGGTGAATTGTAAGTATCGGGTGGTGGTAAAGCCGATGGCGTGGCATTCTATTCCGTCTGCACCG
>JBCCSZ010000311.1:0-9264 GCA_039199225.1 Bacteroidota bacterium
ATTTAATATCTCCCATATCCGGTGAGATGACGGGTAAAGTCAACGAAAGCATGCAAGCAAAGGTTGAAGTAGCATTTTATGAAAACGATCAGTTGTTGTCCAGATTTTTATAGAATGATGTAAAATTTCAACGTCTCCATTTCGAAGTCAACAGCTTATCGATATCGCCTGCGACTTCAAGACCAGCATTTCGTCCCTTGCCTCTATACAACAACTGATCGTTTTCATAAAATGCCACTTCAACCTTTGCTTGCATGCTTTCGTTGACTTTACCCGTCATCTCACCGGATATGGGAGATATTAAATTGCTGCCCGGGCCTTTGATGGCTGTGATTTGCAAACGGTGCTTCCGGTCTTTGAAAGCCAACTCGACTCGGTCTTCTTTTAAGGCGGCCTTCATTTTTGCGCCCGTGTAGGTTGCAAAGCGGTACAGTTGACCTTCAAAAAGAAAACCAACGATGTAGCCGACAAAATGACTGCCCAGCCAGGGAATGTTGGCCACCGAGGCCATCATAGATACCTGGCGGTTTTCCTCAAAATGATTGGTTTGGGTCCATATCCAACAGCTCGGAAAGGAAACACCCCAATCTTTTTCCATGTAGCCTTTGCCTTGGTCAAAATTGACCAGCTGACCCCCAATCTTTAATTGCCCACTGATTCGGTGGTTCATGCTGACTACCCCATGGTAGCATTCCATAAAGGGAATAAAAGAATACCAGCCCATGATCCCCGGCGCTCCCAACATTTTGGGCCAAGGGTACAACTGCTCAAAGGCGATTTCTCCTTCCAGGCCATCCAACTGCAGGCGAACTTTCTCCGCAGAAAAGTAGTTGCCTTTCAGATCGAGGCCAAAGCGTTCGCCGGAAGGCTTGAAGTCACTGGCTTCGAAGCGATGGTAACTGGCCTGGCACTGCTTGCCGTCCAAAACCTGAATGAAGGCATGCTGCTGCCCATTGGCATCCATAGAAATACCCGGAATGAGGGCCAAGACAAACTGTTCGGTCGGATCGACAATCTTCACATACCAGCCTTCAAAATACTGCCGACTTTTACCCCAGCCATGATACATATTGGGTTGCCAAAGCGCCCGCCATTTCTTACGTAGGTTGTTCATTGCTTGTTTGTAGTATAAAGAGAACGAAATGGTACCATCCGTTGGATGACTTTTTAAAATTAGAAAATTATTGTGTTGGACCCACCAAAGTCAAAAGGAACGACATCTTCTGTTTTAGGGCAGAACACTAGTCTTGCTATAAGTCGAAAAAACTATCGGATGGATTTGTTCACGCGCTAAACCATTCGGCATGTTAAAAAAGAGAAAAGAGCGTCCACAAAACAGCATCAATGCTGGTTCCATGGCAGATATTGCCTTTTTGCTGTTGTTGTTCTTCTTAGTTTCTACCACCATTTTATCCGATCAAGGTATTACGGTAAAGCTACCTCCCTGGGAAATCACTCCCCCGAGACCCATTCCTGAGAAAAATGTTTTGACCGTCAAAGTCAATGCAGCCAACGAATTGCTGGTAGAGGGAGAACCGGCCTCTGTGTCGGCCTTAAAGGAACGGGCCAAGGAGTTCATCTCCAATCCCAAAGGCAGCCCCGAACTTCCGACCCGACCCAAAAATGCAGTCATCTCTTTGCAAAATGACAGAGGAACCAATTACGAGACCTATCTCCATGTATACAATGAGCTAAAGGCCGCTTACAATGAGCTTTGGAATCAACGTTCGCATCGCTTACATGGTAAAGCCTTTGCCGACCTGGGCAAGGCTGCCAAGAAAGAGATTCTCCAAGAAATCCCCTTAGTGATATCTGAGGCGGACCCTACCGATTACAGTGGAGACTAAAATCTTTCACGCTGCCTTTGGCGGATAGGGAGTATTCACTATCGTTTATCTCAACCAATGCTCAAATAAAAAGCTATGGCAAAATTTATCAAAAAGAGAGGTCGGACAAGTCCGGCTATTAATACGTCTGCTTTGCCAGACATCATTTTTATGCTGCTGTTTTTCTTTATGGTCGTTACGGTTCTTCGCAAGAGTAGTTTAAAGGTGCGCACAGAGATTCCTCGTGCAACAGAGTTGGTCAAGTTGCGGCATAAGTCTTTGATTCAGCACATTCACATAGGCGCTCCGATCGATAAAGAGCGAGGCAATGCGCCGGTCATTCAAATCAACGATGCTTTTGTACGGCCCGACGCAGTAGAGACGGCAGCGAGAATGTTTCGCCAAAATGCCCCAGAGCTTCAAAGGGGCCTTGTGACGACCTCTTTGAAGGTTGATAAGAAAGTAGATATGGGCATCGTGTCAGATGTCAAGATCAGCTTGCGCAAGGCGAGCCAGCTCCGCATAAGCTACGCAGCATTGCCCAGGGACAATGAGTAAATAGGTCTTTTTGTGTAAATACTTGACGACGATCGTTAGGCAGCAATGATATTGGATCGGCTGGGCTGAAGTGCCTCGAAGCGGTATCCCAATTTATGGAAGTGCTCCAACACTTTTGGAAGCGAAGCCATCATATTCTTCCGCGCTTTTTCGCTGTCGTGAAAAACCACAATGGAACCTGGGCCGGCATTGTGCGCAACATTGCGGAAGCACTGCATGCCATTGATGCTCGTGTCGAAATCTCCACTCAACACATCCCACATAACAATCTGGTAGTGCCGTTGTAGAAACTGAACTTGCTTGGGTTTCAGGCGGCCATAGGGCGGGCGGAAAAATTCCGAGTTGATCAACCTAGCACAATGCCTGACATTGTGAAAGTAAGGTAGGTTGTCGGTTGTCCAGCCATTGAGGTGGTTGAAGGTGTGATTGCCGACCGTGTGTCCTTCATACAGCAACTGGTCAAAAGTATCGGGGTACTTTTGTACATTGTCGCCAACGCAAAAGAAGGTCGCCTTGGCATCATAAGGTTTTAGTTGCTCAAGTACCCAAGGGGTTACTTCAGGATGAGGTCCGTCGTCGAAAGTGAGGTAGAGAACTCTGTCTAGTTCTGAGACGGACCAAACAAAGTTGGGAAACATTTTTCTGATAATCTGAGGTGTCTTAACCAAATACATCATTTTGGATAGTGGGATTGATTCAGTAGGTTCGATAATAAGGTTGATAACTGATTCTCATCAGTAGTAATATCGTATCGTAATGGGTGACGATGAGGAGGTGGGTGTTTTTGAAAAGTATCTGCGACTGTTTTCTTCTTAAACCGGTTTTGCTGATTTTTGCGGACATGTTCAAAAATCCGAACGACCTCTTTGTTCAATTTTAGCTAACTTTGCTATTCTTTTGAATTATATTCAGAAACGTATGAGCGGCTCGAAATGCTGCCCTGAATGCCAATTTATTTTAGCTTTTCTGAACTTTATTTTAACAACCCATTGTTTGCTGATTTATGAAAGATTTCCGCGTTCGTTTTGCCCCTAGTCCAACAGGCGCCCTTCATATTGGAGGCGTCCGTACGGCCCTTTACAATTACCTGCTTGCCAAGAAAAATGGCGGCACCTTTATTTTACGAATCGAAGACACCGATCAAACTCGCTACGTACCTGGTGCAGAGGCTTACATCGTGGAAGCATTAGAGTGGTGTGGTATTGTTCCAGATGAAGGACCTGACATTGGAGGCGACTATGGTCCCTACCGACAATCAGAAAGGAAGGCGATGTATTCGGAATTTGCTCAAATGTTAATAGACAAAGGTCGTGCCTACTATGCTTTTGACTCCGATGAGTCTCTACAAAAGATGAGAGCGGACCACGAATCCGAAGGAAAAACATTTCGATACGATTCCAGTGTCCGCGATCAGTTGGACAACAGCATCGGAATGGCTGCCGATGAATTGGCGGAACGTCTGCAAAGTGGTAGGCCCTACACCATCCGGCTCAAAGTACCCATTGGCGAAGTCATCACCGTCAGCGATTTGATTCGGGGCGATGTCAAATTCAAGAGTGATGAGCTGGATGATAAGATCATGTTGAAAAGTGATGGTATGCCTACCTATCACCTGGCCAATATTGTGGATGATCACGCCATGAAAATTTCGCATGTCATTCGAGGAGAAGAGTGGTTGCCGAGTACAGCGCATCACGTTTTGCTTTATCAGGCATTTGGTTGGGAAGAGGAAATGCCTCACTTCGCACACTTGCCGCTCATCCTCAAACCTACGGGCAAAGGCAAGTTGAGCAAGCGGGATGGCAGCAAACTGGGTATTCCGGTTTTTCCGCTTTCGTGGAAGGGAGAGCGTCCGGAAGATTCCTTTATGGGTTTTCGGGAATTTGGCTTCTTACCAGGAGCAGCACTGAATTTTTTGGCCTTCTTGGGATGGAATCCGGGAACTGAGCAGGAGATATTCTCACTCGACCAACTGAGTCAGGACTTTTCCATAGAGCGAATTGGCAAATCAGGCGCTCGCTTCGATTTTGATAAGGCCAAGTGGTTCAATCAACAATACATGATTGCCATGCCCGATGCCGCATTGGCGAAACTCGTTCGTCCGCACATAGAGGCGGCCGGTTATCAGTCTTCAGATGAATATTTGGTGGCCTTTTGCGGGCTGATGAAGGAGCGTTGTGTGGTATTGCCGGATTTTGCTGCGCAAGGATACTATTTCTTTGAGCCAGTAAAATCCTACGAAGAAAAAATGATTCGCAAACGCTGGAAGCCGGAAAATCGGGCTGTCTTCGAGCAATTGCGTCAAAACATACATGCTTCCAAACCTTACGAAAGTGCTACCATAGAAGCGGCTGTCAAATCTTTTATCGAAGAGAAAGGGCTCAAGTTCGGAGAAGTATTTCCCATGCTTCGCTTGGCGCTGACTGGAACGATGAAGGGGCCTTCTATATTCGATTTGGCGGCTTTATTGGGCGAAGAAGAAGTAGACAACCGCCTACAGAAGGGCTACGATCATTTCGATCAGGTGAAGCAATGAGGTTCTTTATTCTAGTTAATTCAAAAAATCGGTAGTCATGCCAAAGAAAAAACCCAAAAAAGGCCAGCCCGAAGTACATGACAAACTCAAGGGCTTTGACATAAAAATCAATGAATTTGGAGAGATCGTCTCCAACCTCGAAGTCGATCGTCTCAATGCCTTCTTGGATGAAAATGTAGCGGATAAAAAGCTCATTGAAAAGGCCGAAAAAGAGGCAGGGAAAACAGCTTCTGAAGAGGAAGAATAGGCTGGCAGACTGGATTCGTCGGCTTTCCATCAAAATTAGGTGAGCTCCCTTTCTGGGATTTTCTTCACAATTTGTACCTTTGTATTGTGAAGAACAACCCTGTGCGTTGATTTAGCACCGATCTAAAAGTACCTCCCATTCCTACTTTGTGCTAGATGAACAGACCAAGAAAACTCAAATATTAACACAGCCCATTATTCGCAGTAACATTAGACAAGTCAATTTGCGTCTGCTCTGTAGAGGATAAAAAACGCAATTTGTATTGAACATGTATACTCATGGCTGCATTGATTTTACTTCGATGCATCTAAATGATGAACTATGGAAAACCGATTTTTTTGTACTGCCTTGCTGGTTTTGACAAGCTTCCTTTTTGGAAATTCTCTGTGCGCGCAACTCACTTTTCAATTTAACTACTCGGGTCCTGATACCTTATTTGTAGGAAACAATTGTGAGGCTCCTCTCGAATGGGGGCATCCAGCGACTGTAACAGCAGAATGTACACTGGCCGGTGGTGGAGATTGTATGGTAGATACCCTGGAAATTTCGGAGATTTCCGATGGATACCTCATCGGCGACCCCATAGCTGCCAACGAGACGGTGACCATTACCTATCGGGCCGTCAGTGACACGATGCAGCAGGAGGCGTTTTTTTCCTTCGCGATTTTCTTTGCCGATACGATTCCTCCCTCTTTCAACATTCCTCCGGATGTCACCATTAATTGCGATCAATCCACAGAGCCCAGCTTGACAGGGAGCGTAACAGCTGTGGTAGACAATTGCAGTGACATAGCTGATACATCTTTTACCGATCTTGTTTTGGCAGGAAGTTGTATTCAGAATTACACCATTTTGAGGAGGTGGCAGTTGACCGACCAGAATGGGAACCAAAGCCAAATCAGAGAGCAGCGCATCAGTTTACAAGATATTAATAAGCCTTCCTTCACAACATTACCTGAAGACCAGACGGTGAGCTGCGGCACCACAAGCAATATCGAGGCCGCCTTCCAAGCTTGGGTGGCCAATCGCGGCTCGGCCAGCGCCACAGATAATTGCACACCTGCTGTCAATCTTCGTTGGTTTGCAGCCGTTCCCGCTTCTTTTGATCTAACAGATCCACTAACTTTTCCCGGTGAATCTGTTGGTCTTTTGGATACAGCCAAGTGTGGTACAGCTGTGCCTGGGATTTATCGGACAGAAACCGTTTCCTTTGTGGTGATAGATGAATGTGGAAATGCCAGTTCGGCAGATGCTACCTTTACCGTAGTAGATCAACAGGCCCCTGCCTTTGAATTTTGTCCATCCGATATGGTATTGAGGAGTGAGCCGGGTACTTGCGAAGCCGCCTTTGAACTTCCCGTACCTGTCATCACGGATGATTGTGCAGACAACATAGAAAACATCAACCGCAGCCAAACCAAAGCCATTCGGTCTGCCAATCCAGGAGATGATCAAACCATCGTAGATACGATTGATTATGCCATCAATATTCCATCGGTTCCGGCCTTTGTGACCAGCGCCGCTTCTTTGGACATTTTACTCGATAATGTCGATGCTGAGGCTGCTACGGAGTTTTTCTACATTCTAGGAGAAGACCAATCTGTTCTTGGACAAACCAATCAGACCAATACCCAATGTGGTAGCTCCCTAACATCCGTTCAAATAGCTGCAGCTCAATTCAACCGATGGGCTGCCGATGGCAGGCTGAGCATTCGCCTAGCTCCCAATGTACCTTTTGGTCAATCTCCCAGCTTTGGCATCAACGATATTTGTCCGGCCAGCGGCAGTGGAGGTATTGCCAGCATTCGCTTGGCGTATCAAGTCCAGCGGCCAAAGCAATTGATGTTCAGCTACCAAATAGACGGTGGGCCGGAAGTAAGCATCGATCCCGCTGCAGGACAAGTGTTGCGACTCGATCAGGGCAGTTACAACATTCGCTACAGAGCAATGGATTGTGCAGGCAATGAAAGCAATTGCCTCTTTTCTGTAACGGTAGAAGACCAGGAACCTCCAAGCCTGCTCTGTCCGGACGACATCAACTTAGCGCTGGATACGGCTGCAAATTGCATCGACGGTGTGCCATTCACCCTTTCGCTCCCAACTGCCATCAGCGACAATTGTGAACCAGATCGCTACGAGCAGGTACAACCTGCGAGTTCTACGGAGGCATTGATGACTTTTTCCTACGATCCTAATTACTTGGATTACATTGCCGACGACAAATCGGTTGCCTTCGTTGGAACAGCCTCCAATGCCATTGGTGCTGAAGTTCGCCTGGAGGTCAGGCTGACAGGGGAGGTCGATCAACCAGAGGCTTATTATTCGGTGTATGGCGAAGATGGTTCCTTGATTGGGACGACGGAGGTGGGGCAGTCGCATGTGACGGTCAGTGCGGGTGATTGCATGCTAGACCCAGCCATACCTGCCCAGAATATTAGCCAGTTTACGATTCCAGTGGTGACTTTCAACAGCTGGGCCAGTGATGGCATTGTGGACCTGGATTTACGATCCAATAGGACCTTTGCTGGTAGTCCACCGGGCAATGAGGGCGATGGGATCAATCCGCTTTGTGGTAATTTTCCGCTGGGAACGCCCGATGGCTCGATCGATAGCGTCAGTACGATCACAGCTCTTTTGTCTTACGATCGCCTGACACCTTCTTATTCGATCAGTGGCGCCACAGATGTCTCCCTAAGTCCGATGTTACCACCGTCTATTTTGCCAACACCTGAGTTTCAGGCAGGCAGCTCCATCGTAACATATATTATTTCCGATCTTTCTGGCAACACAGCCAGTTGCAGTTATGAGGTCACGGTTATCGATACGATCAAACCAACGCCCGTTTGCCAGCCTGCCACGATCTTTGTCAACCCCTCCGGGAGTATTGCCTATGAACTCGATCCGCAGCTATTGGATGCAGGTAGCTTTGACAATTGCGAACTTTCTGGTCGGTCTGTCAGTCCCAATATTTTCAACTGTGATCAAATTGGAACGACCCAAGTGGTCACATTTACGGTGGTGGATGAATTCGGCAACCAAGGCAGTTGTGAAACTTTGGTGCAGATTGAAGCGGAGGCGCCACAACCGGATTATTCCATCGGGCTTTGTGGCAATGATACCTTATACCTGTTGGCCAATCCTCCTGCCATTTTGAATGGATTAAATTATACTTATAGTTGGAGTGGTCCAAAAGGCTTTGTCTCCAACCTAGAAAATCCCATCATCCCCAATGCAGACGACACCAACTCCGGTACCTACAAGCTGATAATCAGGGGTCCTAGTGCTTGTGAAGTGTCTACTTCCTTCGAAGTTTTTATCAACAGCAGTCCAAATACACCTGTTATCCGGACCAGTAGCGATCAACTGTGCGAAAACGATACCTTGCTGTTGTCCACGCAATCTTATTCTGGAAACAACATTGCTTACAACTGGTATGCAGGTAGCTTTCCGAATGGTACATTGCTTGCCTCTACAACGATTCCCCTCTACAAAAAGCCTCCGCCATTGTCTGATGACACCTACTATGTCATTGTTGAAATTGATGGCTGTTTTTCAGATGCCTCCGCTTTGGCAGTGACTACTGTATCTGATGTTCCGCTTTCTGCTGTGCAGGATGCCGTCATCGAAATTTGTGAGGGAGGTGCTTTTTCGCTCGGGACAACCATTAGTCAGATTGGCTACACCTACCAGTGGGATGGTCCGAATGGCTTTCAATCTCAAAGTCAGTATCCCAGTTTGGTGACAGATGTGGTGCTGGCCGACAGCGGTGTCTACACCTTGGTCATTTCCAATAATGGTTGTACTTCCGACCCAGCTTCTACGGTGGTAAGGGTTCGTCCTAGGCCCGATCAGCCAGTGCTTTTTTCAGATGGTGTGGTCTGCAATGGCGACTCTCTCCGCTTCAGCAGTAACATCATGGGGGGTGATCTTTACACTTGGACGGCACCAAATGGCACCAATCTATCGACTACGGATCCTTCCTTACTGATTCTCAATGCCAATGCTTCTCATTCTGGCAATTGGGTGGTGACGGTATTGGGTGAAGGGTGCAGTTCGACTGCTTCCGATTCTGTGAACGTATTCGTGGAGCAGCCACC
>JBCCSZ010000312.1:0-9225 GCA_039199225.1 Bacteroidota bacterium
CCCAAAATTTAAAAAAATAATAATATTTAAAAAAAGCCTTTCTATCCTTTTCATTTTGTAGTGTTACAAGATAACATGTATCAAGTTGAATTTTAACCAATAGAAATCTACGATCATAATATTCCCTCCCCCATACTATTTCTTCATCGCCTTATCGATCCGCTGGACCAAATCAGCCATGTGAAAGCGGGTCATACCACTTTTGTATTTTTTGATTTTAGCACGCACCGACTTTTTGACAGCCACCAGCGCCGCCCGTGCCACGGCTCCAACGTCGGAGCGCATGGAAGAAACATCCTCACTACGGGTCATTTCGATGAGCTTATCAACGAAGGCGCGCTGGAGGTTGCGCCGGTAGGTATCGACTTCCCGTTCACTATTGAATTCGGAAAAAATGCCTCGCCGTACATCGTCAAATAAATTGATCAAGGTATAAGCGTTTTGATGAAGAGCCGTATTTTCAATCAGGCGTTCCAAGCGATTTTTTTCAAACAGTCGATTGAGCGTTTGCATCTGTAGGTTGCGGACCCGATTGATGCTTCCGTTGGCTTCGATGCGTTGGACGATGGCCGACTCAATCAACCAATCGGGCGTTTCGAAGATTTGCTCGTTGAGAAAACGAATGGCCGCTTGTTGGCGAAACTTCTCCACCGGGCTGAAAACGATGTCTTCCTCATCAGCCGTTTTTCGATACTCATAAACACCACCGACATTGGTTGCCACATGGCGGGTATAACGCCCGAGTTGATTGAATATCTGCTGGTAGAGTTCCTTGAGTTCTGCAAAGTCTTCCCCTTCCTCGCTGGTCCATTCCAATAGTTGCGGCACGATGCGCTTGAGGTTGGCAATGCCCATCTCGCTGGCATAAACCGGATCATCGCCCAGGTCTTCGGTTTGAGCCGTCGGATCATGTGGATTTCGGCGTTGTTCTCCATAGCGCATGCTCGGATCATCGGCCCGCTCCTTTACCCAATTGTTCAAAAACAATCGCTCTGCTTCTGGGCTGGGCGCATTGGCGATCAATTTGTAGCCATACATAATGGACCATAAATCATATTCCCCAATTTGAGGATAGAAATCCTTCACCCCATCCTCTGGCTGGGCGATGTAGTTGAAACGGGCGTAGTCCATGATAGAGGGTGCTGTTCCGTGGGTACGGGTAAAGGTGGGCGAGCGCAGAGAGTCCACAGCATAGGCCACGCTCGACCCCATATTATGCGGCAGGCCCAAGGTGTGGCCGACTTCGTGGGCAGCTACAAAGCGGATGAGCTGACCCATCACTTCCGTTCGAAATTTGGCAGACTGGGCATCTTTGTTGACCGCCGCCGTTTGTACAAAAAACCAATTCCGAAGCAACTTCATCACATTGTGGTACCACAGAATGTCGCTTTCCAAGATTTCACCAGTTCGGGGATCGTGTACGTGCGGCCCTTGAGCATTTTGAATATCTGTAGTAATGTAGCGGATCACCGAATAACGGACGTCTTCAGGACTCCAATCCGGATTTTCGGCCTTGCTGGGCGCATCGCGGGCTTCAATGGCATTTTTGAAACCTGCCGCCTCAAAAGCAGTAACCCAATCGTTGACACCCTGTTTCAAATAAGGCCGCCATTGTTCGGGCGTTGCTGGATCGAGATAAAAGACGATGGGTTTGACAGGCTCTACCAACTCGCCTCGGAAGTAGGCCGCCTCGTCTTTGGGTTCCAAGCGCCAGCGGGTAATGAATCGACGTTTGGCCGCTTGCTGCTCGTTGAGGCTGTAATTGGTTTGGGAGATGCTGAAATAACCTACGCGACCATCGTACAAGCGAGGCATCATCGGCTCGTCCGGCAGGCGGATAAAGGATTGGTTCATCTCAATGGAGAGCGTACCGGTCAGGTTATTATCGGGTAGTTTATTGCCCTTGTAAGTCAAAATATGGCGTACCTCCGTATTCTTCGGAAAGCTTGTCATGCTGCTCAGCAGACTCCTCTTCTTGTCTAAACCCTTGATTTCAAAGTTCTTACGCTGCCTTTGGCTGATGGCTCCGATCATGGGAACATCCGTTGTGAAGAGTGGATTGACATCGATGACATAAGCCGTTGTATCCTCATTGTAGGCCCGAATATCGAATGCCATGATCACGGGCTCGAAATTGTTGTTTCTGACAGATTCGTAGACGGGTTCCTCATAGCTGGCCACACTGTTGTAGGAGACCGAACGCAACAGTATTTTGTCGTCCAGTTTTTGCCAGCGAATCACCTGTTGGGGTCTGGACTTCATCCCTGCGCCACCAAAATTGAGGTTTTTGACAAATCCGGATATTCTACTGACGACCAATATCTCTTTTTCGAGCAGGCTGGCAGGCAATTCAAAAAAATATTTCGACTTGTTTTTATGAACAATGAACAAACCACTGTCGGTAGCCGTATTCTTCGTAATTAGATCGCCATAGGCTTTGATGGGAGCTGCCTTTGTCTGTTTGCTTTTTTGATCGGCCCCGACCTTGTCTTGAGCAATGGTCAAAAAGGTACAAAGTAGGCAACACAGAAGTAGTGAAAGTCGTAAGATGTCTTTTCTCATCAGTTATCTTAAATTCTTAATCTGAGCTGAAATCCGATTCTCAAAGCCGGGCAAGGAACGAAAGGACCTTAAAAGAAACGGGCGATTCAAACCGAAAATCCCATTCAAAGGCATTACATTGCTTGCTCAGCTAAGGGGTGGGAATGACAGCCTGGGTTTTTTAAATGATTCAAGGCTGAAAATACTCAATTTTGAGGGAGTTCCCCCTTTCGCTTGGAAATTATATTGTCGGGAATAGCAGCAGCTTTGTATCTTTGATGCAGTATTGTGGAAAATATGATCTTAAAAACGATATTTTGGTTAACCTAATTATTGTAGAAGACGAGCAAATAATCATCGATGGTCTGACAGCCCTGCTCAGTCAAAACCAGCAAGTACGAGTGATTGGTTCAGCGAAGAGTTATGAAGAAGCCAAAAAGCTGATCCAAAAAACAAAAGCGGAGGTAATCCTGATGGACTTGCAGTTTCCATCTCCCTGCCCCGATGGCATTGAGATGACCTACCGCCTCACCCAAGCTTTTTCGAGTATCAAAGTGTTGATGCTGACCAGTTACGACGACCTGATGCTCATCAAGGAAGCCCTTCGAAAGGGAGCAATGGGCTACGTCCTCAAAAATGCCGATAAAAAAGAACTCATACAGGCTATCCTGACCGTTGCTGAGGGAAAGAGGTATCTGGACAACCACGTTCGCGACATCGTCATCAATGCGCTTTTGGAGGAAGACCTACCCAACGGTGCCGCCCATGCATTCGCTACACCTGGGTCGCTGACAGAACGAAACATGCCTCTGACGGGCCGGGAGCTGGAAATCGCCCGATTGATTGCACGTGGAAAAAAGCGCAAAGAGATTGCAGAGGCTCTTTTCATTAGTACCAATACAGTGGATACCCACCTGAAAAACACCTTTGGCAAATTGGAGGTAAAAAATGCCGTAGAGCTAATCAATTGGCTGCAAGAACACGGATTGGTCACTCATTAGGCTGCCTTCACCTGCAGATTGCAGAACATGCCGATCAGAATCATCGCAATTCCCAATAGAGCGACATCCGAGTAGCTTTCCCCGAAATAACTCCAACCAATCAGCAAGGCAAAAATGACTTCCAGGTATTTCATCGGAGCAATGGCACTGGCCCGTGCAATCTGAAAGGCTCTGGTCATGTACCATTGGCCAAAAAAACCGAGTACTCCCAAAAACAAGAGTATGCCCCACTCTTCTGCCTTTGGCGCCTTCCAGTAAAAAGCACTGTACAATCCACTGCCCAAGAGCGCTATAAACATAAAATAATTGACAATAACAACCGGATGCTCCCGCTGACCAATTTTCCGGATGATGACATACACCAAGCCACTCAACACCGCCGAGCCAACAATCAATGACAGCCCCTTTAGATTGATTTGTGGGTCAAAACCCTTGAGCAACAGCACACCGCCAAAGGCCAACAAAAAGAAAAACCACTGAATGGGGCGGACTTTCTCGCGCAATAAATACATGGCAAATAAGGCGGCAAAAATCGGTGATAGATAACGAAGTGAGACCACTGAGCCAAAGGGAAGCGCTTTAATAGCTAGGAAAAACAAAGACATCGCCACACCACCCACCAAGGCCCGAGCGATCAACCAGCCACGGTGGGTCCCCAAAATCGGTATGCGATGGTACGACAAATAGCCCATGCAAAGTACAAAGGACCCCAGACAGCGAAAAAAGACCAGCTCGAGCGCTGGAATGCCCTCCAGGTATTTGATCAAAGCATTCATCAAGGTGAAAGCCGATGTGCTGATGATCATGTATTTGGCAGCACGCCAATTTAAGGATGATTTCAAAGGGAATTATTTGTGCGGTTTGCTAGCTGCTCTAAATTATGGTAGTAAAACCAGGCATTCCATAAAAAGTTCTTTCCACAACATTGGATCACTTCGCAGACAAATGCTACTTTTGTGTATCACAATCCATTCAAATCCAACCATATGACTCAGAAAGCATCCTTCATCGATCAACTGTCGCTACCAGCTGTTGCGGCGCCTATGTTTCTCATCTCCGGCCCTAAGCTCGTTACCGAGTGTTGCAAAAATGGCATTGTAGGCACCTTTCCAGCACTCAACCAGCGTACCAGTGAAGGTTTTGAAGAATGGCTGATCGAAATAAAGGAGGAGTTGGATCGCTTTGAGCAAGAAACGGGGCAGAAGGCTGCTCCCTATGGTGTCAACCTCATCGTACACCGCACCAACCCACGCTTGCAGGCCGACCTTGAGATTTGCATCAAACATAAGGTACCGCTCATCATTACTTCCCTAGGGGCTGTTTCCGAATTGATCGACCAGGTCCACAGCTATGGTGGTTTGGTTTTCCACGATGTCATCAAGCGCCGCCATGCAGAAAAGGCGGCAGAAGCGGGCGTCGATGGCTTGATCCTGGTTGCTGCAGGTGCGGGAGGGCATGCCGGCACCATCAATCCGATGTCCTTGGTGGCAGAAGTAAAAAGCTTTTTTGACAAAACCGTCCTATTGTCTGGCTGTATCAGCACTGGCCGCGACATTGCTTCGGCCATGCAGATGGGCGCCGATCTTGCCTACATGGGTACGCGCTTCATCAACACCAGCGAAAGTAAGGCTGACGATGGCTACCGAAATATGATTATTGATTCTGGCGCCAGCGATATTGTCTACACGGCTGCCGTATCGGGCGTAAGTGCCAACTTTCTCCGACCCAGCCTCGAAGCGATGGGCATTACAGAGGAGCTTTGGAGCAAAAAAGCCAAGATCGATTTCGGCAAGGAACTGGATGCGGCCCAGGCGGAGGCAAAAGCCTGGAAGACCCTCTGGTCGGCTGGACAAGGTGTCACAACGATTAAAGACGTACTGCCTGCCGCACAATTGATTGCACGGCTAAAGGACGAATTCGCAGCAGCAATTTTGGAGCAGGTCGAGACCTTGAAGCGATTTTCTTAGTTCCCAAATCAGCAAAAAATGTGGTAGCCGATGTATCCATATGGATCATCGACCACCACAAGCCAATTCCCAGACAATTTTCTAAAACTTAGGTTTGCATCTAAATGCTAGCCTACTACATTAGGCTGTTTAAGAGCGCGTAACAATGATTTTCTTGGTCAAAATCGTTTGTTCTGTTTGTACTCTTAAAATGTAGACGCCATTCCCGGTTTGACGGTCCAATGCCATCGGTTGCTGGTACACTCCATCCACTCTCCGGGACTCCACATAGTACTGAAGGACGCGGCCTTTGATGTCTAAAAGCTCGATTCTTAGACTGGTTGGGTTCGGAAGTTCCAACTTGATGTTCAGGTAGTCATTCACAGGATTGGGGCTGACGGACAACTGGGCTGGTAGCTCATCCAAAAGCTGGGTAGCCTGCTGAATGCCATTGGATTTTCCAAATTGCAGACAGGAAGTAAAGGGGTCCATACACTTGGGCGCAGAAGCATCTGAGGACAAGTCTCCACAAAGGCTTTTGACCCGCCACTCGTAGCATTTTGGACGAATGTTGTTGGTATTGTATTGATTGCCCACCACGAGTATTCCCTGTGGCGAAACAAAGTCGTCATTGCCACAGCAATTCCCAGTTGTCGGGTCGATGTACAGCAAATAAGTAGAGGTTGGAGAAACATCATCCCACCGTAGATAAACATCGTTGACAACGGTCGAACACCACAAGTTGGCAGGCGGCTCACAGCACTGGTTGAGGATAAACGCTCTGGTATACTCCACCCAAGCTTCGCAGTCGTTTTGAATGCCCAGCTTCAACTGATAGATATAACCACCTTCCAGCGGAACACCCTTGGAAGCCATCCATTGGCTAAAGGAAATGGTTTCGATTTCGCCTTCGGTCCAGCCAGATGCCAGCCCCGTAAAGTTGCTGCTACCAATTGGAGCGCGGCCCGCTTCCAGCCAGTAACGCGATTCGTAGTCGGATGCATTCCCATTAATGAAGACCTCTTCAGAATGACAAAATTCTTCTCTTGGGTTGCCTTGCTCGTCTTCAAAAATGTAGCGACTGCGCAGGTCTCCAAGGATGAAAAACTCTGTACTCACTTCGCGATCTGTCACACAAATGTCGGTAAATTCAACGCTGACCTTATAGTAGTTTTCCTTTTCCAAAACGATGCTGTTGTCCGCCAGAAAATCGTTCAGGTCAAAAGGAAATTTTAAATCATCGTAGCATGCGCTGGCCAGTGGCGTGTAGCTGGTTCCTCCCAAAGCTCTTTGGCTGACTTCGAGGCAGGAAGTCCTCGGACCATTGGAAAAGTCGCCTTCTAGCAAGATGGAATCATCCAAGCAAAAGCGGTCTTTTGATACGCCCTCCGGATCGGTCGTCTGAATTGAAGGATCGACAAATCGGAAGGAATGCGTTACCAAACCATCGATGGAACAATACGTGCCACGCGGGTCCTCCACGAGGAGCAAAAAGTCGACACCCGGGCTAAAAACAGCCCCATATTCCTCCTCAAATAGGCGAGTGATGTTGATGGAGGGACTAAGGGAATTGTCTACATAGATATTTCCCACAGACACGGCAGCTCCCGTTGGATCAAGGAAAAATAAGGAAAATTCATAGCCAAATAAAAAATTGCTTGAGACGGATTCTCCTTTGTAAAAAACATCTTCCTTCCAACAAAAAGACGTCTGTCGATAGCCATCTGCATTTTCTAAGCGACCACAATAATCCTCTTGGGGCGCATCGATACAGTTGTGCATGGCGCTTTCAACATGGGAAAAAATTTCGGGGATGTCCGACAAGTGATACAGCACAGGGACGTTTGGATTGGCAGGAGTGTAGTTGGGATCAGGATTCGGTGTTTTGTACGACCAAGGCAGTTGAACACTCCCAATACCACCAGAATATTCGTCGACAGCACAAATCCATTTTTCTATTAAGTAACCGGCGCATTCCGGATCGAGCTGTTGGATGAACCAATACATATCGTCAAAGCAATAGACGCCACCAGCCCAGCCGTACTGGATATCTCCTGGATTTTCACCACAGTTATCGGTCAGGCCCGGCCCAAAATCAAAATGGACAGAATAGGGAATTTCCGTATACTGGCAACCTTGGGGACTGACCACATAGTTATGGCCCCCCGTAATATCGGTCCGGAGGATGTTCACGGCACATTCATAATCCAGATAGGCAGGAAAGGCACTTCCAGCACAGGGAGAATCACCGTTGGGAGACCAGTCGTCGATGACATCTTGTGGCGCTTGCGCGTTGGCACAACAATCGGTCATGGGATCGTCCAACTCGCGGAATCTGGCAGGAACAATGTCGTAGTCGAATAGCATGTGCAACTGGCCATTTTCCTCGTAGGTGTAATCTCTACCATCGCAGTTATTCGTACCAGACTGTGTTAGGTTTTCAACAACCATTAACAGGAGTTGTCCTTTGGCATCTGCATGAGCCCGAATTTTATCAAATAAGCTGCGGGTGTAGGCATAGTTATTACTGATGTCGTTGTCAATCCAGTCGGAAACACCCCAGGCAATCTCCGTAAAACCAAATTCAATGACGGTCACAGCCATGTAGTAAATCCACATCCTGGCTTCTATTCTTGTCACATCCCAAACATCGCCAAGCGTACCATCACTGTTGACTTTTCTGACGTTGTCAAAATGGAAACGGCGGTATTCTTCAGGATTGTTGTTGACCTGGTAATCATTAATGTCAAATTCCGGATCGTCCGCAAAAGCATCGATCACCCACTTTGGGATGCAAATACTGGTAGGGCCTCCGGCCTTTTCTTTGACGGCACTCAGCAAACCAACATTGATGATTGGCCGCTTTAGTCCCGCACAGTCGAAGGCGCCATTGATGTCTCCGACAACTTGTTTCATGGCCTCATACCAAGTATGGCCGGGAATAAACTGTCGATAGTCCGTGTTCCAGAACCCATAAGCACCAATGTAAGTAGCTTCGAATTCTACGAGTCGCTTAATTTCTTCCATGTAGGTTTGTGGGCAACGAAAGCAATGATCGCCAGGGTTGGGATCGCAATCTGAGCAGGGAACGCCGCCCCCCGTCGGGCGAATCAACCGATGCAAGGTGCCAGCCCTAGCCGATTTTGCCAAAAAATCCGGAATGGCTTGCTGGCAATCCGGGTTCATTTCGGGCTGTCCGACCATCGGGCATCCATTCGGGTCGATGAGGCCGTTGTCTATCAATACCTGGGAAGGTTGATAGCCAGAAAAAGTCGGCAAGTCTTGGGTATCGCTGGCCAGGCATTGGCCCAAGCTCTTGGAGGGAAGCACCCAACAAACGGTAGCAATGATAGCAGCCCTTAATAGCAATTGAAAAACTGTAGGTGAAGGATAAGTAAAGAATACTAACGATTTTTTCATAAGCTTTAACTTTAGATTTTTGATTTCTATCCTTTATTGGTGCTTATGAAAAAATGTAACTGCTCAGATGGGAAATAAATATACACTCCTTGCAAACAACTGATAATCAGCGATATATAACATCCAATAGAACGATGTTTTCAGTTCATTTGATTGAAAAGAAGACGGACTGAAAGGACCGTCCAAGGAAGCAGCATAGAGGAAGAACAACTGTGCGTCGCAAAAGCCATAAGGCAAAATGGCCTTGCTATTGAGCAGCTGAGTCAGTAAAAGGATACCTATTTGTAGTCAAACCGCAGGATGGTCGCCGAATGTGA
>JBCCSZ010000313.1:0-9172 GCA_039199225.1 Bacteroidota bacterium
ATAAACAAATGAAACTACGATCTGACTTAGTAAAAAATATTACACAAATGGAAAATGAAATAGATAAGAATTTTTCATAATAGCTTATTTTTTGTTGTGATTTATTTCATGGTTTGATAAACCATTAGCTCTATACATTCCAAATATATAACCTTTATGGTAAAATAAAAATAGCTTTTAGAAATTTTAACAAAAAAATTATTGATCGCTAAGCGCTGCCACTTCTTCCGATGTCAATCCAAAAATAGGAGGCGTTTTGACTTCCAGTAAACCCAAGTACAAATAAATCTGTCCGCGGTGGTGAATTTCGTGTTCTATCAACGCACGAAGCCACTTCCATATCGTGATGGGATGACCAGTAGGAGTTAAGCATTTTTCATTCAACTGTGCAGCACTCAACGAGCGAAATATGGCAATAGACTCTTCGCGTAAGCGATTCATAAAAGCCAGCGTTTCCTCAAAACCTTCGGCCAACTCGCTCCCACAACCACGATACCGACTCGGTTTTCCCAGAATCGTTTCTGCATACATGTAGCGCTCGATGGCAGCGATGTGCCGAACCTGGTCACCCAGCGTAAAGCGTCCGACTTGAGGAGTCCACTCCAATTGGTCCTGTGGAATACAATCGATGACTTTCAAGGTTCTTTGGCGGATGCGTGCGTAGTAGGCGAGGAAGTCTTTTGTGTTTTGGATTTGCATGTTTATGGATTTTACTTCAAAGCAAGATAGTTAATATTTGAGCCTCCTCCCCAAAACCTTGTTTCCCCTCCTCAAACACACACAAAGCGAAAATGTAAAATCAGGCAAGTAGCGGGAAACGTCAGTGTCATCGTAACAGATGATTAGATTGACAAAGTACTGCTATTGAAAGATCAATTACACCTTTGCGCATCAATCGATGGACTTGATGGGGTGTAAGGAATGAATCCCATCACTTTGAATGGTTGCCCCCTAAAAACATCAACTGCAAATTGTTATTGCTGGTTTTCCAACCTGATTCAACCTTTTCTACAACTCTTTTCCACCCTCTTTTTCTACCTTGTCTTGGGTGAAGCCCCTAGTTTTGTGTCATTCATATTTCTAATCATCAAAATATTCATCCATGCAAATGTATGCTGCTTTTACGACGATCAGATTGCTTTTATTGATGCTCCTCCTGCCCTTGTGCTTGCCTGCGCAGCAGGTGGTTCAATCGATCGAGGAAGAGTTTGTTTGGGACAATGCCAACGAGACCAAAACATTGTATGTAGGAGTAAGAGACGGTAGCCCGAGGCTGAAAATCAATCTCGAAGGCAACATCACACAGGGTAAGCTAATCGTGACGGCCCATGATCCGGAGGGCAATAAGGTGGCTGGTTTTTCTTTGAAGACCTCGGATGCGAAGGGCTATGAGGTATCGGTTGGAAGTAGTACGGAGGAGGGTACCACCTCCACCATTGAATCCAGTTCGGATAGTGATTCGGGGGAGACAGTGACTCTCTCGTCTATGAAAGTAAAAAAGAAGCGGAAGGTCATCAGCAAAAGTAAGAGTAAGAGCAGAGGGAAGAACCGCTCAGGGAAAAGCTACTCCAAGACCCTTACTTCGACAGATTCCAAGGGGGCTAAGGGGGTTATGAACAAAACCTTGACAGACCCGATGGTGGGCCGTTGGAAGATTGAGTTGGAAGTTGTGGAGGTCAGCGGATCACTAAAAGCGGAGGTCAGCCAGGATTAGTTTGTCTCATTCCATTCCATCAATTTTAGCCTTACCACTAAGTATGTTTTTGAATAGACTTTTACTGATTTTCATTTGGTGTTTTTATCCATTGTTGCTGATGGCAGCTGGCATCAGAGGCCAGGTCAACTTACCGGATGAATGGGCGCCTGTTATTTATCTGTCGGTGATCCATTCATTCGATGATTTACAAACTGCTTCCTACGATTTTCTGAGGTACCAGACCGACATTGATGAGGGTGGATTTTTCACTTTTGAGGACTTGGAATTGGCAGCAGAGGACAGAATTTACCGATTGCACATTTGCAAAAAGGGTGATCCGGTTTCAACCATTATTCTCGGCGGGCAGGAGGAAAATTTCATTCATTTTGTGATGAATAAGTACTCTGAGATAGCACTTACGCCCAACGGACGGCAATTGGGCCTGGGAGGGTATGTGATCTCTGGCCAGCCGAAAGGAGTGGACTTGTCAAAATTGTCCGAGTTGGAAAGAAAGCTGAATACGCCGCCGGCATTGCCCTCCGCTCAAAATCGGGATTTTATAAAGCACCAGGTTTTCAGCCAATTGAACGTGATGGTGGATACGGCCTCGAATACCATTATGCGACTTTTGGCCCTTCACATCATCCAAGAACGCTACGCAGCAATCAATCACCTGGATTTGATGGAGCGCATCTATGCCGATCTGGCTGATTCGTCAGCAGACAATCCCTATTTCAACGCCTTTGCAAATCAGTTGCAGTTCCAGCGATTTCAGGCCAATAACCAAAGTCCTTCTGGACAGTCGACATTCCAATGGTTGGTCCCCTTGGTATTACTTGTCTTATTGATTGGAGGCTACCTTTGGTGGACATCTACGAAGCGGGGAGCAGTAGAAAAAACGGATCCTACTCAATTGGTGCAGACTCTGTCGAAACAGGAAAAAAGGGTTTTAAATTTGCTCAAAAAAGGTAAGACCAATAAAGAGATTTCTTCTGAATTACACATTGAGGTCAGCACCGTGAAAAGCCATCTACATAAAATCTATTCTCGCTTGGGGGTCAAATCAAGAAAAGAGATCATCAATCGGGATTTGTAAATTGGGTCGTATTTTGGTCGGAATGGGGGTCAATTAAAAAGATGATAATCACTCATTTACGAATGAATCTAATTTTTTTATGACGAATTCTGATACTTTTAGTTCGTCTTGAATTCCTACCTTTATTTTGTGGTGCATACAAAATTTTGTTTGACGATTTTTTATTAAACTTGCACGGCACAGCGTAAAATATTACTGTTTGTCGATCAATTATTGCAAGAACGAAAGATCAATTTCATGTCAAACTCAAGCGACGATTCGGGGGGTATCTTAGCGCCTATTTCATTAAAAGAAAAGATCGGATATGGCCTCGGAGATTTAGGTTTTAATTTCTACTGGGCGAATATTTCTGCCTTTTTATTGGTCTTTTATACCGATGTTTTTGGCATCTCTGCCGCCGCTGCTGGAACGATGATGCTGGTTACTAAAATCGTGGATGCCTTCACCGATCCGGTGATGGGCGCTATTGCTGATCGAACAAATACCAAGTGGGGAAAATTCCGCCCTTATCTGTTGTGGGGCGGTCTGCCAATGGCTGCAGCTGGCGTCATTACCTACACGACACCAGACCTAGGAGCGGACGGTAAATTGGTTTGGGCCTATGGTACGTACACGCTGATGATGCTGATGTACACGGTTTTGAGTGTCCCATACTCTGCCTTGTCGGGCGTCATAACGGCCAGGAGCCAGGACCGTACGGAGCTGATCAGCTTTCGATTCATCGCCGCATTTACGGGTACCACCCTTGTCAATTTTTTTACCCTGGACTTGGTTGAATTCCTGGGCAATGGCAATGAAAAATTGGGTTGGCAACTGACCATGGCGGTCTATGGCGTATTGGCGGCAATCGTTTTTGCCGGTGTTTCTTTGACGACAAAGGAAAGGGTTACGCCGCCAGCCAATCAAAAAACCAATGCCATCAATGACCTGAAGGACTTGCTGAACAATCGACCTTGGCTGGTCTTATTCACTTTGGCCCTGGTGATTATGATTACGATTACCATGAGGGCCGGTGCCTCCATCTATTACATCAAATATTATGTCGAGCGTCCAGACTTGATCAAATACTTCCTGACAGCCTATGGCATTGCCTTAGCCGTTGGCGCTGCGACGACGCCACTGATGACTCGGTTCCTAGATAAGAAACGACTGATGATTGTCCTAATGGCCACTACCGGAACACTTTCCATCCTATTTTTCTTCATCCCGGCACAGAATATTTGGCTGATGTTTGCCATTCATATTTTGATTGGTTTTGCACTGGGGCCAAAATCACCGCTTGCCTTTTCGATGTATGCCGATACAGCTGATTACACAGAATGGAAAACGGGCCGACGAGCCACGGCAATGACTTTTTCAGCTGCCATCTTTTCTCAAAAACTAGGTGGTGCCTTAGCGTCTTTTGGGATTGGGGCCATCCTGGCAGCTATGGGCTATGTGGCCAACGAGGCACAGTCGGATGCCTCACAAACAGGTATCGTCATAGCCATCAGCATCGTACCGGGCATCATTGCCATGCTGGCCGCCTTCGTTATGACTTTTTACACTTTGGATAAGGAGCTTTTGACCAAGATACAAAACGAATTAACAGAAAGAAAAGCAAAATTGGACAATGACTGACTTCATTCAGGCAACGGAAGATGGGGAGCGTTTTGAGTTGACGGACCCTATAAATATGCCGAATGCTTCTGGCTTTCTCTGGAATAAGAAGATGATGCTGCACATGAACTGTCGTGGATATGCCGTCGCACAGTTTATGCAACCCGAGCCTGCTAAATATGCTTACGCTCCCAACCTGGAAGCCAAAACTTTCATGCAGCCCGAGCAGCCTTACTATGCTCACCATCCGGGTCGCTTTTGCTACATCAAAGATGAAAAGAGTGGTAGCTTGTTTTCTGCACCCTACGAACCAGTCAGAGCGACTTTGGAGCAGTATCGGTTTTCTGCTGGAAAAAACGATCTGTGGTGGCAGGTCCAAAAGGAGGGGGTTGAAGTGGAGATGCGCTTGAGTTTAGCGGTGGAGCGTCCTTTGGAGTTATGGGAAATAAACATTCGAAACCGCTCGAAGCAGCACAAGCAATTGAGTGTCTATCCCTATTTTCCAGTGGGCTATATGTCGTGGATGAATCAGTCGGGAGTCTATGACGAAGATTTGTGTGGCATTGTTTGCAGCGCCATCACGCCTTACCAAAAGTATGAGGACTATCCAAAAATTCGTCAATTCAAAGACAAGACTTTTTTACTGGCCGACACGCCACCGACTGCCTGGGAAGTCAACCAAAAGGCTTTTGAAGAAGAAGGTGGTTTGCACAATCCTTCTGCTATCGCACTGCCAGAATTAGCCAAAGGGGATGCTCGTTATGAAACGCCCTGCTGTGCCTTACAATACCGAATCGAGCTGGCACCCAACGCTTCCAAAAAATTACGATTCCTTTTTGGACCGGCTAGAACAGGCGAAGAAATCGAGGAGATTCGCCAGCATTATTTTGCTGCGCCGGCACCGCAAAATCAGGATGGATTTGAAACGGAGCAACGAGCTTATCGTGCATACATCGCTTCGGCAAAAAGCTGCCTAAAAATTAAGACACCTGATGTTGTGTTGGACAATTTTGTCAACCACTGGCTGCCCAGACAGGTTTTTTATCATGGGGAAACCAATCGACTCAGTACCGACCCACAAACCCGGAACTACCTCCAAGATAACATGGGAATGGCCTACCTGCGGCCAGCGGTCGCCCGGCAATCTTTTCTGACGGCCCTCAGCCAGCAGGCAGAAAGTGGCGCTATGCCAGATGGCATCTTGATTCAGGAAGAGGCCCAACTAAAATACATCAATCAGATTCCACATACCGATCATTGTGTTTGGCTGCCCGTTTGCCTCAAAGCTTATCTGGATGAGACCAATGATTTTGCGTTATTGGAGGAAATGGTCCCTTTCAGTCAATCTCAAAAAACAGCTACGGTGGCAGAGCATATACACTTGGCTATGAGGTGGTTGCTGAAGGCAAGGGATCATCGCGGTCTGAGTTTTATTGAGCAAGGCGATTGGTGCGATCCCATGAATATGGTTGGTCCAAAGGGAGTAGGCGTCTCTGGCTGGCTTTCTCTGGCAACGGCCTATGCACTCAAGGTTTGGGCGTCTATCTGTGAGGCTACTGAATCGCACGAGCAGGTGGAGTCGTTTCGGCAATCGGCCAAGGAAGTCAACCAACAGGTGAATAAGCACTTATGGGATGGCCATTGGTACGCTAGAGGTATCACAGATGACAATGTTGTATTTGGTGTAAAAAAGGACGAAGAAGGCCGCATCTTTTTGAATCCGCAAGCCTGGTCTATTTTAAGTGGTGCTGCCGATGCTAATAAGTGCGAGGCCATCACAGCGTCTGTCGAGGACGAACTGGAAACGCCCTATGGTGTCGAAATGCTGGGACCACCCTTTACGGCTATGCGGGAAGATATTGGTCGGGTGACCCAAAAGTTTCCGGGCTCGGCAGAAAATGGTTCTGTGTACAATCACGCCGTTGCCTTTTACATTTTTGCCCTTTTTCAAAGGGGCCATTTTGAAAAAGCTTACGCCTTACTTCGGCGAATGATTCCTGGGCCGACGCCCAGTGATGTCTTGCAACGTGGACAGCTTCCTATTTTCATTCCTAATTATTATCGCGGTGCTTATCGGCAGTTTCCGAAAAGGGCGGGCCGGTCAAGCCAGTTGTTCAATACGGGGACGGTTGCTTGGTTTTACCGCTCGTTGGTCGATGGTTTGTTTGGCTTGAGAGGGGAGAAGGATGGTTTGCGCATCCAGCCACAGCTCCCCCAAGCTTGGCAAGAGGTGGAGGTAACGCGCTACTTTCGAGCTGCCAAGTTTTTGATAAAAATGGAAAGAAGCTCGGAAGTTTCGCAGATGAAAATAGCAGTGGACGGCGAATGGTTATCCTGCAATTTGATAAAAAATATTGAAGCGAAAACTTACGAAGTGAAGGTCCTCCTAGCCACAAAAAAATAACCCCATTCATTGTTCAATGAATGGGGCCACTTTGCTATTTCTGATCTTATTTTGCAATCATTAGCTTCTGGAAATAGTGTACGTTATCTTTCTCGATTCGCAGGAAGTACATTCCTGGCGTTACATCGTTTACATCAATTCTGGAAATTTGATCGATTGTTCTGACGGCCTTCAGCAGCTTTCCGTTGAGGTCGAATAGGGTCAACTGAACAGTTTCATTCAGTGTTTCCTCAAACTCAACCTGGAAGAAATTGCTCGTTGGGTTCGGGAAGACCCGAATGCCATTTTCTGCAGCATCCAACACATCGACACTGGTGACGCCACCGAAGATGATGTCGTCCAGGAAGTAGGTCTTCTCGCCTGCATCCGTTCCGCCCGTACCAAAGTTGAAGAAGACAGAAATCTTGCTGTAGGAATTGTTAAAGTCAATGGCAGCTGTTCCGTCTGCTTGGTTGGTAAAGTCAAATTCTAGCACTTCCCAATCTTCCGTAACAGTCGTCATTGCTTCCGTCTCAACACTGATATTGGTATCATTGGCATCTTCCACTTTTATTCTGACGGGGATGCCAGCATCTGGTGTCCAAACGCGGATGTTCATTTTGGTATTGTTCATAGCAAAAGGGATGGCATTTGCCAATCCAAAATCACCCACGGTCGTTCCGGCCCAGGTTTCTGCTCCGGTGGTTTTTACGATGCGTGCGACGATGTTGTCAGGGTCTGTTGGGTCTGCAACAATGTCTGAAACATTACCGCCAAAATCGACCATCGCATGGTCTACATTCGCTGTATCCTGGAAGGTGATTGGCAAGTCAACTTGCTCTTTTCCATTACCGATGAATTGGACATCATCCCAGTAGTACGTTTTCTCGCCAGCCTCTATGCCGGTTGTACCGAAGTTGAAGAAGACAGAAATCTTATCGTAGGTGTTGGCAAAGTCAATAGGAGCGGTTCCCGTGGCCTGGTTGGCGAAGTCCAGCTCGATGGTTTCCCAAGCCATGGCGGTGGTTGTTGCCGTTTCGGTTTCTACGCTGATGGAAGGGTCTTTGGCATCTTCCACTTTTAGTCTGACGGGTATACCTGCATCCGGTGACCATACGCGAATTGTAATCTTAGTTGCACCCGGACCAAAAGGAATAGCTGAGGCCAAACCATTGATACCCATGGTTGTACCGGCCCACAATTCTGACACATCGGTCTTAATGGTTTGTCCAACGAGATTGTCTGAGTCAGTAGGATCGACCACGATGGAAGAGGCATTGCCACCAAAGTCTATCAGGGCGTAATCGACCGTTGCGGTATCTTCAAAGGTGATGGGCAGGTCGACTTGAGCCTTTCCGCTTCCGATGAACTCGACATCGTCCCAATAGTACGTTTTCTCGCCAGCCTCTGCGCCGGTTGTACCGAAGTTGAAGAAGATGGAAATCTTATCGTAGGTATTGGCAAAGTCAATAGCAGCGGTTCCGTCTGCTTGGTTGGCAAAGTCCAGCTCGATGGTTTCCCAAGCCATCGCTACCGTTGTCGATGTTTCTGTTTCGACACTAATAGCAGCGTTTGTGGCATCTTCCACTTTTATTCTGATAGGGATACCTGCATCTGGTGACCATACGCGAACACTCATCTTTGTAGCTCCTGCAGCAAAAGGAATGGCTTTGAGCAGTCCGTCGTCACCCATGGTTGTACCGGCCCACAATTCTGACATATCGGTTTTGATGGCTTGTCCAACGAGGTTGTCCGGATCGGTTGGATCGACAATGATAGAGGAGGCATTGCCGCCAAAGTCTACCAAGTTGTAATCTACTGTTGCGGTGTCTTCAAAAGTAATTGGCAGATCGATTTGATCTTTGCTGCTACCACCACCGCCACCACCGATGAATTTGGTGTCGTCCCAGTAGTAAGTCTTTTCACCAGCTTCTGCACCCGTTGTACCAAAGTTGAAGAAGATGGAAATCTTATCGTAGGTATTGTTAAAATTAATGGCAGCTGTTCCATCAGCCTGATTGTTGAAATCGAATTCAAGGGTTTCCCAAGCTGCGGCAGTGGTTGTCATTGCTTCGGTCTCTACACTGATGGCCGCATTTGTCGCATCCTCCACTTTTACTCTCACAGGGATGCCTGCATCTGGTGACCATACGCGAACGCTCATCTTAGTTTCTCCGTCCTGGAAAGGAATGACTGAAGCCAATCCATTGTCCCCCATGGTTGTACCGGCCCACAATTCTGACATATCGGTTTTGATGGCTTGTCCAACGAGATTGTCCGGATCGGTTGGGTCAACAACGATGGAGGAGGCATTGCCACCAAAGTCTACCAATGCATAATCTACTGTTGCAGTATCTTCGAAGGTAATTGGCAGGTCGACCTTTTCTTTGCCACCACC
>JBCCSZ010000314.1:0-9162 GCA_039199225.1 Bacteroidota bacterium
ATGAAAATACTTGTGTTAACAAATGTACGCAGTTCGAAAATTTAAACCAACTAATCCTGTGCTGATCTTTTCAAGCGACTGTTCGTTGCTTAGAGCCCTTGGTAAGCTTGGCCAGGCTCAATTGGAGGGCCTTGATTACAAAAGGATTCATTAGCATACCGCTGTCGATACAAATGTTACGGTCTACGTACGCTTCTGGGTCTTTTGATTGTCCTGTTTCGACTCTCTGACGTCATCGTTTGGAACAATGCGTTTTCACAGAGGTTATTCCTTAAAATTAGAACACGTAAAACAAAGAAAGGTTAATCATATGATACGAAGATACGACATCGCAGACAAGAATGTTTTCAAAACAGCTCTTTTGATTTGACCAATCTTCTACAAAATCACACAAAGTACTTTTGGACCTCATTGAATCTGCCCAAAAGCCTCTTCCAACCAATCCTTATTGGCTAAAGGGTGTAGAGCGTCTAGTCGCTCAGCTAGTAAGCGGGCCTTCTTCTTGTAATCGGCCGATTTCAGCCGACTGCGACTGCTCTTGAGCAAGAACAATCGACGGATGATTCGCAGGAAATTCAGGTTGGCATTTTTACCATAATCTGACAATTGCCGATTGCGCCCCACATACTTTTTCGAGGCTTCAATCAATGCAAAGAAAGCTTCCTCTTCATCCAGTTCGTAATAGCTTTTCAACTGAATGATCTTGGCTCCGAGATGATAGGAGGCATGTACAAACTCAACATCGTGCAACTGGCTCAAAGCCTTGGCATATTCTTTTTGAGCATAGTAAAGCGCAGCCAAGTTGTAGGCAATGGCATTTTGCCGCTCCTCGGGCAGTAATTGTTGTTCGTATTTCAGGATGAATTGCTCTGTCCATTCAAATTCCTTAAGGCGGATACCGGCTGTAGAAATATTTTTGAAAGTCCACTGGGGCATGTAGCCATTTTTGAAGACGACCTTGCTTTGCAACATGGCTTTGTAGAGGTCTAAAATTTCCTTGAAAAAGCGGCTATTGCCGATGTTGATTTGCCGGATGCAATAGTTGAGGATGAAAATGTATGCCTCCCGAAGGTCCTCCTGCGGAAACAGGTGGTGGCTTTGGGTAATCAATACCTTGGCTTGCCGGTAGGCCGACTCCCCCTCTTCCAGCGTCAACATTTGCAAGATTTGATAATAGATTTCCAGAACAGCCAGACCAGACCACTGATCCTTCTCCAATTCATAATGCCGCAGCAATTCATCGAGCATTCGACAATCATAAGCAGAGCCAATGACAATGTTGCGGCTAGCCATATCGCAGGCAATCCGAAATTTGCTGATTAGATAATAACGGTCCAGCATATCGTTTTTGAGCTGCAAGTTTTCATCATAGGCCCGAATGCCTTTGGAGAAAAAATGTCGGTCGAGCTTTTCATACAGCTGGTATTCATCCATATAATAGTCGATGTGCCGATGGTGCTCTTGCTGCTGTAATTGGTGGTGGCTACGCGCAATGCGCTCGATGTCTTTGGGCCATTCCGAGGTCAGCAGGCGTTCCAAAAGCAAGTGTTTTTGTACCTGCTTATGGGATTGATACTCACATTGGGCCATAAAGTCGTACAACAAATGCAGTAGGTCCGAAACCAGATTGTTAAACCTTCCTGCATGAAAGCTTTCTCCGGGATAGATGGCTGCATACAAGCGCTGGCGATCCAGGCGGGCTTCCGACCAAGTGGGGGCTTGCTGCAGCAAAATCTCGCACAATTGTTGGACTTTCTGATTCTTATTGAAAAAGGGAGAAACGACATAGGCATGGAAACGCTTTCGTTCTCGGGCAGAGAATTTCTCTAAATATTGTAATAAGCGACTCTGCTTCATAGAAAATATTCTACTTTAAAGAGTCTTAATTTGCTGATTATTAGTAAATTATTCAATTTTTCAACTCCTTTATCTTCTATAATTTCCTAAAAAAGTACTTTTTTCACCCCCTTGGGAGGCTTAGCTTTGTAGCAAATGAGTTCTCTGGGTACAAAAATTATAAACCATGAAACGAAAAATGTTACACTTACTGGTCGTCCTACCGCTCCTACTGGGCTGGCAGCTGGATGCCAATGAGGTCCGAACAAACGATAACTGTAGTCCATTGTTCACCGCATCGAGCTTCTCAGAAGCTATGGATGGCGACCTGACTTGGGTTCGCATCGGCGCGCTCAACTACAGCAACATCAGCCGCCTGAGATTGCGCATCAACTGGGACCCACAAGCATTGGAATTTGTCGATACTTTGGGGAATCCTTCCGCCCAGGTGGAAACAGACATCTATCAGATAGATACGACAGGAGGCGCCATTTATTTTAGCATCACATCAGACCCTGGGCTCGACCTAGCCATTATCCCCTACTTTTTTCAGATACGCTTTCGGGTATTGGGCGATCCGGGCTTGGGAACAGAAGTCAGCTTCGACACCGACCCCGGCGCATTTTCCGTCTTGGATGAAAATACCACCGAAAAGAGTTTTGGCCTTTTGAATGGCCTAATATACAATGTCCCACTCTGTACCTTATCCAACGTTGCAGAGCTTTGCTTGACAGAGCCCAGCTGTGGTCAGCTGAATGACGGCAGTATCGACTTTTTGCCAGGTGGCCCGGGGCCTTACACCTACTTGTGGACCTTCCCGGATGGCACGCAAAGTACGACACAGAATCAAACCAACCTGGCTCCGGGCATTTACGAGCTGATCTACGATGAACAATGTACTGTCAACTCCCGACTGTCCATCGTCTTGAACGGCATCAGTGGCCCTCAGATCGTGCCGGTCAATATCAACCACAATGCCTGCTTTACCGACGCCAATGGTAGCATCTCTATAAAAGCAATTGGCGGCCAAGGCGGCCCCTACCAATATGAGTGGAACAATGCTTCGAGGGACAGCAGCATCTCACAACTCCTCAGCGGCTTGTACACCGTCACCGTCACAGATGTCAACTTTTGTCAAACGGTTGAGTCCTTTGAAATCCGCAGTGCGCCCGAACTATTGATAGAGGAGGCTCAGGTCCGCTGTGAAACTTCTGTCGGCAACGATGGTTCCATCGACTTATGTGTCTCCGGAGGCAGCCAGCCTCTATCGTATATATGGAGCAACGGAGCTACGACGCCACAGATCAGTAACTTGAATGCCGCTGCAAGTCCCTACTCCGTGACGATCACAGACGCCATGGGTTGCTTTCTGACGGACAGCTACACTGTTGGTAGCGGCAGCCAGATTTTGCGCATCAATGCCGATACAACGATTTGTACAGGGGTAGCTTTGCAACTGGCCGTCGACGCACCGGCAGCTTCCATCTACAACTGGACACCAGCTGAAATTCTTTCTTGCACCGACTGCCCCAATCCGGTCGCCAGAATTCAACAAGACGAGTTGGTGGAAGTTCGCGTTGTGTTTGCCGATGGCTGTGAGGATCGTCGGACGGTTCGGCTGACAGCCAACGACTGTGTTTGGCCCGGTGATACAGACACCAACAAGGTGGTCAATAACTTTGACCTGCTCAACATCGGGATTGGCTTTGGTCAAAGCGGTCCGATGCGCGCCAATGCCTCCTTCGCCTGGGGACCCCAGCCAGCTGTGGACTGGCCACAAAGCACCCCGCTTACCATGGTCAACTACAAACACATAGATACCGATGGCGACGGCCTGATTGGCTTTGGTGATACAACAGCCATCCCACAAAACTGGGGGCAGGTTCATATGGCGATCGCCGACCCCATCATCAGCGATCGGGAAGACAGTCCGCCTTTTTATGTCACCCCGGACACTGTTTTCCCAAATGCTGTTTTGAGCCTGCCCGTCGTGTTGGGCGAAACAGATTTTCCGGCCGAAAATGTCTATGGGGTTGCTTTTAGCCTCACCTACGATGCAGACAAAGTCGTTCCAGGCTCCGCCCGACTGTCCTTTACCAACTCCTGGTTAGGCGCTATCCAATCGGATATGATTAGTATCCAAAAAGACTTTCACGACAATGGTCAAATAGACATTGCTGTTACACGGATCGACGGCCAAAACATGACGGGATTTGGTACGCTGGCCGAGCTGTTCATCACTATTGAGGACGACATCTTTGTCATTGGAAATGGTGGTACGATTCACAATCGGGGCGAGCGAGGTGAACCACTCACTTTCCAGATCACAAACGTGCGCATGATTGACTTTCAACAAAATGAAATGATGGTAGAAGCTCTTGAAACCGCCGTTACGATCAACAATCCACTGACCAGCACCGAGGATGTATTGCACCATTCTAGCGGTATCTCCATCTTTCCCAACCCAGCCAAGCAACGGCTGTCCATACGATCCGATAGACATTCCTTGAAACAACTACAGCTACTCAACAGCAACGGACAATTGTTGATGGAGCGGCAGCTCTCTGGCGATAGAACCGATCTCAACCTCAAGCAATTTCCCCAAGGCACTTATTTCCTTAAAGCTTTAACGATGGAAGGTTGGAGTGTTCACCGTTTTATCATCATCCACTAAAAAATTTAATGCCATGAAATCTATTTTTTATTCCAACAGCCTTTGGTCCTCTTCATTAAGATTGTGCCTTTTACTGGCTTTTTCGCTGGGTGTTTGTTGCCAACTGCAAGCCCAAAGCGACTGCAACTCCCCGGGTAGTCTTTCAGGCTATGTCACCACACTCCGGGGAGCGGGCCTCAACCAGGTGGTTGTTACACTTACTTCCAGAAGTTCGAGCATTGTGCGAACAGCGACCACAGATGCCCTTGGCTTTTACAGGGTTGAAGACCTTCCCTACGGACAGACCTACGACATCAGCTTAATCAAGGACGACGACTCGCCCTATGAGGGGCTAGACGATCGGGATGCCACTCAGTTGAGTCGATTGGTTTTACAGATGGATTCGCTGACTTATTGGCAAGCCTACTCAGCCGATTTGAATGGCAATAGCACCATCAGCAGCTTTGATTTGGTGGACTTGGTACGCTTGATTCGCCGGGAGAGCGACGGCTTACCGGGCATCGTCGGCAACTGGCGTTTTATTCCAGACAACGCAACAGTTGGACGGGCGGCCAACGACTTTTCTTTGTTTCCTTTGGCCAATCCCGTATTGGAAAATCTGCGTTCGGATGCCTCCATGAATTTTACGGGCGTCAAAGCAGGGGATTTGGATTTTAATGCCACAGGCAACTAAAACTCATTCGAAACACAGGTAGTTTTTTGAAATAGATAGTAATTACAAGAAAGTAGAAAGCCCATCTCCGAAACGTCAGAGATGGGCTTTTTTATTTCAGTCGTAGCGATCGATTGCAAGATTTACTTAATCTTGAAAGCACGTTTGATTTTGTTGACCATATCCAATTTTTCCCAGGTAAAAGTTTCTACAGACTTCATTCTTCCCTTACCATTGACACCAATCTTGATTTTCTTCTTACCAGGCTCGCGTCCCATGTGACCATAGGCAGCAGTCTCAGAGAAAATCGGATTCTTCAAGCCAAAACGCTTAACGATTGCAGCCGGGCGCATATCGAATAGGCCCATCAACTTCTCAGCCATCTCGCCATCACTCATTTCCAATTTGGAAGTGCCGTATGTATCAATGTACAGACCAACAGGCTCAGCCACACCGATGGCGTAAGCCACTTGCACCAAGCATTGATCAGCCAAACCAGCCGCCACCACATTCTTGGCCATGTGCCGGGTAGCATAAGCAGCAGAGCGGTCCACTTTGGAGCTGTCTTTACCAGAGAAAGCACCACCACCGTGGGCGCCTTTACCACCATAAGTGTCAACGATGATCTTCCGACCTGTCAGGCCCGTATCGCCATGCGGTCCTCCGATGACAAACTTCCCGGTAGGATTGACCAGCAAGCGGTATTTGCCATTGAACAATTTGCGGATGTGGGCCGGTACTCTTTTTTTGACGCGAGGAATGAGAATCTTCTCGATGTCCACTTTGATCTTTTCGAGCATCTCCGCCTCCGCTGCAAAGTCATCATGCTGTGTGGAAACGACAATGGTATCGATCCGAGCCGGACGGTGATCATCCGAATACTCGATGGTTACCTGCGACTTGGAATCCGGACGCAAATACTTCATCTTCTTACCTTCTCTGCGCAGGGCGGCCAACTCTTCCAGAATAATGTGAGAGAGGCTCAAGGCAAGCGGCATGTAATTATCGGTTTCGTTGGTGGCATATCCAAACATCATCCCTTGGTCACCTGCCCCTTGTTCTTCTACTTTTTTACCGACATCCACGCCCTGGGCAATATCGGGAGACTGCTCGTGAATGGCAGAGATTACGCCACAGGAATCGGCATCGAATTGGTATTCGGAACGGGTGTAACCAATCTTCTTGATGGTTTCCCGAACGGCTTTCTGCACATCGACATATGCTTTGGAGCGTACCTCTCCTGAAACGACGGCCAGGCCCGTAGTCACCAGGGTTTCGCAGGCCACTTTGGAGTTGGGGTCCTGGGAAAGAAAAGCATCCAATATGGCGTCGGAAATCTGATCGGCTACTTTATCAGGATGGCCTTCAGAAACAGACTCAGAGGTAAATAGATAAGGCATTCTAACAGTTTTTATATTATTCTTTTCGAATATTTGAAAATCGAGTGCAAAGTTAGAAATTGTTTTATAATATGTAAACTATTCTCTAAATTTATGCGCCTGGTTGCCTTTATCATAGCTGAATATCCAGCTCTTACAATGGCGCCATTGCTTTTGCTAACTTTCCACTAAAACCTTTTGACATGCGCAATTACCTCCTTCTTTTCAGCCTCACATTCTGCTTATTGGCTTGCAACAGTGAAACCCCTTCTTCAGAACAATCAAAAGAAAATGAAGTGGAAGAGAACACAGAAACGACCGAGCCGACAAAGGCGACACTAGGCAAAGAAGTTTCCTACCAAACGGATACAACGATTATGAAAGGCTACATTGCCAGTGATCCGTCTAAGAGCGGGAAGCGTCCTGGTATATTGGTTGTACACGAATGGTGGGGGCATAACGATTATGCTCGTAAGCGCGCTGAGATGTTGGCAGAATTGGGCTATGTGGCATTGGCTGTTGATATGTATGGAGATGGAAAAAAGGCCGAACATCCCGATGATGCAGGAAAGTTTGCCAAAATGGTGATGAGCAACATGGATGTGGCCAAGGCCCGCTTTAGCCAAGCCATGGAAACCCTCCGCCAGCATCCGGATACCGACCCGGAAAAGATTGCAGCAATTGGCTACTGCTTTGGCGGTGGCTTGGTATTGAACATGGCCATGCAAGGTGTTGATGTGGATGGTGTTGTAAGCTTTCACGGCAGCCTTCCTACGCCAGCGGAATTGGATGGAGCGCAAGTCAAAGCCAAGATGTTGGTTTGCCACGGTGCTGCCGATCAATTCATCCAAGCCAGTACCATCGACCAGTTCAAAAAACTAATGGCCGACGCAAAAGTAGATATGCAATTCGAGTCTTACGAAGGGGCTGTCCACTCATTTACCAATCCGGATGCAGACGAAAATGGTCAAAAGTTTGGTCTACCACTCGCCTATGATCAAAAGGCGGATGAAGCGTCCTGGCAAGAGATGCAGCAGTTTTTTGGAAAGATATTTCAATAGGCTGTTCTATGCTGATGGAGGTGGTTGCAGGGTATCACAGATGAAAGACAAAGAACAGATAGCCCAATTTTTTGAAACGGATTTCCCTCTGAATAAAGAAGGTATCGAAGAATTGATTGCGTCTTTCAAAGTCAAAGCGTATCCCAAAAATATCCTTTTGCTACAAGAAGATGAAGCCGAAAACTGCCTTCGGTTTATCAACAAGGGCGTCGTAAGAGAATTTTACAGAACCGATCGAAAGGAAATCAATATCAACTTTTACACAAGGCCACAGTTCATAACAGACTTTTCATCCTTTATTCAAGGCTCAAAGACTCGTAAGAACCAAGAAACGCTATCGACCATTCAAATCCTGGAACTCGGAAAGGAAAGCTTTTCCAAGCTGTTGGCAAAATACAGTTGTGGAAAATCATTTATCGATCAGACTTTTCAAAATATTCTTAAACACAAGGAAGCCTTTGAATACAATAGAATGACCAAGGAGGCCGAAGAGTTGTACCGCGAGCTGCGCATTTACAAACCGCATTGGCTACAAGAAATTCCTCAATACCACATTGCCTCCTACCTGGGCATCACCCCTGAAACGCTGAGCAGAATCAGGAAGAGGCTTTCTTGATTTGGATCAATGAAAGTGACAAAGAAGCTGGTTTACTTTACATTTATTTGACAAAACATTGGTCCATCCATGAAAATTCAACATTGTAGAAATGCGACAATGGTCTTGGAAGCAAATGACAAGGTGCTGTTGGTTGATCCGATGATCGGCCATACCGGCACTATGCCCCCATTTACTTTTTTCCGATTCAAGCCTAAGAAAAACCCGACTGTTCCCCTTCCAGATAGCTGCCGGAATGTTCTAGAGAAAATTACGCATTGCCTCATCACCCACCAGCATCCGGACCACCTGGATTGGGAAGCCAAGAAGTATTTAATCCAGCAAAAAATTCCAGTTATTTGTAGCATACTAGATCAAAAGGCATTTAAAAAAGCAGGATTGAACGTCGTGCAAACAGTGGATTACTGGAAAAGAGATAATTTTTTAGGTGGCAAAATAGAAGGCATTCCGGCGAGGCACGGCTACGGCTTTGTCGCAAAGCTCGCGGGCAATGTCATGGGTTTCTACATCGAGCTACCCGAGCAACCAAGCATCTACTTGAGTTCTGATACCATTTATACGGATGCCGTCGACAAAGTGCTGAAAGAATACAAACCTGCCATCAGCGTAGCAGCAGCTGGTTCTGCCCAATTCGACATTTTTAAGCCCTTGCTGATGACAGTGGAAGATGTTTTACAATTTGTGAAAAATGCCCCGGGCAAAGTTATCCTAAACCACCTGGAAGCTGTCAACCACTGTCCGACCACCAGACAAGCACTGAGAAAAAAATTAGTGGCTGCAGGCTTGATGCAAAAGTCATTCATTCCTGCAGATGGTGAGTGGATCGAGCTGTAGCGAAGAACTACTTGGTGGTCTTGATCCCCGAATCTGAAAAGAAACCATCGATGGGTTCCCACAGTTCGATCTTATTGCCTTCCGGGTCGAGGATGTGGATGAATTTGCCA
>JBCCSZ010000315.1:0-9058 GCA_039199225.1 Bacteroidota bacterium
CTCACCGCTCACCGCTCACCGCTCACCGCTCACCGCTCACCGCTCACCGCTCACCGCTCACCGCTCACCGCTCACCGCTCACCGCTCCACCATCCCCTCGTTCTTTTTCCTCATATTCCTCAATATCTCGCAACACCAAATCTCCTGCAGGCATCCGTTCATTCAGATAATCCCTATACCAGGCAATCGTTTTTTCGATCGCCACATCGGCGGAAAAAACAGGCCGCCAGTGCAAGCGCGTTTTGACCTTCTCGATGTCGAGGCGTAGCAAATTGGCTTCGTGAAAGTGATCATCGGTCGCTTGAACTTCGTATCGGCCACTGCCCCAAACGTCTAGCGAGCGTTGGACCACTTCCTCTACAGTTAAGTTGTCGCTGATCTCCGGGCCGAAGTTCCAACCCTCTGCAAAATCAAAAGGATGGCGCTCTAAAGCACGACCCAATAGCAGGTAGCCATAAAGTGGTTCCAGTACGTGCTGCCAGGGACGGACCGCCATCGGACAGCGCAGGACAATGGTTTCTCGTTTTTCCAGTCCGCGAACAATATCGGGAATCAGCCGGTCGACTGCCCAGTCGCCGCCACCAATGACATTGCCGGCTCTGGCGGTAGCAATCGCAACTTCGTGCTCCTCATAATGATCGGCATGAAAAAAGGCCCGCTGGTAAGACTGGGTAATGATCTCCGTACAAGCCTTGCTTGCACTGTACGGATCGTAGCCCCCCAGCCGGTCGGTTTCCTTGTAAGGCGCTCGTCGTTCCAGGTTTTCATAAACCTTATCGGTCGTAATAACGACGACAGTACATTTTTTTTGCAAGCCTCGTAGGGCATCGAGCAGATGGGCAGTCCCCAAGGTATTGGCAGCATAAGTATATAGCGGATCGCGGTAAGATTCGCGTACCAGCGATTGGGCAGCCAGGTGGAATACAAAGTCAGGTTCAAAATCGTGCAGCTCCTTCTTGAGCTTGGCCGCATCGCGAATGTCTCCATGGACGGACTCGCAGAAATATTCACCCTTCATTTTGTAAAATAAGCTACTGGGTTCTGCAGGCAATGCATAGCCTTTGACAGTAGCGCCAATTTGATGTAGCCAACGCACCAGCCAAGCACCTTTGAATCCAGTATGGCCAGTTACAAATATCTTCTTGTTGTTATAGGTTTCTTTTAAAATGTTCATGGGATGGATTTAATAGTAATTAAAATTTGCCCTAGCTAGACTGTTGGCCCCTTTGGCGTTCATTGGTCGGATTGGGTTTCACAACTGCCTTGCCGCTGATGCGGTCTGCCGGAAAATTGAGCTTTCGGTATACGGGTGCAACAGAGCGCCCAGCTAAATATTTGTCGACACCTTCGTCCAATGCCTTGCGATAAACGACGGCAGCTTCTTCTACAATTTCCAATGTTTGATCGATATCGGCATCGCGATGTGAAAAGCTCAATACGAGGTTTGGGGCAATCATGCCTCTTTGAATGATCTCCTGCATGAATAGGGTCCGAAAGGCTTGAGAAGGTTTTTTGTTTTCGTCTCGGGTTGAAAAAACCAGGCAGGACGGATGACCGTGTACTCCCATGAATCTCTTGAGCCGATGTGCTTCGATGATCTGAAGCATTCCCTTGCGGAGTCGCTCGCCCTGATAAGCCAAATAATCGATGACCTGCTCCCGGTCGTATTCTTCCAAAACGGCTTTGGCAGCCGCCATCGCAGGCAGCTCTGCGCCGTGTGTTGTCGATAGCAAAAAGACGCGCTCTTCATGGTGGTAGAGTCCGCCCAGTTCCATATATTCTCTTTTGCCGGCCAGTGCAGCAATGGAGAATCCATTACCCATAGCCTTGCCGAAAGTTGATAGATCGGGTGTAATGCCCAACTTGGTTTGCATGCCGCCGACATGCCAGCGGTAGCCCGTAATCATTTCGTCCAAAATGAACAAGGCACCCTTTTGGTGGCATAAGGTCTGAAGTCCTTTTAAAAAGGCTGGATCAACGGCATCGTACTTTTCTGGTTCCAAGATGCAACAGGCAATTTCACCCGGGTACTGATCAAATAACTGTTGGGCGCTTTGCAGGTCGTTGAAGCGAAATTTGAGCGTCTCTTGTACCTGTGATTGTGGAATCCCTCGGTTGATGGCCGTCGCTCCGATGAACCAATCATCTACCGAGAAAAAGGGATGGTCGCCACACATCGCAATCTTAGTCCGCCCACTCACTGCTCGCGCCAGTTTGATAGCAGCAGTCGTTGTGTCCGATCCGTTTTTTGCAAACTTGACCATCTCAGCGCCAGGAACACGAGCCAAAAAGGCTTCTGCCAATTCCATTTCCAAAGTTGCTGGGCGAGAGAAGTTATTACCCAATTTCATTTGCTGATAGGCCGCTTCAATCACTGGGTCGTAGGCATGTCCCAGACTGACGGCCCGCAAGCCATTGCCATACTCGATGTATTCATTGTCGTCGACGTCCCAAACGCGGCAACCTTTGCCACGAAGCATGTAGGGTGGACAGAATTCCGGAAACTGATCGTCTCCTTTGGCATAGGTATGCGCACCGCCGGGGATGGCTCGGTGAAAGCGTGGCTGCAAGGACAGCGAGCGGTCAAAAGATCTTTTTTTCATATGTTCTGTCTTTTAAAAAACCATTTTCCGAGCATAAAAAGCTTCGGCATATCGGCTGTTGCCGCCTGACTCTAAGCCTCGAAGGCGCATCAGTCCCAAGAAGGTTTCCGGGTCGAACCAGTGCTTGCCTGCCTGGGTTGCAAAATGTGTCATCAAGAGATTGACTTTCTTTTGGGCAATGTCTTCATCGACTTTGCAAAAGCAATTTGGAATGCCCAGATCGCCGTCGTACTTAGGAATCTCATATTCCAAGATGCAATGGTCGCGAAAGGTATTCCAACTGAGGTCAGAGATCAGCCGATGATCCTGATGCCGGTCGTCTCGATAGTGTGTCAAGACAAGGTCGGGCTGGAAAGGTTTGAGCTTTTCGTTAAAAAATGCCTTGATGTCCAAAGCCGAAAATGGTAGAAAGGCATCTTTGTAGTCGAGCAGAATGATTTCCTTTTGATTCAGATCAGCCAGGTAGGCATCTGCACTGTTTTGTGCCTCTGTACGTCGCGTTCCTCCGGAGGTGAAGACGACCCATTGGATGGAGCGAACCATACCTGCTGCAATCAACTTTAGAAGCGTGGCGCCGCAACCGATTTCAATATCGTCGCTGTGCGCTCCTAAGCACAATATGTTCAGGCCGCCTTTCTCTGCAGCCCTGAATTCGAATGGCATCATACGGCTTTGCGTAAATAAGGTTTGGCTTCATCCCGGTTCCACACTTCCCAAGGCGTATTTCCTTTGGCCTGCATTTCGTCCAAAAGCATTTTATCCTTGAAAGTATCCATGCACTGCCAGAAGCTGGTATGGTGGAAGTTGGTCAATTTTTTTTCTTTAACCAGACGAGCCATGGGACCATCTACGATGTCTTCGCCATACTTCATATAATCGAAAATCTCCTGCTTGAAGATGAAGTAACCGCAGTTGAGCAGTAGATTGGCAGATGAAATTGGCTGGATGGATTTGACCAAGCCATCCGTTTCGGCATTGACCATGTGAAAGCTGCCGGTAGGTCGGTAAGTCATCAGGCTGCCGACCATCTTTGGTTGAGACTTAAAGTGCTCGATCATCGCCGGAAGGTCCAAGTCCGATACGGCATCTGCATAGTTGGCCAAAAACATTTCTTCTCCCTTCAAATGTTCTTTGAGACGCATTAGGCGCATTCCGACATTGGAGTTGATCCCGGTATCTACAAAAGTGATCTTCCAATCATCGATGTCCGAGTTGAGCAATTCGATGCGATTGCCTCCCAAGGTGTAAACAAAGTCGTTGGAAATTTTTTCGTCGTAGTTGACAAAGTAATCTTTGATCTTGTCGGCTTTGTAGCCCAATGCCAAAATGAAATCTTTGTGGCCATGATGGGCGTAAAATTTCATAATGTTCCATAGGATCGGCCGATAACCGATTTTGACCATCGGCTTGGGGATGGTCTCTGAATAATCCCGCAGGCGTGTGCCTAAACCTCCACAAAAAAGTACAACTTTCATAAGTGCTATTTTTAGTTTTGCGTTTGCTGTTGATTGATTTGTAGTATCTCAACTTCTGGAATGGGTACGACAAATTGTCCACCCCAATCGGAGATGAACGACATTTGTTTAGTGATCTCTTCTTTGAGATTCCAAGGCAGTATCAATACATAGTCCGGACGGGTTTCCCGAATTTTATCCGGACTGTAAATTGGAATATGTGTACCGGGGAGGAAGTTTCCTTGCTTATGGGGGCTGCGATCTACGGTATAGTCTAAGAAGTCTGTACGAATGCCACAATAATTGAGTAGGGTATTGCCTTTGCCGGGCGCGCCATAACCAACGACAGTTTTACCAGCTGCTTTGGCCTCGATCAGAAATTGCAATAATTTTCGCTTGGTATCTTTTACTTTTTCCTGGAAATCTGCATAGTATTCCAAGCGTTCCATACCCAGGTCTTTTTCGCGCTGTAGCAGTGTATGAACATTCGAATGAATCGGCTGTGATTCGTCTTCGCTATGGCGCCCGTAAATGCGGATTGATCCACCATGTGTTGGCAATTCGTCCACATCGAAAAGGGTGATGCCGTGCTTGGCGAAAATGCGTTGTACGGCAGAAAAAGAAAAGTAAGAAAAGTGTTCGTGGTATATCGTATCGAATTGATTGTTCTCGATCAATTGTTGTAAGTGTGGGAATTCCATGGTTAGAATCCCCTTTTCGTCCAGCAATATTTTGATGCCAGCCACAAAGTCGTTGAGGTCTGGTACATGCGCTAAAACATTGTTGCCTGCCAGTAGTTTTGCCTTGCCATATCGATCGACTAATTGGCGGGCTGTCTGCGTACCAAAAAATAAAATCTCCGTTCGAACGCCTTTGTTGATGGCCGCTTTGGCTGTATTAGCTGTAGGCTCAATGCCCAATACTGGAATGCCTTTTTCTACAAACCACTGCAACAAATAGCCATCATTGCTGGCGATCTCTGCCACCAAATCAGTACTGCTCAAACCGAAGCGCTCGACCATCTTATCTGTGTACCGTTTGCAATGCTTCAACCAGCTTTCAGAATAGGAAGAGAAGTAACCGTATTCTTCTGAAAATATATCGTCGGGACTGGTGAAGGCTTCCAGTTGCACCAACCAGCAATGGTGGCAAACATAGGCATGCAGCGGATAAAATCGCTCCATTTCATTTTTTGTCTCTGGTCGAACGTGCTTTTGGCAAAGTGGAGACATCCCGAGGTCGACCATGCTGTATTTAAGCGCTTTGCCACAGGAGCGACAGGCACTGCCATTTTCTTTTGTTACCAATTTATTTGTAGCCATTATTTTCCGTTTTCGGCCTGTATCAAATACTTATGCCAGACCCATGTAATCTTGATTTAATAGGGGGTATTGCTTGTCTTTGTCGCTCATCGCAACAGGAGGGAGCGGCCAGGAAATGGCCAGGCGAGCATCGTCGTAGCGAAGCCCTCGTTCTACTGTAGGGGTGTAATAGGCTGTATGATGGTAAATCAGCGCCGTATCGTCTTCGAGAGTTTGAAAACCGTGGGCAAATCCCTCCGGTATGTATATCATTAACAAATTTGATTCCGATAATTCTACGCCAAAATGTTGCAGGAAAGTTGGTGAATTTCTTCGCACATCAACAATGACGTCCCACACGCTGCCGCGAACACAGCGGATCAACTTAATTTCGCCATGAGGAGGCATCTGATAGTGCATGCCCCGCAGGGTTCCCTTTTGTAAATTGAGCGAATGATTGAACTGCACGAATTCCTTTTTGTGGCCAATGGCATCAAAATCTTTCTTGCAAAAAGTCCGGGCAAACAATCCCCTATGATCCTTGAAAGGTTCTGGTTCAATGACAAACGCGTCAGCCAAAGATGTCGGATGGTAAATCATGGATCAACGGTTTGGGTCTACAAAGTGATACGCATTGGTTTTGTACTCGGGATGACTGGGAGCACGCGTCAGCATTTTCAATGGTCCCATGTACAAATCGAAAATACCAGCTCCGGCACTCAGGGATTGCTGGACCTCCTCCGGGGCATTGTTGAAGGTATGGTGGTAGATGCCCCACTTGTTGTTGCCACCAAATAGGTGATCGGCATATACGGTATTTCCTTTCTTGTTGTAGTACAGTTGGTCGTTGATCCAAACCTGTAGTAATCCTTCTTGTCCACGACCATACACAACATGTAAAACGATGTTAAGAATGGAACCTGCCTCGGGCTTGAGCGAGAGCAACTGGCGGTCGTCATTAGCGGCATTGACCACCTGTATTTCTCCGCCGGCAGCGGGGGGCGGATCGTTGAATCCTGCCAATTCCAGCTCAATTTGTGGAGACAGCCCCCGGATACCAGGGTGGTTTTGAAAAATGGTAATCGGTGAAGTGACGTCCCTGACATAGTTTTGTCCAAGTGTATACTGCCAACCGATCCATTGCTCCGTCCCAATTGGATGCTCGATGTTCCAGGGGGCGGTGTGGATTTCACTTCGGTAGTTGTGCGGACTGTGCGCATCTGCTGTAGGCCGTGGTGTCTTGGGGTTGATGCGAAAACGGAGTCGCTCGCCCTCGATGGCAACACCCTCGGGATCAAAGGCAACATCCACAAAAAGGCCATTGCCAAAAGCAGTTCCGGCAGGCCATTGATAAGCTGGGATGTGAATGTCTTGCCACTCCCAACTTCTTACAGCCGATGAATCCACTGATACCTCACAACCCAGGAAAACTGGGCAGTCTGGCTCAGACTTTGTCTGGCATCCGGCAGCGCAGGCTGCTATCAACCATATCCCGATGGTGTGGCATATAAGGCATCTTCTAAAAAGCATTTCGACGGGTCTTTTTACTGAAAACTGTTCGCAGAACAATGTCCAGATCAAGTAAGAAATTCCAATTCTCTATATACCATAGGTCGTGTTCGATGCGCTTCTTTTTTTGTGAGACGGTTTGTGTCGGGCCGCGCCAGCCATTAACTTGCGCCCAGCCTGTAATGCCTGGCTTGACATAATGGCGAACCATATAATCATTGACTATTTTTCGGAAGTCCTTCTCCAAATGAACCCGATGTGGCCTCGGTCCGACGACACTCATATCTCCTTTCAAAACATTGAAAAACTGTGGAAATTCGTCGAGATCGAGTTTGCGCAGGTACTTGCCGATCTTCGTAATTCGCGGATCGTTTTTAACCGTGGAACGCGTTCCATTCACCGGGTCGTCACAAACCGACATGGTCCGGAATTTATAGCATTTGAAAATGCGGCCTCCTTCCCCTTTGCGCAATGGCGTGTAGAAAATGGGACCCTTGCCATCCAGTCGAATCAGTAGGGCTATCAGTAAAAGTACAGGTGCAAAGAGGAGGAGTACGATCGAGGCGAAGACAATGTCAAATGCCTTTTTGAACAGGTAGTTGTTCATCTGATCCAGAGGCGATTGCCGGTATTTGAAAAACGGCAGACCATCCAGGCTGTATGATTTAAAGTTGGCATTGGTAAAAAACAAGGTCTTCGGAATCAGATTGACCCGCACGCCGTAGAAATCAGCCGTTTTCGTAATCTTTTTCAGCTCGCCGCCCTTCAACGAAGAGGCCGTTATGAAAAGTTCATCTATGTTTTCAGTATTCAGCACTTCTGCCAGTTGTTGAATCTCTCCCAAGTAGGCCAATTCCTGCTTTTTGTAGGAAGGTTTTGGCTGATCTAAAAAACCTACGCATCTGTAACCGGAATGCCCGAGCCGATCGGCAAAATCCATTACCTGGTCCAGGCGATCACCCCCGCCAATGACTAGAACGCGAGACAAAAAGCTATCGGCATTTCGTCTTTTGAACCATTCCATCAGCAGGCTCAAAATGAAAATGTTGACTACAGCGAATAGGAAGATGGGCAGTAGAAAGGAAGTACGGTTGAAATACTCGATTTTGAAGACAATAGCAATCGTCGAGATGACACCGACGAATATAAACGTATTGATGAGCAGGCTGCGGACTTTTTCGGGGAAATGGTCGGAAGTATAAAAAGATTGGTCGCGCGAAAATACAATGACGCACAACCAAACGATATTAAAAATAAGGATTAAATGAAAAGCTTCTCGATACTCATTTCCAAGAATCGCTGTGGATATTTCCCCATCGTTCTTGGCCAATAAAACCAATAGCGCGCACAGACTCAGCAGGATGAGCTCCAGAGCAATATGCCTCAATGCGATGCGCTGTTTCTTTGGAATCATTGCGTTATGACTATCATGGTATTGGTTGGATGAAGGACGAATCCTTCAACAGGGGATGGGGTTATTCGATATCAAACTGTGTGAATAATCGAAGGGAGGAGTATTTGTGCTACAAAAATACAGACTCTTACCAACCGCTTCCATACCCTCGATTGGTTATTTATCGTATGCGATGTATTTTTATGTGTTTGGGCTAAAAGGTCTCCCTAAAAGCTCCGGCATCAATTTTGACCCCTCCATGGGTATGCAAAATTCCATTCAGATAGTCATCGCTTTAGAGGGCGTAGAGGTACCGGCCTGGACGGCTCACTTGCTCAATCGGATCAAAGAGGAGCAACTGGCAGATGTTCGAGCTTTGTTGTGTGTGGGAAGGCAAAAGTTGGTAGGTGCTGGTGGTCGGAGCAGACTCTTGGATTGGCACTATGCGCTGGACCAAAGTCGGTTTCAGGACGGACCGGACGCCTTTGCGCTACAGAAATTAACAGGGGAATATTTGGAAATTCTAGCCTATGATTTGGATGATCTCCGAGCGCAGAATGAGCGAACAATAGTGGCAGCAGAAGCCTTGTTGTGGCTATCTGATCAAGAGCCACCAGAGACACTGTATCCACTTTTTCCAATGGGGATTTGGAGTTTTGTACATGGAGAAGAGGAAACGCCACACAGCGATTTATTGGGCTATTGGGAGTTTGTGAAACTCAAAGAGGTGATTGTTTCCGGCTTGCGGATCAAACGGCAGGCAAGCACAGCTGGACATATTTTATTTCAATCCTGGTC
>JBCCSZ010000316.1:0-9053 GCA_039199225.1 Bacteroidota bacterium
ACGTTCCCAATACCTTAACAGTGGCTCCTTCCATTTCTATGATGAAGGGATGCTCTGTATCTCTGGCCACGTCGAAGAAAGCTTCGCCGTCCAGCCGTACCCGACGTTCTGTATTTTTGAATTCCTCTGGAAATTCTAACTTGGTATTGGAGTTGATGGAAACAACCGTACCATCAGATAATAGCTTAGCGTCACCTTTTTGAGCATTTGTCTGAGCTACCTGCCACACTTCCCCAGAAGACTGGCTGGTGTACTGCCAAAGCCCGAACAAGCCAAAGGCAAGCGTAGCCGCAACAGCTATCCGAAGGAAAAGGCTACGAGAGCGCACCGTCAGCGTCGGTGCCTTTTTATCTGCTTCCTTCGCTGCAGCTATTCGCCCTTTGAGTCGGCTGAGACCCTGCTCAACCGAAGGGTCGAAATCAGGCGCATAAGACTCACTTGCTTTCCAGGCTTCTGCAATCCTGGATGCCAGGTCTTCATTTGCAGAATCGTCCTCCATCCAATCTTTCAACCGAACTTCGTCCTGCTGATCCAACTGGTCAGTAAGCTGTCTGTGCAATAAATTAATAAATCGCTTTTGTTCCATACTACTAACGCTATTTGCGCATTGTCTTTAGAATTAGAGACACAAAATTGGTGGCTCCCCCCTACCCTATCAACCCAAAAAGAACGAAAAAACGTCGCTTAGTATCCAAAATACAATGATTTTGGGCAGTTGAGTACCAATGGCAGCCTGCAAATATTTTAAAGCTTTGGAAATTTGATTCTCCACTGTTTTGATGGAAATGTCCAGATGTGCTGCGATTTCGCGGTAGGACATGTCCTCAAATCGACTGAGCATAAACACCAAACGACAGCGCTCCGGCAATCGCTCTATGGCCTGATGAATGCGTCCCTCCAACTCGGCTACCTCTAGTTTTTGTAAGGCACTAATCTGGTCCGAACGCATCTCCGGGTGGGCCGCCTCATCCTCGAAGCTCATCTTTTGATCCCGGATGTAATTCAACGACTTGTTGATTGCTGAGCGTCGCAAATAAGCCTTCAAGGAAGTCTGAACATTCAGTTTGTCTTTTTTGCGCCACAAATCAAAGAAAACCTCCTGCGCCAAATCTTCTGCAGTGGCTGTGTTGGGCAGCAACCGATAGATGACCCGGCAAATGAATTTGTAGTATTGCCGAAACAATAAGTCAATGGCCTTTTCACTGTCTCGCTCAAAAAGTGTTAACCAATCTTTGTCTACCTGTGGAATCATGAAAGGGCTTTCAGCTCAAATTGATTTGTTGACAAAGCCAATATAGGCAATTTATCTTTTTTGGCTACTATCAAAGAATTGTAATTCACAATATAAACTGCAAGACTGCAAAACTGATTGCAGTTTATCCTAATTGAACGCTAGGGAGACTCGCTTAGCGTTTGACAAGCTTGACCAAATGATGTAGTCAAACCTAGGGCAGCACACTGCTGAAATCACAGGGATGAAAGATTGGATAAGGGGGCTGACCAAAGTGAAGATTTAGAAATGGCCAATCTCGGGCTGTGATCAAATGCATCCCTTCTAACAACTCATCCGAACTTCTTTCAGCTTTTTGCTGAGTACTGACCGGTAGATACAAATGTAGTGCATTTAACTCCTTCCGACTAAAGGTTGGCCCTCAAAAGCTCGGGAAAACAAAAATAATGAATTAAACTGATTGCAGTCTTGCAGTTTTTGAGTCTTGCAGTTTTCTAGCTTTTTTTATTCAAAATGAGAATACTCATTGATCAATAAGGCATCAACATCGCCCTGAAGGGCATTTTTAAGCGATCTGAGCCACTTTTGGTAAAGTTACAAGCAAAACGCTGGCTAAAATAATTTCAGAGCTGATATGGCGCTGGTTTAAAATATATTAAAACAAATCAGAGACTGCAAAACTGAATGCCGGTTTGCAGTTTTGCAGTAAAGTAATATCTTGCAGTCACTTTGAAACACCAATCAATTTTTTTAAAATGAAAATAGGCATCAGCAACTTGAAAGGTGGCGTTGGAAAAACCACCATTTCGCAAAACCTAGCCGTCTGTCTGGCGCATATGGGATACAAAGTCTGTATTGTGGACACAGACCGCAACCAGAATTCCATGGCTTGGAATGGCGCCAGGGATGAAGAGCTCCCCCAAATCTTGGTCGTAGGAGCCACAGAGTCTTCGGCCATCAACAAAACAGTGGACCAGCTCCACAACGACAATGACATCGTCATCATCGATGGAACACCCTCGCTTTCTGAAATCACTACCCGAGTAATTTTGGCATCCGACTTACTCATCATCCCCATTCTCCCAAGTGCACACGATGTAAGGGCCATGCAGCAATTTTTTGAGCGTTACGAGCAAGCCCAAGAATTTCGCGCCGAAATACCGGCTTACTTTTTTATCAATCGCTTTTCTCCGCAAATTCGGATACACAATAGCATTCGGGAATTGCTGCCCGTACAGTTCGAACTACCGATGATGGAAAGCAGCTTTCGCGAACGAGTAGCCTACATAGAGACGGCTGTAGAGGGCAAAGGCGTCTTTGAGCATGGCGACCCCAAGGCCAAGGCAGAGGTCGTTGCTTTCACCAAAGAGATCATGGCGTTGGCACAAAAGCATAAACTATTGGAGGTCTCTGTGTAATAACTGCAAACAGTTTTGCAGTTTTGCAGTCTAAGCGTTTTAAATAATGTGCATCAACCAACACCCGCAAATCTTGAAGAATGGCTAAGAAGATAGATCTCTCCAAATTAGAACTAGGTCCGAAGAAGTCTTTGAAAAAACCAAGTCAAACAAACATCGAAGAGGCCGTACGCAAAATTCACGAGCCAGCACCCACAGCTCAACAGCCCGCTCCTAAGCTTCCGTCTACAGAAGTGGAAAGAACTCGCCGAGTGACACTCGACATTCCTGTAAGTCTTCACAAGAAGATCAAAGCCCGTGTTTTCGATATGGATACCAGTATGAAGAAGTACTTCCTGGAACTCGCCAAAATGGATTTAAAGGAAAGGCTATTATAAACTGCAAACAGTTTTGCAGTTTTGCAGTCTCAGCTTTGCAGAAGTTCTCGACTTTTGGCAAGATTAAAAAGAAGAAAATTAAAACACTTTGTCCTTTAAGTCTTTTACTTATAAGTTTTATTAAGAACTTTAATAATTTATCCTTTAAGCTGCTGTTAACTAATTGATCGTTAATAGTTTATAATCTAAAAAACGTAGGGCAGCATCACAAAAAAGTAGACTTACATCACAAAAGCGTAGAGATGGTGCAACAAGAGCGTAGGAATACATCTTTGAAAAGCGTAGAACGACATTGTAAAAGCGTAGGAAATCATCAAAAAGCGTAGAGTTTCATCAGAAAGCGTAGGAATACATCGAAAAACGTAGCAACACATCTTTTACGACGTAGAAATACATCAGAAAGCGTAGAACTGCATCGACTTTCGCCCTTTTTAGGAGTTTCAAAATAGTAGTAAAGCGTAGGGATACATCAAAAACCGTAGAAGTACATCACAATAGCGTAGACGTGCATCAAATTTTTGTAGCAAAAGCGTAGGATTACATCGAAAAACGTAGGGATACATCGGCTTTTAGGGATTTCATTTTGTGGATAAAAAGCGTAATTTTTAATATGATACTTTACGCTTTTACACTTAATTTTGACCCAATGATTGACCAAACCCTTTTGGAGTATGCCGATTATCAAGCATAACAAGCTGATCGACGCTAGTTACAAGCTGAGCAGCCGGGAGCAATTCTTCGTTTTATACCTCATTTCTCAAGTCTCCCAAAACGAAAGTAAGTTCCAGGAATATAAAATGCACTATTCCGAAATAGAGCGAATCATCAATTTTGATGGAAAACGTCGAATCGCCAATAAGAGCGAGGTTTTTCATCTAATGGATCGGCTCAATAGTGAACCCATCATCTATGAACGTGGAAGTGTCATTGGTAAGAGTGTCTGGTTGCAGCATATGGAGCACGACACAGAGACAGATATATTCACCTTCAGCCTTTCGCAGAAGCTCAGGGAATACCTTTTACAGCTCAAGGAACACTTTACCCGCTACAATATTAGTAATATCGTATATCTCAATGCCAATGCAGTTCGACTTTACGAGGTGCTGAAACGCTACCAATTTCGCGGAGAGTGCGAGTTGACAGTCGAAAAGATCAAATTCTATCTGGGCATCGAAGATCGCTACAACAAATTTTACGAGTTCAAGCGCTGGGTCCTGCTGCCTTCTCAAAAGGAAATTAAGAAGTATACCGACATATTCTTCGACTTTGTTCCTGCCCGCAAAGAGCGCAAACGCATCATCAGCTTGCGGTTCTACATTTACGAAAATCAACCAACGCACTCAAAAGATACCATTCACCTTCTTGAGCGCCTCGACGGCCAAGCTGGCGAAGCCAAACCTCCGTCGTCTGGCAAAAGAGAGGTCAGCACTGATGAGCGACTTGCAGAACTCAGTCTTACCCAACAGGAAGCCTTTCGCTATTTAAAAGATAAGGGAGTTAATCAAGGCATTATCCTAGATCAGATTTTGCCCCATCCCAAAGTACGCTATCTACCTCTTCAGGCTTATGAAGACATATATGTTAAGGCGGTTTGGAAGTTTTTCTCTGATAAAACCACTGTTGCCAAGAACAAAAGGGCTGGTGCTTTCGTAAGCTGGTGGAAAAACGGTCGGTTAACCGAAGATGGCCTGCATGCCCATATGATTGAATTGATCATTCGCCGAAAAAAGGCAATGAGTGAGGAAGAGCGTCACCGAAGAGAGCTGATTCGCGAAGGGCGAGACCTCAACGAGTCGAGCAATTCCTCTTCAAATACCAGTGAATGGGGTAGTAGTATGGGGCATTTTGACATAGAGCAATTCAAACTCCGTCATCCGAAGCGCTATCAAAGTATTTTGAAGAAGATTAAATCGGATTACGAACGGACCTTTGAACAAGTGGGGGAGTCCTTCAATCCAATGAAATACCGAAAGGCCATCGAAGATAAGGTATTCTACGAATGCCAGGCATGGCTATCGACCCAAAAATCGACCAATCGATAAAGGAGTCCAACAAGCTATTTGTACATACTGGATAGCAAATCGTCTCAGGAAAAATTAGAAGCCTCGGTAGAGGGGCTAAAACCAGAGATTATCGCAACCTTCTTTTGTCGTTTTCAACTCAGATTCTATACAATTCCGGACATTTTTTCGGATTAGTTTTTGATACTTTAGAGTTTGGAATGGCGTTTTCTTAAAAGCGTAGAAAAACATCACGATAAACAGACGAAAAACCCTTCTTCCTGAGTGAAGGCCATCGATTTCTAAATAAAGTTGCGATTCGCGAAGGGTTTTGAACAGACATTTGAAGTAAGTCTACGTTTTTTAACCAAAGGCTTTCTTCCAGATTATTCGCAACTCTAGTAATCTCTATTGTGGTACCTCTTGGGTACTGATCCATGTTTTTACAAACCGGTATAACTCGCAATAGCTTTCAAAATGAAGCAAATCACTATACGTAGGCTCACACTTTGGTTGATAATGGTTACCCTCTGTCTTGCCAATAAGCTGAATGCCCAAATGAGCAATGGATTGTATGGCAATGAGTGGATTCAATTCGACCAGTCTTATTACAAGGTAAAAGTCTCTGAGGATGGTATCTATCGCATCAATCAATCTGCTTTATCTGCTGCCGGTCTACCCGTTGCCAATCTTCGTGGCGATCAATTTCGATTGTATGTGATGGGACAAGAAGTTCCCATCTTTACTTCTACAGAGGGTGTATTAGGTGGCAATGATTACATCGAATTTTTTGGTCGTAAAAATAGAGCAGAGCTCGACCGGGAGTTGTTTGAAAACCCTGATGCAGATCTACTCAATCCAGAATACAGTCTGTACACCGACTTCTCCTCCTACTATCTTACCTGGACCGATAGTGGCAGCGGCATCCGATTCCAAGAAGTGGACAACGACCTGACAGCCCTACCAACCGCCGAAACACATTTTAACTATAAGCAAGTCGAAGTATACGCTACCAATATTTCCAATGATCGCAGCGCACATGTCAAGCGTACCATCAACGGAGATGGTGGTGCATACTCTTATTTTGACATCGCCGAGGGCTTTGCAACAAACTTTTCGACTAGTCACACAATGACCATCGAGCCAGCGTTTGTCTATGAAGCCAACAACAACACGACCCTAGGCGTACGCTTCGCTTCCGACAACCTGCTACACCAACAAACCATCAGCCTCAACGGAACGCAAATATTCGACGAGAGCTATGTCAATTTTACCGTTCAAGATCACGATTTTGACATTGCTACGGCCGACATTGTCTCTGGCGTCAACCTAGAGTTCAAAGGCATCGATAGCGATGTTGACCGGCTTGCCATTGCAAATATCCGATTGACGTATCCCCGCCAGTTCAACTTTGGAGGAGCATCGAGCTTCTTGTTTGACATCGAAAGGAGCGGTAGTAGAAAATACCTTGAAATCGAGAATTTTGAAGGATCGGGTGGTGACGTTGTACTTTACGACCTGACCAACAACATCCGAATCAATACGAGAGTAGAAGACGATCTGGTGAAAGTGGTACTGCCTCCTTCGACAGTAGATCGCCGCTTGGTCCTGGTAAATAGGGGAGCTGGTACTACAACCCTACAATTGGAGGCAGTTCAATTCATCGATTACAGTGCAGAATCCTTTGATTATGTGATCATCACCCACAACAAGCTCTTTGATGATGGTCAGGGCAACAACTACATTAGGGATTATGCCGACTATCGGCGGAGTATCCAGGGAGGTGGCTTTGAAGTACAAGTCGTAGATATCGCACAGCTCTACGACCAGTTCAGCTATGGCGTAGAAACACATCCGTTGTCCATCCGCAATTTTGGACATTACATAGACAAAGTGATCGACAACCCCCGTTACGTTTTTCTCATCGGAAAAGGTCGGGAGTACGTTGGTGTTCGGAGGGAGGCAGACAAAAACTCTGAGGCAGATTTGCCCTTGCTGATACCTACCTTCGGAGCGCCCGGCTCGGATGCCTATTTGATGTCAGACGGTAGGGACCCGGTGCCGCGTATACCCATCGGGCGGCTGGCAGCCAACGATGGCCGGGAGGTCGACATCTATCTTCGAAAAGTCAAGGCTTTCGAGGCCAATGTCAATTTGCCACAAACCATCGAGGATCGCGCCTGGATGAAGCGCCTCATTCACCTAGGAGGCGGAGGTCCTAGAGAACAGGCCACCATCCGGAGGAATCTAGAGGGCATGGAGGACATCATAGAAACCAACTTATTTGGTGGAGATGTTACAGGCTTTTACAAAAGCAGCTCCGATCCCGTGCAGATTTCGACCAGTGAGCAAATTTTTGACCTCATCAACAGCGGTGTCAGCATCATCACCTTCTTTGGCCACAGCGGTGCCAATACATTCGATTTCAACATCGATAATCCCGATAACTACAAGAATAAAAACAAGTATCCACTGATGCTCAGCTTGGGTTGCCACATTGGCAATATTCACACCCACTTTCAGGGAGTTAGTGAGCGTTTTACCTTCGACGAAGATGCCGGCGCCATCGGCTTTGGTGCTTCTTCTAGCCTGGGCTTCGTGTTTTCGCTGAATAGATTTACGCAAGATTACTATTCCCTATTGGGGGGCGAGATGTATGGTTCCAGTATTGGCGACATCCAAAAAGAAACGGTTGCCCGATTGGCACCGACTGCCGGTAACGGCATGCGAGAACTGCTTCAACAATTCAGCTTCCACGCCGATCCAGCTCTAAGAATGAACCCGGCCCCTGGTCCCGATTACGTTGTTGATGCTTCGACCATTCGCTTTGAACCAGAGGTCATCACCTCTCAATTGGATAGCTTTAAGGTCAGATTTGATATTCTCAATATTGGCAAAGGGATTCAGGATTCTATGTTTGTGGAAGTCCGCCAGCAATTTCCGGATCGCTCAGAGACGGTTGTTTTCTACCAGAAAATATTGGCGCCGGCTTCGAGAAGTAGTCTGGAGTTGTGGGTGCCTGGTAGTGGGCGCAAATCGACCGGACTGAATAAACTCCTCATCACCATAGATGAAAACAACAACATCGAGGAGTTGCCGGCCCTGGCGGCAGAGGACAACAATGAATTGACTGCAGCCGATGGCAGCAAAGGAATCAGTTTCTATGTGATCGACAATGCCGTGATCCCTGTGGCCCCCCGAAACTTCTCCATCGTCAACCAAGCAAATCCTACTTTGATTGCTTCGACTTCTTCTTCCATTTTTACAGAACAGCGATTTGTATTGGAGTTTGATACCACCCAGCTGTTCAATAGTCCGCTCAAACAGCGAGAAGTCATCACGCAGAAAGGCGGATTGATCAAGTGGCAGCCGCAAGGGGCTATGGAAAACGACAGGGTCTACTACTGGCGGGTTTCGCCGGATAGCATCGAGGCCGAGGTTGGATACATCTGGGAGAGCAGCTCTTTTGTGTATCGACCCGGTGATAAGGAGGGATGGAACCAATCCCACTATTACCAGTTTTTGGAAAACAATGTCGAGCAAATTAACATCAATCCCATCACGCGTAGAATGGAGATGCCTCGAAATATCCTTGAGCTTGGAATCGAGAATAAGATTGTCTACAATGGTGTAAACGATGTGGTTCCCAAAGTGCTTTTCGACTTCCAGGAATTTAGATTCATGTACCAGTTTGAGGTGGATCCAACCATCAATGTGATGGTACGTACGCCCAGTGGAAAACCTCTTTGGTGCCGTCCTGGAAATACTTATGGTGCGGACCTGCGGTCTGGTACAGCCAGCTCTGGTATACCGACCTTTCCCTTCAAAGTAGCGACAGAAGCCGACCGAATCGAATTGATGGAGTTTTTGGAAAATGTCGTGCAGCCTGGCCAGTATGTTATGCTGTACACCTCCCAGCTGAATTTAAACAGCGACCTCAAAGTGGAGGAATGGGCGCAGGACTCTATTGCCTATGGCAAAAACTTATTTTCGCTCTTTGAGGAATATGGTGCTTCGCAAGTTAGGC
>JBCCSZ010000317.1:0-9030 GCA_039199225.1 Bacteroidota bacterium
CGGATAGTGGCGATGGCATGACTTATAGCTTTGATCCGATGATGGCTGGTGTTGGTGTACAGACGATCACTTATACTTTTACGGATGGGAATGGTTGTACGGCGAGTGCCTCGGATATGATAGAGGTGTTTGCGTTGCCAGTGGTTGCCTTTACGGCGCCGATGGATTTATGTGTAGATGCGGGTGTACAGATGAGCTTGGGAGGCGGTACGCCGACGGGTGGTATCTACAGCGGCCCTGGTGTGATGGATGGCGGCGATGGAATGACTTACAGCTTTGATCCGGCTACAGCTGGTGTTGGCGTGCAGACGATCACTTATACTTTCACGGATGGGAATGGTTGTACGGCAAGTGCCTCGGATATGATAGAGGTGTTTGCGTTGCCTATGGTTGCGTTCACAGCCCCAGCCGACTTATGTATAGATTCAGGCGTGCAGATGAGCTTGGGAGGTGGTACACCGATGGGTGGTACTTATAGCGGCCCTGGTGTGATGGATGGCGGCGATGGGATGACTTACAGCTTTGATCCAATGATGGCTGGTATTGGTGTACAGACGATCACTTATACTTTTACGGATGGAAATGGTTGTACGGCGAGTGCCTCGGATATGATAGAGGTGTTTGCGTTGCCTATGGTTGCCTTTACGGCGCCTACGGACTTATGTGTGGATGCAGGTGTACAAATGAGCTTGGGAGGCGGTACGCCGATGGGTGGTACATATAGTGGCCCTGGTGTGACGGATGGTGGAGATGGGATGACTTATAGCTTTGATCCGATGATGGCTGGGGTTGGTGTGCAGACGATCACTTATACTTTTACGGATGGGAATGGTTGTACGTCCAATGCATCGGATATGATAGAGGTGTTTGCGTTGCCTGTGGTAGCCTTTACGGCGCCTGCGGACTTATGTGTAGATGCAGGCGTGCAAATGAACTTGGGAGGCGGTACGCCGATGGGTGGTACTTACAGTGGTCCCGGTGTGACAGATGGTGGCGATGGGATGACTTACAGCTTTGATCCGATGATGGCTGGTGTTGGTGTACAGACGATCACTTATACTTTTACGGATGGGAATGGTTGTATGGCGAGTGCCTCGGATATGATAGAGGTGTTTGCGTTGCCTGTGGTTGCCTTTACGGCTCCGGCGGACTTGTGTGTAGATGCGGGTGTGCAAATGAGCTTGGGAGGCGGTACGCCGATGGGTGGTACTTACAGCGGCCCTGGTGTGACGGATGGTGGAGATGGGATGACTTACAGCTTTGATCCAGCCACGGCTGGGGTAGGCGTACAGACGATCACTTACACTTTCACGGACGCCAATGGCTGTACGTCCAGTGTATCGGATATGATTGAAGTGTTTGATCTGCCGAACGTCAATTTGACAACGACACCGTATTTCTGTTTGGATGCCTCCATTTCGTCGATTACTCAAACCGGCGGCACACCGGTGGGCGGTATTTACAGTGGGCCAGGTGTAACCGACAATGGAATGGGAACCGGTTATATTTTTAACCCAATGACAGCTGGTACCGGTATTCACGTTGTCACTTATACCTTTACCGATGCCAATGGCTGTACCAATTCTGCAACGAGTACCATCGAGGTATTTAATTGTGTGTTCGAAGCAACTGATCCATGTAGTTGTCTGGACAATGCAACAGTCTTTGATGTTGATGCCAATACAGGTGGGGATGATGGCCAGTTTTCTGAGTTGATTTCTGTGGCTGATATGGCGGGTGGAATGCTACCTGCCGGTCAAATATGGACGGTCACTGCTGCTAGTGGGGCATTGGATGCCTACAATATTCCTGCGATTGGTATGCAAAGTGCTGGAGTGCCAGTGGCAACCGACGGCTCTGTTAGCCTGATGCACAATGCGGTATTGGGAACTTATGAGTTGCCTTTTGTGCATGTCGATACCGTGGGCTATAGTATTACAGTGGAAGGCCCCTTTGCCTTGAACGATCCTGCAAATGTTAGCATCAGCATTTCCAATAGATGTGCCTATCCGATGCCTGTGTTTGATCCGCTTATTGCAGATGTATACTGCCCGGCAGAGCCTGCCATCACCCTAGGTGGAATGGACCTATTTATGAACGGCGCGGATACCGTTTCTTTTACCATCAATGGAATGCCTGCCACAGAGCTGGACCCTAGTGCTCTGGCTCCTGGAAATTACACAGTCGTAATGACCTTTGATGGGGCTGCAGACGGTAACAATGGTGTTTCGCCAGATGGTGGTGCTACTGCCGCCCTTCCTGGCTGCACCCAAACAGTGCAGAAAGCAGTTGAAATACTGGCCGGTAATCCTCCAATTATTACTTGTCCGGCCGATGATTTTGGACTGCCAGTGGGTTGTAATCCAATGGTGCCAGCACCTGCCACTACCTTCAATATCGCTGGTGCGCCAAATCCTGATCCTGCACTGCCCACGGTGGCAGAAGGCTGTGGAACTTTGACGCTCAGCGCTCGCGATGAAACAACTGACGATGGTTGTACCCGGACGGTTCGCCGGACCTACATCATCTCGGATCAGATCATGGATATGGATAGTTGTGTACAGACCTTCACCTTTACAGTAGATACCGATCCTCCAATATTTGATCAGGACTTGCCAAGCGATACGACGGTATCATGCGATGCGGTACCAATGGCTGACACTTTAACCGCATCCGATAACTGTCCAGCTGCTACAATGGTAGTATTCGATGAAGTCAATACACCTGCTGGTACCTGTCCGGAAGAATTTACTTTGACTCGTACCTGGACGGCGACCGATGGCTGTGGCAATACGGCCGTACATACACAGATGGTGATGGTCATAGATACGACGGCTCCTGTTTTTGACAATCCACCTGCAGACCTGACCCTGGAATGCGATGAGGTGGTTCCGGCGCCTGTCACTGTTACAGCAACCGATAATTGTGCAACTGGTCCTTTCACAGCTACATTGACGGGTAATGTCACTACACCAGGCGCTTGTCCGCAGGAAGAGACCATCACCCGTACTTGGGAAGTAACAGATTCTTGTGGCAATACGGCAACGACGACCCAGGTCATTACCATACAGGATACACAAGCGCCGCTGATTGCTTGCAACAATGATTTAACCATTACCCTGGACCCTGGCCAGTGTCGGACCAACGCTTTCCGTCCGGTTGCCTTTTCTCCGGGCGACAATTGCGATCCCGATCCGGTGGTCAGTCAGGTAAGTGGCCCTAGTGTGGATGATTTTCTGGAAAAAGATTCGGTCTACACTTTTGTTTTTCAAGCGGAAGATGCTTGTGGCAACATTGAGACTTGCTCTTTCACGCTCAGTGTATTGGAAAATCCAACAACAATCAGCAGTTTGCCAGGCAATGACTTGGTGAACGTGACCTTAGATACGACTTGTAAGGCAACCATTACGGCAGATATGGTGCTGGAAGGAGGTGACTTTGGTTGTTATGAAGATTACATCGTCGAGCTGTATTCCGACATTAATTTGACCAATTTGTTGATCAGCTCTCCTTGCGTAACGGGCGATCAAATTGGACAGGAGGTCTTTTACCATGTCATGGACCCTGTATCTGGATTGAGTACTTGGGGACGCATTCAGGTAGAAGATAAACTGGCTCCTGTTATCGACTGTCCATGTGAAGTTGGTAGCAATGAAGATTGTACGATTGCTTGTTTTGAAGCGCAAAACTTCCCAGAACCCATCGCTACCGACGCTTGTGGCATCGTAAGTCTCACTTCTGTCGAGGAGGTGATGGACGGAGGAACCTGTGGTTTGACAAGCATTCGCAGAACTTGGACGGCGACAGATTTGGGAGGTAATACTGCTACTTGTGTGCAAGAGTTTTTTGTGGAACCTGGTACTGTTGCCGATGTTGTAGCGCCTATGGATTTTGATGGCGTCAATGGCAATCGCCCCCTAAATTGCGAAAACAGATGTGGTGGCGCAGTTGAAGAAGGAGATAATAACTTCTGTGGTCGTTCCGATATTTTCTGGAATGTCTTACCAGATGGCCATCCCTTTGCTGGTCACCCGAATCCAGACGATGGCAAGACCTGGCCTTGTGGTGATGTCAAGTGCTTTGGGACGGGACGTCCGGGAGGAGCTGCCAGTTGCTCGAATTTTAATACGACCTTTGAAGATACGCGCATTAATATTTGCACCACTGGCACAAGCGATGGCTGTTACAAGATTGTCCGTCGTTGGGTGGCTGTCGATTGGTGTACCGGTGAGGTGGCAAACTTCACCCAAAACATCAAGATCGAGGACAATGAAGGCCCTGTGCTCAGCGACCTGACGAATGTCGTCATCTCAACCGACGTTTGGGGCTGTGAAGCCGACTGGGATGCCATTGTTCCATGGATCGATGACAACTGTTCTTCCGATCCAATAGCATACACTGTTTCTTCCTCCGCTGGTGAAGTGATCTTTGTCAACGGCAACTGGCGAGTCAAGAATCTGCCATTGGGTCTAAATACCATTACCTACACTGCGACAGATTGCTGTGGCAATGAAACGGTCGAGAACATCACCGTTAGTGTCATCGACGATGTACCGCCGGTACCAGTTTGCGAAGGAAATACGGTGGTTTCCATTTCTGCTACTCAAAACCCTAGTACTGCTGGTCTTGGTGTTGTCGTGGTCGACGCAGAGACTTTTGACGATGGAAGTTATGACAACTGCGGTTCCGTGAGGATGTTCGTGCGCAAGCTGCGGTCGCCTTGTGGCAGCAGTAGCTTTGGTCCGACCGTCAGCTTCTGTTGTCGCGACATTGGCTTCCCTGCCATGGTTGAATTGTTGTTGATCGATGAGGCTGGCAACCGCAGTACTTGTGTGGTTGAAGTGACTGTTCAGGATAAGGTGCCGCCTTTCGTTGTAGCGCCACCGGACATTGTGGTGACCTGCGATTTCTGGTTTGAATTCGACCCGGACAATGCGGAGGAGTATACCGATATTTTGGACGATGTTTTCGGAGCCGTTTCGGAGGATGCAGTAGAACCCGCCGATCGGGATTCCATTTTTATCATCGATCGGGTGTGTACGGCTCATCCGCGCTTCGGTGAATTTGCTACAGCCAGTCCGTTCGACGACCCTTGCTACGACGATCAATACAAAATATTCTGGGGGATTGATGGCTACGTCATCGATAATTGCGAAGTCGATTTGGAGCAGACGATCATTCCTGACTTGGAGTGTGGCCAAGGAACGATTACCCGTCGTTGGAGAGCTGCTGATGGCCAGGGTAACTGGTCGAATATTGCTACGCAGACGATTACGATCATCAACTGCCGGGAATTTTATGTACCAACGGTCTGCTGGCGCTTTACACCCAGAGACATTGGCAGTTGCGACTTTGTAGGCGGTGGTTTTGCCGAGAAGTTGATCGAATGGCCCTGTGACATTGAGTTGAATCGTTGTCAGGGACCAAGCAATGAGGTTTTTGAACCAGAAAATTTAGATGTCTTCTTTGATGAGGACCGTCGTCCACGCTTTGCGGATGACAACTGTAGCTTGATTGCAAGTTCTTTTGACGATAGAACCTTCACCTTTGTAGACAGCTCTTGTCTGAAAATCTTCCGCGAGTGGGAAGTCATTGACTGGTGTCGTTTTGAGCAAGGCTTGACGCCCTTCTTGTGGGAGTGGACGCAAGTCATTAAGTTGCAGAATGAAGATGGACCAGAGATCGAGGGTTGCAGCCAGACGGTTTGTGGCTTTGGCAACCCATCCAGCCCCAATGCACCGCAGTGTGTAGGCGAGGTAGTCATAGCGCCAATGATTACAGATGATTGTACGCCCCTGAATCAATTACGCATTGATTACAAGTTTGACTACTTCGACGATGGCAGTTTTGATGAGCTAGGATTCAGCACCACATACGGTTTGATCTACCCATTCCCCAATCCAAATAACTTAGCGGTTCGTCGCTTTGAGCCGGCGGATTATGCCATCAGAGGTTTCTATCCGGTGGGGACGCACCGCATCTTGTGGGCAGCAGAGGATGGTTGTGGCAATACCAACATCTGTGAGTACATCTTGACCATCGAAGACTGTAAGCCACCAACGGCCTATTGCTTGCCAGGCGTTAGTTCCATCCCAATGCCAATCGAGGCAGGTGGATTTTTAGACATCTGGGCCAGCGACTTTAACCTAGACAGCTACGACAATTGTACGGAGCAGGAAGACTTGGTTTTCTCTTTCTCTGAAGACATCAACGATCGTTCCTTGCGTCGCACTTGCAATGATGTAACCGGCCTGGTCGAAACTTTGACCATCTACGTTTGGGATGAAGCTGGTAATTTCTCTACTTGCCAAGTTGGGTTGCGGTTACAGGATTGTGGAGAACAAACGACTGCTGTCATTTCGGGTAATATTCAAAATGAAGAAGGTGAAGAAGTACAGGATGTCATGGTACAGGTAGAAAATCCTGGAATGAATGAAGAGCAAATGACCGGTATCGATGGCTTCTTTAGCTTCATTGTACCAACAACAGCAGACTATGTTGTTCGTCCAGAGAAAAACATCAATCCACTTAATGGCATATCGACTTACGACTTGGTACTCATCAGTAAGCACGTACTGGGCATTGAGCTGTTGAACTCCCCTTACAAGCGGATTGCTGCGGATGTCAATAAGAGTGGAAGCATTTCAGCCTTTGATTTGGTCGACCTGCGCAAGCTGATTTTGTACATTGATACAGAATTCCAAAACAATACTTCCTGGCGATTTGTCGCATCGGATTATGTATTTGCCAGCAATGATCCCTTCGGTGAAGTCTTCCCGGAAATCTTCCAAATCGATGATTTGAACAAAGACGAGCAAGTCAACTTCGTGGCGGTTAAGATTGGAGATGTCAATGGCAGTGCGAACGCCAACCAAGCCATTGGCAGTGAGACGAGAAACGCAGTGGGTGATCTGACTTTTAAGACCAGGGACATTGCCATGAAGGCAGGTAATACCTATAAGCTGGCCATTGCTTCAGAAAATTTCACAGATGTTACAGGTTTCCAGTTCAGTATGAATTTCGATATGGAGCTTGTTGAATTTGTGGGTATAGAAGCAGGAGGGCTTAAAGGCTTGAGCGATGCGAACTTTGGAACAAAATTGTTGCACAAGGGCGTACTGACAAGTAGCTGGAACGATAGGGTAGGAGTGGACCATGAAGGAGCTGTTTTCCAAATCCATCTGCGTGCGAAGCGAGACGGTCGATTGAGCGATGTACTACGCATCGGATCGGATTATACAGCGGCAGAAGCCTACAAGTCCAGCGCCGAACTGCTGAATGTCGACCTGGTATTTGTATCAGACAATCGCGATGCATTTACTCTTTTACAAAACATTCCCAATCCCTTCAAAGACGAAACCGTCATTGGTTTTGTGTTGCCAAAGGCGGGTGCTGCCAGTGTGACCATATATGATGCATCGGGTAAAATACTTCGGTTGATCGAAGGAACCTATCGCAAAGGATACAACGAATTAGGGATCAATCGCTCGGAATTAAACAGCGCCGGTGTTTTGTACTATACACTGAAAACAGCAGAGAACAGCGCAAGCAAGAAGATGATTATCCTAGAATAAAAAGAGACAGTTGGGAGCATTACCGCTGATAAGGAATGTGGAAGTGCTCCTCACTGTTTTCTGAACGAGCGTCATCTATTGATTGGATTTGGCATGGGATAATTGCATGGATTTCAAAACTGTAATCTGAACGTCAGTCACCATTAAATTCATATAGTTTTAAAAATGTATGTGTTTTGATAGATTTATTTTTACTATATGATAAAGGTTGCTTTATGTTGATTTGTAGTTATATATGGAGAGTCATTTATTGAATGTTTTTTTATTTTATTTAAAGAATACCCTTTAAAGGGTATGAATCTTTGAAAGCTAATCCATACCTTTGTCTATGTGAAAAAGAAAGTTATGACTTTTAGTTTTTTCACGACTCCCACAAACCACTAAAGAACAAGCAGACAAAAGACGATTCAATTACCCCGGTGCATTGATCTCCCCCTTTTGAGGCTTTTCTTTTCGATTTTAAGCACATTCCATAACCGATTTAAGCGCATTGTACAGCCAATAAAGCTGTCCAATAGCTAGTCACTTCCTGCTTTAAAATCACTGGATATATGTCTGTTGACGTATGTCCTGACTCTATTCATATGTCTATTCTTGAATTTTCTTTAACTAATTTAAAATATCTAAATCTCATGAAAAGAATGAAGATGACTCAAAGGAAAAAGCACCTTGCTTCTCTGGTGTGCTTCCTTTTGGCCTGCTTTCTTTTCAGTGTCGACTTGAGTGCGCAGTACTACCCGCGACTGGTAGAAGAGGCGCAAGCACAGACGATGCTGAGCAATGAAATTCCTACTCTGGAGAACGCTGTTGGGAACCTTGTTCCAAATAGTCCTGAGTATGTATTGGCTGAGCGGAAGTACAACTTGTATGTACACACCTGGGAAACTCTGACTGGTGGGGAGAGTGTCGAAAATGCATTGACATCTGCCTATGGAGAGTTTGCTGCAGCTCCTAACGGCTACAAAGCCGACTTGGATGAATTCACCCAACAGGACAAGGAAGTGGTGAATTATGGCGACCAGGCATTTGATGAACTGGTAAACTTTTTAAGAGAATAAACAGCCTGACCACTGTTTATTTCCATTTGTCCATATAAAAGTTAAACGTAACGTCTCATGGAAAAAAATTATTTTACATTTTCTAAAATTCAGGCTGTTCTCTTTGTGATGCTGACCTTTGTGTTCGGCGCACAAATTGCTATGGGGCAGACCTGTACAGCCCCAAACCAGTGTACACCGACACCTGGTTTCCCGGATGCTCCGGCAAGCTTGACTTGTGGTGCGGGCTTTACTGCTACGGCCGTTTTTACGGAAACCTTCGACAATGGCTTTGGCGTATTTGTCGAAGATGATGTTGTTGGCGGACCAAATCCTAATGATTTAACTGTTAGTACGGATGGTGACACACCATCTGGTGGAACAGGTCCTGAAACAACTGCTGGTTGTAATGGTACTAC
>JBCCSZ010000318.1:0-9017 GCA_039199225.1 Bacteroidota bacterium
GAGGTAGTCGCAAATGAGTGGCTCGGGTTGTTGGATGTCTGTTTGCCATTGGCCGGAACAACCTTCGGCGTCCGTGACGGTCAGGAAGTAGGTTCCGGCAGGCAGTCCTTGGAGGTCTTGTGTTTCCTCCCCATTGTTCCATTGGAAGGTGTAGGGCAATGTCCCTCCTTCGACCTGCAGATCGATCCATCCGTCTGTTCCATCAAAACATTGGACATTGGTCTTGCCGACGATGGTGATTTTCAAAGCATCTGTGGTTACGACATCCGTAGGTGCCTGTACGATGGTGCAACCATTGGCATCGGTGATGGTCAGCAGGAAGTCTTGCAAGTCATCGGACTGTAGGCATTGGCTGGTGTTGTTGTTTTTCCACAGATAGGTGTAAGGTGGCACCCCTCCGCTGACGGTCGGACAGGCGTTGTACTCATTCGTTGCGCCGCATCCCTGTTGGGTGACGAGGTAGTCGCAGGTCAGTGGATCGGGTTGTTGGATGTTTGTTTGTAATTGCGTCGAACAGCCCTCTGCATCCGTAATGGTTACCGTATAAGAACCTGCGGGCAGATTTTGGCCATTTCCACTGCTCCATTGGTAGCTGTAAGGAGGGCTGCCCCCGCTGACAGCTAATTCTATGTGTCCATCATCCTCACCAAAACAAAGAACATCTTCGACTTGAGCACTAGCTGCAAAATCTTCGCATCCATTCAGTGGACTTTCAATAACTCTGAAAAACAACGGACTGCCATCCAACTGGATATTGTCGGAAGAAACTTCACTGGATCGATTGGTTTTGGAATGATCCCATCGGTATTGCTCTAGCTTGGCCCCTGGCCGTTTCCAATCCAGCCGGTCGGGGAAGGTATAGCGGACGGTCGCCGATTCACTTAGGTCGGTTTTTGTCTTCCCCCAAAGCACATACATCAGCCCGCCATCCGGATGCCGAAATGTAGCACCTCCGATGTCGTCGGGCAATTGGAGGTTGTTGGTTTGCATCGGGGCGTACAGGTACTCTTTGAGCAGTAGGGCTGTGGTGTGTATGGCAATGCCCTCGTCGGTCGGCTGAACGGTATTGAGACTTTTGCCAATCAGGTTTTTGTACAGCCCCATCAGGCGAAATAGTTGCCATTCCTGTGTGGCATCTTCTTCGTCGATTTCTTCTCCCATTTTGTAAAAGTGCAATTGGCAGATACCATTTTGCTGGCAGGCAATGAGTGATTTTATGGCAAAATTGCGCTGTGCTTCTGGCGAGCCAAATCCATTGTCGATTCTTTTTCGGGGCATGTTGGTTTCTGTTATGATCCATTCCTTTTCGGGAAACAGCTGGCCATTGTAGCCATGCGTGTACAGCACATTTTGAAAAGCAGTCTTTCGCTGTGTTAAGCCCTCGACTCCGGCATCGGAATGTCGGGTGTAGGCCCAATTTTGAATGCGGTTGTCCCAATACCGGAAGGCATTGGCGACGTGTGGGTAATAGTGATAACTGAGCACATCGAAATAGGCGCCTCCTTTCAGTGGAAAATCATTGGAAACTTTGCCACCATCGGGATTGTCGGTATTGCGCAGCAGGACATCCAGGAAGCTCTCGAAGCCAATACCTCCGACAGCTACGTAGGCATCTGGATCGAGCGTTTTGACAATCTCATAGGTGATGCGCAGCATGCGAATGTAATGGTAAACAGGTGCTCTGAGCTGTGGCAGGTCGCAGGGATCGGGATCGACATCCCACCAGCTACCGGGTGTTCCAGGAAAATCGAAAGCATGGGAGGTGTAGGTGAAATCTGGTTCGTTCCACACTTCCCAAAACCGGACGTGGTCCTTGTAAGTATCAACCATTTTGTAAACGTATCGGGCGTAGTAGTTTTCATCATTGTAGGCCGTTCCGTTGGCACCGCCGTCCCAGATGGGTTCGTATAGATTGGCGAAAAGCCTGGATGGCCCCTCATCGCAAAAAGAAGTGGGGTCGAGGTGTTGGTCGCTTGGATAACCGATAAAAACGGTGTGGTCGCTTAGGCCGAGGGTTTCATAGATGTCGAACTCTCGGCTGCGGATGCCATAGCCCCATTGTTCCAAGAAGAATTCGTACAAAGCGAGTCTTTCGCTATTCAATTCAAGACGAGCGGCGATTTCGGCCAATTCCTCGTCGCGCCAATATCGTCCGCCTGCATGTGGATAGGAGCCAGGGTTGACGCCATATCCAAATGTACCCTCGTAGCGGGGGACTTGGTCGTTGGCTGTGAAATTGACTTGGGCGGATATGGACAGTGGGTAAAAAAACAATAAGCACAGGAACCACCTGTACGATTCGTAGATGCTGACGATCATAGGTAACTTTGTTTTCATATCATTGGTCGCAGAGCAATGACGCTCGGGCGGTAGGTTCCCGTATGACTATAAAATTTTGTTGAAAATAGTAGAGAGAAAGGACTGGCCGTGGCAGCTCGAATGTTATTTTGAGGCTTCTTATTGGCCCAGTGTCTTATGAGAATAGGAGTATGATTTACTAAAGATAATAAAATATTTAAAAAATATAGTTGCTTTGTAAAAAAAACAACGCTCAAAGAATATGGCCATTCCAAAAAATAAAGAAGAATTGATTGAAGCCATCGAAACGACCTATGCAAAGTTGCAGCTAGATTTGCATAGCATACAAGTAGAAGAGGCCGCATCCATTGAGTTGGAAGGACATGCCAAAGGCACTCAAATGAGTGTGGCTAACCTGGTAGCTTATCTCATCGGTTGGGGGCAGTTGGTCTTAAAGTGGCAACGTAAGATTGCAGCATCGGAAGAAGTCGTTTTTCCAGAGGAAGGGTTCAAATGGACGGACTTGGGCCTGTTGGCTCAAAAATTCTATAAAGACCACCAAGGTATTTCCTACCCAGATTTACTGAATCAACTGAATGAAACCGTCCAACAAATTCTAGAAATGATCGAAGAACACAGCAATGAAGAATTGTACGGCTCGCAATGGTACAAACACTACAGCATGGGGCGCATGATACAGCTCAATACTTCATCACCTTATAAAAATGCTCGGACAAGAGTGAGAAAGTGGAAGAGGTCCCGCTAGGTTTTCGCTTGGCTACTTTTGCAAAATCCGCCGCCGAATTCTACTGAGTGATTCTGGTTTGACACCGATGTAGCTGGCCAATTGGTACTGTGGCACGCGATACAATAAGCCTGGGTTGTTGTTCAACAAATTCAAATAGCGTTCCTCCGGTGTTGTCATGATAAAATCAGCCAGTATTTCCTGATAGAGCGTGAGTTGTTTTTCCAATTCTATGCGGCAGAGGGTTTCGAAGCGGGGAAACCGTCGGTACATTTCCTGTTCCTGCTCAAAGGTCGAGTGCGATAAAGTCGTCTCTTCTATGCATTCCAAATAGTGCTTGGAGGGCGCCCGATTGGCGTCTCCTGTGCTGATGGGAATCGACTGGCCCTCTGTATAGAAAAAGGTCGTTTTCTCTTCTCCATTTCTTAGATAGTACTGGCGTACACAGCCTTTGATAATGAAAAAGCACCTGTTTGGGATTTCTCCCTCCCGGATCAATAGGTGACCCTTTTCCAAAGTTTCGATGGGCGTGCTTTGAAGGATGGCTGCCTCCTCCTCAGTGGTCAATGTCGTTAGTTTGTTGATATGATCTACAAATTGGGCAGTAAGTTCCTCTTGGGGTGGGGGCGAGGTCACTTTTGAATGGTTGGCTGTCATCATTGGTGGTTTTGTAGTATATACGCGTTTGATAAAGGTAGCTCCAAGTGTCTAGGGCAACCAATCTTTTCGATGGAATGGAGCTTATTGTCGACAGAAAAAGGACCTCGGATTTGCTTTTTTCAACGGTTCAAAATAAGCAACAGATTCGTATGTCCTATTTGGCGAAACGGACCCGAATGCCACCATAGACAAATAGGTCGGGAGCTGCCTCATAATATCTTTGACCAAAGGCGTTGATGCGAATGTTATCGGCATATTTTGTTTTGAAAAGATTGTTGATACCGATGTACGGCATAAAACGAAATTGGTCTTTCTCCAAAATGTATTTGATAGAGATACTCGTAATAGACCGGGAGTCCTGAGCTTCGCTGTTGCCATCGTTGGTGTATATTTTTCCGATGCTTTGATTTTGCAGGTTGATGTGTAGTCGGGCCAGTGGTGTCAGGAGTAGGTTGATATTGCCCTGGAAATTGGGTGTACCTGGCAGGCGGTTACCGTTGAAGTCTTCGCCGTCGAGAATGTATTCCTCAAAGGTGAATTGGTGGACGGCCCAATTGGTTTGCAGGGAAATGAGTGGATGAAAATTTTGTTGGTAGAACAATTCTGCCCCCAATCGGTCGGAGCGGCCAATGTTGCGAAAGAAGGTGCGGCCTGGAAATTGTTCGATTTCAAAGGGCAGCAATTCGTCTTTGGAGCGGATGAAAAAGGCGGTTAGTTGAAAACGTCCTTGCGTCGGCAAAAAGCCTTTGAAACCCAGTTCGAAATGGGTGGCCTGCTGTGGCGCCAGCGCTGGATTGAGTCCGCCACCTGTTGGATTGTTGGACAGCTCATTCAGCGTTGGCGTTTCAAAGCTGGTGGAGACACTGGCAAAAATACTTTGGCGCTGGTTGATTTGATAGGCGACACCCACAGAGTAATTGACATCGTCCAGATCGATTTCGCCGGAGTTGTCACCATCGGAAAGAAAAGCATCCACTGCTTCGATTTGGTTGTTGTCATAGCGCAAGGCCGCATTGACAATCCACTGTCCAATTGTAAAATCATTGAGTAAAAAGAGGCCGATGTTTCCAAACTTTTCGGTTTGGTCCAGTGTTGCTGCTCCCTGTGCGCCGTCCATGTTGACAAATCGCTGTCGCTCATCGTTTTGAAGCGACCATTCGTAGCCAGCATACCACTTCCATTGTAGGCTCCGACGCTTGAGCTGCCCGGATAAGGAGCTGCCATGTCCAGCAAAATCCCGTCTCAAGTCGATGATGCCGCTATTGCTGAAGGGCAGTTTGCCAAAGAAATCCCGGCGGGAGTAAAAGCCATAGGTTTGAAAGTCGAGTTTGTCAAAAAAACGGCTGGTGTAGCGCAGCGAAGTTTTTAGCTGAGAGATGGCTTCTCCGGCTTCGAACTGAACGTTGCGATCGCGTGCCGAGCGTGGAATGCTGTCGAAGGCCATGAGATTGACACCTCCCGGATCGTCTGCTGTGGGGCTGTCCATATAATTGAAGATGCCTTCGATTTTGCTGTGGTCAGACAATTGGTGGATCAGTCGGATATTGACGTTGGTTGACTGAAAGTCGGATTGTTCTCGATAGCCTTCGCTTTGCTGATGGCTGGCATGCAAAATGAGGCTGGTTTTTCCCAGTTTTTGGCCAGTCGTCAGTTGATACAACTGCCCTTCAAAGGATTGAAAACCAAGTCCAAGCTCTGTAAAATGCTGCTGATTTTGAAAGGCTGATTCGTCGGTGGTCGAAATATTGATGACCCCTCCGGAGGCATTGCCGTAAAAGGCCGAGGAGCCATTGTTCATTACCTCAATGGATTGAATGATGCCGAGGTTGAGGTTGTCGAGTTGGCCCTGGCCATCGGTCGTCGTTTCGGGGATGCCATCCACGATAAACTTGACCCCTCTGACTCCAAAGGCTGCCCGTGATCCAAAGCCTCGCACGGAAATACGCAGGTCTTGCGCCCGATTGTTGGCATTCATCGAAAAGATGCTAGGCACATTGACCAGCAATTCCTGTAAGCTATTTTGTGGAAGCTGCTCTTTGAGTTCTGTCGAAAGTGTATAGCTGGAAATGGCAGACTTTAGCCAGGGCTTTTGAATCTTCTGAGCCTTGACCTGTATGGTCTCCAACTGATTGGTGGCAAGCGTATCGGGACTCAACTGCGCCTGCAACCAAGGACAACTCAAACTGAGAAAAAGCAATAACAAATATTTTCGGACAGATGAGCTGCCATACTTTATCGGAGGAAACATGTAATCGACTTTTTTCGGAAAATTTGAAGTGCTCAACCTTGTCGGCACCTACTAAAACGCGAATATAGAGCATCTTGCTAAGGAAGGCATCATACTCACCAATCGAAAAATAATTATTGATTTGGAGGATATTTTATGCTTCTGTTTGATCTCTTGTGGGAGGATTGTCTGGCGGCGGAGGATTTATCAACCTACTGGAAAGGCAACTTCTATTTGAAGAATAGTACGAGGCTCTCTACAAAATGACCAATTTCTGAGTCACTACAAAATCACCTGTATTCACCCTCAATACATAGACCCCTTTCGCGAATTGCGAAGCATCGAATGAAAAAGAATGCCTGCCTGCCGCTAATTTTTGCCCTGACAAAAGAGCGCTTACCTTTCCTTGCGTATCCACCAAATCTAGAGAAAGCGTAGCGGCCTCGGGTAGGTCGAAGGAGGCGGTCGTCGTCCCGGAGGTGGGAACCGGAAAAAGCTCCAATGAAATCTGAGCAGCTGCCACTGCTTCGACGGCAGAGGTGGTCCGTCGCCATCTAAAATCTGCGACAATGGGCAGGTGGTCCGAAGCCGAGATGGCATCTGATGCCAACAAGCCATAAGTTATTAGGCTATCTTGAGGCAGCGTTTCGGTAAATAGCGCAAATGAATTTTGCAGCTCAAGATTGGAGCCGCTGTAAATGCAAAAGTCCAATCGTCCGGGGCTGAAACTGCTTCTTTCATCAAACCAAGTAAACGACATGGGGAGATTGGTCGTGTAGGGATGACCATCGACCAGGTCGGATTCATTCCAATCGGGACGAAAGTCCGGCCCGAAAGTTCGTTCATCGTCTATGTTGCCAGTGAGCAAGGTTTCCAGTTGGTCTTGACCACCCACCAGATTCATATCTCCGGCAATGATGATGGGCGCTCCTTCTTCTACTTGCAAGGGCGCGCGACCTTCCCGAACATCTCTCAGAAAAGCCATCACGGCGTCCAATTCAAATTGGCGGTTGTCCTCATTGTTGCAACAAGGGGGGTGCAGCACAATGAAGAGTAGCTTTTTGGGAACACCTGGGACATCGATCAAGAAAGCACCATTTCCTTGACCACCATTGTAGCCCCGAATCCGGTAGCTATCCAGAATTGGAAATCGACTCAACACATGAATGTCAGGTGCGACATCGGCATGGTACCAACGCTCGCCTGCTTCAGAAGGCTGCAAGCGTTCCATGGTAGATAAAAACTGGGAGGCACCAACGTCGTAGGCTTCCTGAAAACCAATAATTTGTGCATCAACGGCCCGGAGAATGCGCCCGAACCGAGCCTCTTTGGAGGCGCTGAAAATGCCATTTGACAAAACATTATAGGAGAGCACTCGGAAGTCAGAATTGGCTACTTGCTGAATGGAATAGTCGGGCATGGGCTCTTGGATGACATCCCCAAATGTGTGGGTAATTCCCCCTCTTTCGGACGGCAATACATCGCCATTAAAGCTTTTATCCTCGAACACGACGCGAAATCGGTTGCTTGGAAATAAGGAAAATCCAAACAAGCGCGTATCGCGGCGAAAGGCAATTTCAAATTTGGTGGACGTCACGGTCGGTGCAGTGACCAAGAAAAGATCGTCGTGACCAACCGAAAAGACACTGCCCGACAAATAGGTCAAACCTGTCTTATTGCCAAACTCATACACCAATTCGGCTCCAATGCCATTGACAGCCAAGCCGGTCGATGCATTCATGTCGGTGTCCAGGTAGATGGTCAGGTCATTATCGTTTTGCAAATTGATCTCTCTGGTCGTTTCCAGCAAAAAGAAGATGAAATTCGGATCGTTGTAAATTTGAAGTTTACCGAAATCCACTCCAAAAATGCGACCGTCATTTGGAGCGTCGGTGTAGGCCGCTTCAATATTCTCCCATTCCTCGAATTTACCGTCGACCAACACCTGAGCTTGCGCGAATGCCATAGTCATAGCAAATGCAAAAAACATCAACAAGTATCTCATCTCAACCAATTTATTTGTAACCATCTGTCATTTGGATAGTGGAAAATGGCATTGCCGACATCTATTTTGATCGGCCAATGCGTGTATTGTCTGGCTAGCGACTGATAGATTATGTTGGTATCACTTTGTCTATTAAACTACGCTCCAAAGATAGTCAATTGAATGAATAGAGAAGTGTTAAAGTTACTTAATAGAAAGACCAAAAGAGCAACCGTCAGGACAACTACAAATAAAAATGCCTATGCAAATCACTGATCTACATAGGCTTGTGAAAATTGTTCGTCGGGGTGACAAGATTTGAACTTGCGACCCCTTGCACCCCATGCAAGTGCGCTACCGGACTGCGCTACACCCCGAACAAATCAAGCATTGCCTGCTTGAGAAAAACACTATTTTAAAGAGAAGAGATCTTTTATCCCTTCTGTATAACTTTAGAGTACATTGAACGAGGGTGATTGCGACTATTGGAACGCGACCCTTCCGCCTCTGGCGGGATACGCTACCGGACTGCGCTACACCCCGAACAAATCAAGCATTGCCTGCTTGAGAAAAACACTATTTTAAAGAGAAGAGATCTTTTATCCCTTCCATACAACTTTAGAGTACATTGAACGAGGGTGATTGCGATTATTGGAACGCGACCCTCCCGCCCTTGGCGGGATGCGCTACCGGACTGCGCTACACCCCGAACAAATCAAGCATTACCTGTTTGAAAAAGCTAGATTTCTATATCTGAGAGGTATCTTTTTATACCTCGCTTCTTGATCTTTTTCTCTAGTCGAACAGCCTCTGGCCTAGAGGCAAGCTCAAACGTTGTAATAATAACCCAAGGCATACCTCGCTTAGTATATTTACTTCTACCAGAGTTATGTCTTTTCATTCGATCGTCCAGGTTCTGAGTACTACCCACATAAAATCGATCAATTGTATGGCTATAAATTATATAAACTACGAACATACTACCAATCAGATTTCTAGCGCGACCCTCTCGCCTCTGGCGGGATGCGCTACCGGACTGCGCTACACCCCGAACAAATCAAGCATTGCCTGCTTGAGAAAAACACTATTTTAAAGAGAAGAGA
>JBCCSZ010000319.1:0-8952 GCA_039199225.1 Bacteroidota bacterium
GTCCATGTATGGCAAAACGGGCGTTCGAATTATGATCAATGGCAAGGCGAGTCGCGTGCCGGCAGATGCCGTCAATCAAATGCTGGACGGGATGAGCGCGGCCAATATAGCATCCATCGAACTCATTACCTCCCCCTCCTCCGACTTCGATGCAGAGGGGAACGGCGGGATCATCAATATTGTCCTGAAGGAAAATCTGGCACAGGGTACCAATGGCAACCTGGGCTTCACACTGGGCTATAACCAAGCAGAGACCCTGGGCGCCAATTTCAACTTGAACCATCGGGCCAAGAAGGTCAACTTGTTTCTGGACTACACCATACACTACGACAAATACGAAGTCCCCTGGGACAACAGCCGCTTCATTCGAACGCCGACGTTCGAAAAAAAGTCCATCAGCCTCAGCGATCGCGTCCCTAAGAAAACGGTGCAGAATCTCAGAGCTGGTATCGAATATTTGATAACTCCCGACTTCACCCTCAACGCATTGGTTACCGGATACCGAAGGGGCTGGGACATGAATGCCGTTACGACAATCGAAAATGTCAACCACCCGGATACCACCATCAACACATTGATGCAATTGCACGAAGACCACATCTGGGACGGTTGGACGGGCAACCTGGGTTTTGACTACAAATGGAACGACGTCCATAAGCTCGTCGTCAACTACGACTATCTATTTTACAAAAATACCAACCCTTCAAATTACGATGTCAGCTCAACCCTCAATACAGATCAATTCATCTCGCAGGAAAAGATCGACGTCTCCAAACTTACCCCCATACACTTCAATGTATTGTCTGCCGATTATACCCACAAGCTGAAACCCTCCTTGAAAATAAAGGCTGGCTTGAAAGGCACCTTGTCTAAATTCAACAATGATGTCCTCGTACGCACCCTACAAAAAGAAACCTGGCGGGTCGACCCTACTTTTACCAACGAATCAGAACTGGAAGAGCAAATTCTAGCTGGCTATACGGCTGTGGAATGGGAGCAATCCGAAGACCTACAAATCTCCGCCGGACTGAGGTATGAATATACCGACAGCTACTTGAGTACACCCGATCAAAAAGGATTGATCGACCGGCAATTCGGCAACTTTTTTCCCAGTTTCAGACTGTCAAAGCGATGGGCAGAAAACCAAAAAATCCAATTCGCCTATTCCAAACGCATCACCCGACCCAACTTCAACGACATGGCGCCTTTCGTCTTTTTCATTGGCCCCAATACCTTTGTAGCAGGCAACCCCGCCCTGCGCCCCGCCGTCTCCAATGGACTGGACTTGAGCTACAACTACAAACGGTGGTGGCTTTCCCTAAAATACAGCTACACCGAAAACAGCATAGGATTTTTACAACCAGAAATCGACGAGGCCATCAACCAACAAATCCTGCGCTCCCAAAACCTGGACTTCCTACGTACCTGGTCGTTTTCCAACAGCCTCCCCATCGACCTCAACAACTGGTGGGAACTACAGACGGACCTCTCTGTATACCACCACACCTTCAAAACCAGCAATTTTACCGAAAACTTTCAGGACGATGTCCTCAGTTTTGACCTCAACCTCATCAGCACCATATCGCTCCCTAAAAAACATACTTTGGAAATGACCGCCAACTATCAGTCGAGAACCCTGTGGGGCATTTGGCAGTTCAACCCCATGTTCATGGTCAATATCGGAGGCAGCAAGAAGTTAAAAAACGGGACCCTCTCGTTGAATATCGCCGATGTCTTCAACACTTGGACCTGGTCATTGGAAACACAGCTTCGAGAAAACAATACCGCTGTTTTTTCAGAATCCGACATCGACGCCCGGGCCATCACCATCGGTTACACCCACAATTTTGGCAACCGAAAATTGGAAAAGGTCGACATTCAACTAAAATCGGAGGAAGAGCGCAAGCGGGTCAATTGAATAGGTGCTTGCCTTGGTTCTGATGCCTTGTTTGCAAGGCTATGGGATGCTACTTATCGACAGCTTTTGTAATTTTGTCGTATAAGAAGAAATTCTTCCATGGCTAAGCACGCAAAATATCTTTTTGGTCTTTACCTACTTCTGATTCCTTGGATTGCACTGGGACAGAATTTCACCTTTTTAGCTAGAGAGATGCAGGCTGGTGGAAAACTTAACAACAGCAGAATCACGTCGGTATGTGAAGACCCCAATGGCTTTATTTGGATGACTACTCTGGAGGGGGTCGTCCGCTACGACGGCTATCAGGTTAAGTGGTTTACGCATGCAAATAGTGCTCTGAGAAATATTCCCAAGCAGTATAGAATGGCATTAGACGATGAGGGCTACTTATGGCTGGTTAAAAACGGCCAACTGGACCTGCTTCACCACCAGACTTTTGAAATTGTAAGAGGTGAAGAAAAATTTAAGGACAGTTTTCCGAATGGGCTGAAAGTTTCGAACTTATACCAAGCAAAAAATGGACAGGTCATTTTTAGGGCAGATGTTGATGGCCAGAGAGCTTATCACCTCTATCATCCCAAGCAAGGCTTTCAAAAGCTCCCTTTGCCGCCGAATACTTCAAAGCTATTGATCAAAGAACACAGCATATGGGCGTCAAGTAATGGTTTTAACTTCACCGAATACGATCTGGAAACAGCTGAAGTGTTGAACCGAATCACTTTTCCCGAAAACAAAAATACACCTTCTCCTTGCCTGATCGATCTACCTCGAAAGGGTGATTGGTTCGGCATATATAATATCAAGAAGAAAGAAGCACAGATCATTCGATTCATGGACGGCCGCAGCCAGCTCATGGCCAGCATAGCGATCGAAGACGAAAAGATCATCTCCAATCAGCTTTTCTGGTATCATGCGCCTAGCCAGTTGATTCTTTTGGATTTTAACAAGAAAAATGGGCAGGGCATTCAAGCATTCGATCTCAATTTGCAATTGAAATCATTGAGCAATAGTCAAACGGCTGATATCCAAGGGCGAATCGTTTACTGTGACCGCCAGGGTATTTTATGGACACTCAGCTGGGGGAAATGCACCCTAGAGCAGATCAAGCAGTCTGCCATAACATCATATGGTAACAGGTCTTTACGGGGTATTTGGGCTAAAGACAGCATTTTGCTGGCTCAGGACTTATTGTTCCAACGCTCCAAGCCCGGCGATGGTCGCAGCGTTGGAAAATTATTCGAGTTTGTTTGCTTCGATCATACCAATGTGGATGAATGCTGGGTGGGAGGCCGCAATGGCATTTTTCAGTTTGATCTGGAGAAGGAAGAAATACAAAACCACATTGTTTGTAAAAAAGCCGATAGCACTCCATTCAATCCAACACTTTGGAGCATTCTCAAGGACGCCGAAGGCAGGTGGTGGGGAGGAACCTTCGGGCATGGACTGATGACGACCCAACAAATCGGTGAAGATAGCCTCTCCTACTACCAACAATACAATGAATTTTCAGCCTTACAATCCAACGACGTTGTTCATCTACTGGAAGACGGAGATTACATTTGGGCTTCTGCCAATACGGGCTTATACTTGATCGATAAAATAAGAGGCGTTGTACAAAAATACGCATCTGACTCGCCATCACCTTACTATTTGCCTCAGACTGATGCCTACTTTTTACATCTTGACAAAGACCAAAATTACTGGGTTGGAACCAATACCGATGGACTGATAAAGTTTCGGCTGGATGAACACATGCAAGTGAGCAGCTACCAACAGTTCGGCAAAAATCAGGGATTGCCTTCCTCTATTGTTTATGCCGTTATCGAAGACGATAAGGAGCGGCTCTGGTTGAGTACCAACAATGGTATTTCCTGTTTCAACAAACAAACGCAAGTCTTTCAAAATTTTGGTATGGAAGATGGCTTAACACAACTGGAATTTAACCGCATTGCTTACCACCATGCGCCAGATGGTCAAATTTTCTTTGGCTCCTTGAAAGGAGCTTTTGGTTTTTATCCTGATAGCATTATTAAGTCGACGCCCTATGATCATCCGATTTTATTGACCAATTACGCTGTGTACAAAAACCAGCAAATTGCAGACTCGACGGCTGCCTTACTGGCCACTAAAAAGATTGTTCTTCAACCTTCGGATCAATTGTTCCGGCTCAACATCGCCCTACTCGATATTTTTAATGCTCCCAAAATCCGCTATGCCTATAAGATCGAAGGCTTATTCGATAATTTTCAAAATATAGATGGCAACACCATTGAAATCGGTGGATTGCCATATGGCAATTACCAGCTCCGCATCCAGGGAAGGAGTCCGGATGGACGAGTCTCTCAACAGGAACTGCTACTCGATCTGGAAGTGGTCCGCCCCTTCTACCTTCGTTGGTGGTTTGTACTTTTGGCCGGTGCTTTGGTGCTACTGAGTGCTGCACAAGTTTATGATTGGCGAGTCAGGCAATTGAACGAGCGAAGGCGCGAGCTGGAGTTGATGGTCAAACAACGCACCGCACAAATTGAGAAAGATAAGGCTGTCATCGAAACCCAGGCGACACAGTTGAAAGAATTGGATGAGTTGCGATCAAAGTTTTTCGCCAACATTTCTCACGAATTGCGCACGCCCTTGACGCTGCTATTAGCACCTATGGAAAGCATCCTCAAGAGCAAGGAGTTGTCCAATAGAAACTTCACCTATCTGCAGTTGATGCGGCAAAATGGCCGTAGGTTGCTCAAACGCATCAACGAGCTGCTGGACCTCTCCCGGCTGGACGCCAATCGGTTGGAAGTAAAGGAGAGACCAACTTTTTTGTATCCTTTTTTCAAAACGCTGCTGTCGACCTTCGAAAGTGCAGCCAATCTGAAAGGCATCCAATTGCTATTGAAATATCCATTGGATGAAAGCCTACAGCTTAATCTGGATGAAGATAAAGTGGAAAAAATCATCTCCAACCTACTCAGCAATGCTATAAAATTTACGCCAAAGGATGGGACCATCCGTTGTGAAGTATCCAGAAAATCCGATCAGCTACTCATCGGTGTCAGTGATACTGGCATAGGAATACTACCAAGTGATCTGGTTAAAATTTTCGACCGTTTTTATCAATCCAAAAACAACTCGCAACAAGAAGGAACCGGAATTGGCTTGTCCCTCTGTCGAGAACTGGCCAAGGTCCTGGGCGGAAAAGTCTGGGCAACCAGTGAAATTGGTAAAGGCAGTAGCTTCTACTTAGAACTTCCCATCGTGGAGAGCTTTGCTACCGAACCACCTCCGATACAGCAAGAACCCATACCGATCTTTACTTCCGCCGCCGCCACGACTACTGCTCAGAAATTCCGACCACATATTTTGGTAGTCGAAGACAATGCTGATTTACGGCATTACATTTCAATGGTTTTAGCGCCAGACTACGAGGTGGAAACTGCAGCCAATGGCCAACAAGCCATCGAGCGATTCCACAAAGCAAACGCCCCCACCCCCCAACTGCTCATATCTGACATTAGGATGCCAGTGATGGATGGCATTGAATTGCTCAAGAACATCAAACAAAACGAACACCTGCGGGGCATCCCAGTCATCATGCTCACTGCCCGACAAAGCAACGAAGTCAAATTGGAAGCATTGCGAATAGGCGTTGACGACTACCTAACCAAACCATTTGTCGAGGAGGAGTTAAAAGTTCGAGTTGCCAATTTGATCAAAAACAGCCAAAACAGAGCTTTGGAGAATACCACCACGGGAACTACTTTCTCAAAGCCTCTGACCGCTCCCAACATAGAATGGTTAAAAAATCTGGAATCCATTCTGCTGCAAAACATCGCAGATAAGACATTCAAATTATCGGATGCTGCCAATGAATTGAACATCTCCTACCGACGGCTACAGCAAAAACTCAAGGCTATTACTGGGCTCAGCCCCAAGCAATACCAACGCAGCATCAAGCTGGCCAAGGCGCGACAATTGCTTAAAAGCGGGAAGGTGGCTACCCTACAAGAAGTGATGAGTGCCATCGGAATAGATAATTACACCTACTTCACCAAGCTGTATGTCGAGGAGTTTGGCATAAAACCCATCGAAGAGCTCAAATAGCCTCTGTCCCCTCTTATTTTCCACCATCATAAATACGAAATTTCGCCTTCATGCTGATAAAAAACAGCATTCTTTCGCCTTTCTGCTGATTTTCTACGCGTTTCTACCCCGCTAACTAACTTATCATTGTGGTGTGATAATTAATACCAAACAGGCGATGAAGGATGTGAACCAACAGCCAGGCAATGCCATATACGAGTTTGAGTTGGTCCTCAATTCCACACCACTGGCCGCCAACAAGGCATTCAATTTTTATGGTATACTGGTAATACCAACATTATTGGGCGCCATTCTAATGTACCATGGCTTGGGACTAAGAGCGGAGTATTTACTGATTGCGGTATTAATGCTGTCGATAGGTCTGGCCAACCTCTATTTTTTCAACGAAAAACAAAGAGTGCGAGACCAACACCTCCGACTGCTTGTCGACGGAAGCTTCATTCAAATACTCAGCAGCGAAAAGGTATATCTCCATCGGCAGATAGAAGAACTGGTGATCGTTCATCGATATGTACAACAATACCCCACCCTCGAAATCGGCGAAGGGGACCTGGCAAGCATCTACATCAGTCTTTGCCAGGTAGACAAATCCGTCCCACTTGAAAAACAGCTCCGACAACCGGATTACTGGATTGAAAGCAAAACCGACTGGCATCGGCTCTGCCAACTTATGTAAGCTCAGTCTAGTCCAATGGCTACCCATTGAAAAGCATTTACTAATTACGATAAAACCACTAACAATGAAAATGAGCATTCGTTTCACTCTTTGTCTATGTTTGGCCTTGGGCCTTAACAAGCTAGCCTTCAGCCAAATGGCCATCAATACCGATGGCTCTCTGCCAGATTCCTCCGCCATGCTCGATGTGAGCAGTACCGAAAAGGGAGTCTTGATTCCCCGCATGACCTCTTCGCAAAGAAATAATATCCACAATCCTGCAACGGGCCTAATGATCTACGATACCAATCAAAATAGCTTTTGGTATTTCGATGGTACAGCCTGGGGGCCGATAGATGAGCAGGGTCCTTTTAAGACAGAAGGCAATGTCATTAAACCCAATAACTTAGGTCACGACTTCTTAATCGGGGCCAACAGTACGGAGCGTAGCAGTGGCACCGAACAAAAAATGTTTTTCGACAAAAGTAAAGCGGCCTTTCGTGCAGGAGAAGTGAGTACCGCTGCCTGGAATGATGGCTTGCGAGGTAAATATTCCTTCGCAGTCGGACGCAATACGGAAGCCTCTGGCTTAGCATCCGTTGCTATGGGCCGACTGAGCAATGCAAGTGGCTATTACGGCATAGCTATTGGTAGAGAAGCGACAGCCTCCAATGATTTCACTATTTCTATTGGCGATAATACCCTAGCTTCCGGTATAAGTGCCGTATCTATTGGAGATGGCAACACAGCCTCGGGAAATTTTTCACTTGCACTAGGTGTCGGAACAACTGCTGCCGGTAGATATACTTTTACAGGTGGCTATAAATCTACAGCAGATGGCTCCTCTGCTATTGCTATTGGGTATCGGTCTAATGCAATTGGCAATTTTTCAGTAGCATTGGGACGCTATCTCAACGCCTATTCTTATGGAGAGGTTGTCATGGGTTTATTCAACACAGAAGACCCCAGCGGTGACCCAAACTTCTTTGTCAGCACCGACCGGCTATTCGTCCTCGGCAATGGAACTAGTATCAGCAATCGCTCTGATGCCATGATCATTTATAAGAATGGCAATACCAAAATCAATGGTGAGTTGGAAGTCAACAGCTTGAACGTTGTGGATGGCTACAGCAACATCAGCGTCAACAACGAGCTGACTTTTGGGCCATCCAGCAAGCTGAAATTAGACGAAGGCTCCTGGGAAACCGGCAATATCAAACTCACCAGTGGCAACGGCACTTTCGGATTTTATGGCACAGGCACCAATAAGCTCCACATAAGGACCGATGGCAATGCCACCATCGACGGCGCGCTCAAAGTCGGCAACGGAACTTCGATTAATAAAATCAGAACAGGTCGGTTCAGAGTAGGAAATCACTCGGGCAGCGGTCCCAAAACCGTAACCATCAACTTTGGCAATAACTTTAGTTCCAAACCCAGAGTAATCATCACCCCCGTAGAGGCAAATGGAGGATACAATGACATTTTTGCCGTCACCATAAAATCTGTCACCCACTCTTCGGTCACAGTTAACATTTACCGCATCGATGCCCTGGGCGCAGGATGGGGACAGGGGCTTTATGTAGACTGGATGGCCTCGAACTAGATCAAAGATCAGCAGAAGCCATTCATCATTGAACGACTACAAAACCATAACGAATGAAAACCACCACATATCTCCTCTTCGCATCGTGCATCGCAATTTTATGCAGTACTAAATTACAAGCTCAAATGGCCATCAACAGCGATGGCTCCTTACCAGACCCATCGGCCATGCTAGATGTCAGCAGCACCGATAAAGGATTTTTGATTCCTCGATTGACTACCGCCCAGCGCAACAACATCAGCCATCCAGCAACTGGGCTGATGGTTTACGACAGTGATCAAAAACACTTTTGGTACTTCAATGGAACAGCATGGACCAGTGTAGCTGCAGCCTCCGTATTCACGACTGTCAACAACACAAATAAAGCCAGGAATCACAATAGTGATTTCATAGTCGGCGGTAATAGTTTGGATTACAATGGATCAAACAATTACAAAATGTTTTTTGACAAAAGCTTGGGAGCCCTACGCGCCGGTAAGTCGACCTCGTCAAGCTGGGATGAAAACTCCAGGGGAAGACAGTCATTTGCAAGCAGCCTCAGTTCAACTGCCTCTGGCCAGTTCTCTGTCGCTATAGGTCCGTCGACTACCGCAAGCGAATCTTACACAATAGCCAAAGGCTACAAAGCGGAAGCAACCAGTAGGAATGCTGTAGCTATAGGTAGTTTTGCGGAAGCCA
>JBCCSZ010000320.1:0-8867 GCA_039199225.1 Bacteroidota bacterium
ACTCCCATTACACCTTCTGCAAAGATTACTTACTATGATTACGATTGGTCGCTGAACAACGCTTCGGCTACTTCTTCGGATGCCTTTGAAGACACTCCATCCAGCGCCAACAATGCCAGTCGTTACGTAGTATCCTCCGCCATCCCCAAGGGTAGCATCGAGGTCAAGATATTCAACAACCTTTACACACAGCGGACAGGAAGCGAAGGCAATTTGACAGACCGCTCTACCTTCCTGACCTCCACGATGAGTTTCCTGTACGGCATTACCAATCATTTCAACCTCGGTTTCAACACCCGCTATCGCCGGGTTCGCAACGATCGCTTACCGTCTTCCGCACTCGACGTGCTTGGCTCCGGAGAGGCAGGCAGCTCTCGCCAGGGTTTGACAGCCTTCGGTCCGCAAATTCGCTACGCACCTGTGAAGGCATGGCAAAACTTTTCCATCCAGAGTTCCTTTGTCTTTCCCATCGGCGAGGACCTGGCCGGCAACAGCAGCCAACCGTACATCGATTGGAATGGCGCCACCTGGCATACACAGTTCTTTAATGATTTCTCGATTGGCAACAACTTTTCGCTTTTCACAGAAATCGATGTATTGTGGGAAGACATCGGAAGCCAGTCTGAAGGCAACATCAACCGAGTGTCTACCCCGGCCATCCTCATTTTTAGTTACAACCCTGATAAGAAAACAACCATTTATACTTTGGGCGGCTTCTCTCCTTTCTGGCAAGATCAATTCGACTATTTTGTTCAGGCAGGGATCGGCGTCAAGTACCAGTTTACGCCAAAACTCGAGCTGGAATTGTTGTATACCGACTTTACCAACAAATTCCTGAACGATACCGGTGGACAAGCGGCAACTTACAACATCGGTTTTCGTTTTAACTTATAGAGCGCAAGCCTAACGCCCCCAAACTACACCAGCTGAAAAGAATTGCTCATGTCTCGGATTACTCTTTTGCTTTTGTTCTGCACGCTTGTCATCGGCCACTTGTCGGCACAGACAGACGACCAGCGAATCCGAACGATCGATTTCGAAGGTGTAGAAAAAACAAAGGTATCCTTCTTGAGTCAATTCATCCAGTGCAATCCTGGTACGATACCAGCGGACAGCCTCATACAAGCAGACATACAGCGCCTGAAAAACATTCCAGGTATCGGCAATGCTACTTACCGCGTTGATCAGAGAGGGAAAGACCTCTATCTGGTTTATCAAATCGAAGAAGTGCGGACCTTTTTGCCCATTGCCAATTTTGGAGGCATCAAAGGCAATTTCTGGTTCCAGCTTGGCTTTTCAGACATCAACTGGCAGGGGAAAGGACAATTTCTCAGTGCTCACTACCAGAACAACGACCAGCGGCATTCCGGCCAGATTTTCTATCGAGTGCCTTATTTCCGAGGTAGCCAATGGGGATTTACCGCCAATCTCAGCATGTGGGCATCTCGCGAGCCGCTCTTTTTTGAAGAGGGAACCGTCAATTACGATTACGACAACAACAGCCTGGGACTCAGCGCCATTCGCTACTTTGGACTGAATCGAAGTCTCGAACTGGGCGGCACTTACTTTGTGGAAAAATACGCCAAGAGTAAGCAGCAATTTCTGGAAAACCCTCCGGGGCCAGAATCCCTGACCCAACCGAAGTGGCTGCTCAAGGTGGAATACAATGTGAACCTGCTGAACTATCACTTTTTTTATTTGAAGGGACGAAGTTGGCGATTGCGACTACAGGATGTCTACAATACATTGGACAAGAACTGGTTTCACAGCTTGCAATTTCAAGGCCGCCAGTTTTTTCGCGTCAAAGATCGCGGCAACCTGGCCCTACGGCTCCGCCTAGCCATTTCGACCAATAACGATACGCCCTTTGCACCTTTTGTTGCAGACAGCCACGTCAATCTCAGAGGCGTTGGCAATCGCATCGACCGGGGAACGGCGCAGGTGGTGCTGAATGTAGAATACCGACAGACCCTTTTTGAGTCTCGACTGTGGGCCGCCCAGGCGGTCGCCTTCACGGATGTCGGTACTTGGCGAAAACCCGGTGGTACACTCTCCGATCTTTGGAACTCCGACCAATTTCGGGAGTTCGTCGGTGGTGGCTTTCGCATCATTTATCAAAAAATTTATGGTGCCGTTTTTAGAATAGACTATGGGATAGATGTCTTCAACCCCAACCAACGTGGATTGGTCATTGGATTGGGACAGTACTTTTAATTTTTATCGGTATGAAAAATACCATCCGATCACATAGCCTGCCAAGGCTGCTTCTTTCCTACGCGATCCTCATTGGCTGTGGGTTGGTTTTTCCCTTGGAAATATCGGCTCAGTTCAAACGCTTTGCTTCATCTGAAAAAATAAAGGGCGTCAGCTTTAGTGGTCCTCAAAAGGCGGGTTGGCAACTGAATATGTTTAAGAATATACAGGTTTCCAAAGCCGAATGGGTTGCCTTAATTCCAGAAGCTACCTTGAACCGGCAGAGCTTAGAACTTCGTCCGGACAGCGAAAACGATTGTTGGAGCGAGACGGTAGAGGCCAATATCCAGGGCATAAAGATGGCAAAGCGGGCCGGCTTGCGCGTCATGCTAAAACCCCATATTGTGCTTGGGGAAAAAACCAGCTACGACAGAACGGGCAGGGCCTCCTGGCGGGGTTTGTTCAGACCTCAAAACGAGAAGGATTGGCAGACCTGGGAGAAAAACTATGAAGCCTACATTCTCCAGCTGGCCTACATTGCGCAGTCTTTGAAGGTCGACCTTTTTTGCGTAGGCACAGAACTTAAATTTTCGGCAGTAGAACGGGCAGCATTTTGGAGGCAACTCATCCAGAAAGTTCGTCGAGTGTATAGCGGCCCGCTGACTTACTCAGCCAACTGGGATGAATACGACCTCATCGGCTTTTGGCAGTCACTCGACTACATCGGCGTAGACACCTACTTTCCCATCAACGAAGCAAAATATCCCGATGTTGATACAACGGTCAAAAACTGGAAAGTCATTCAAAAGAAGCTGAAGCGCATCAGCCGAAAGGAAGGTCGGCAAATCCTCATCACCGAGTTTGGCTACCGCAATGTCTATTTTGCGGGTAAAGAGCCCTGGTTACACGACGCCGGAAATGAAACCCCATTTGACCAAGCCCAAGTCAATCTTTATCAGGCATTCTTCCAAGCCTTTTGGGACAAGTCCTGGGTAGCTGGTGGTTTTTCCTGGAAGTGGTTTTACCAACCCCAGCCAAAGGGAAACACCAATTTTTCCATCCAAGACAAACCGGCTTTAAAAGTCCTCCAAAAATGGTACAGCCGATAGGCAGCTAAGTCCGCTGAAACAATACTTCACCACTCCGCAACATTGATCCACTCTTGGGATGAATGCACCGCTTAACTTTGTACCAAACACCTAGCGATTGTTTTCATATCAATTGGTAGCTAGGGTCGTTCATCAGAATTTTCTCATAATGACATATAGCAAAAAGGTGCCGGGAACCCAAAACCGTTCCGGCACCTTCCTTTTTATCTATTGCGTCAAGCTGCTACAAGTGCAACCTACACAGTGATTATCTTCTTTTGAAACTGTAATTACCGTCGATGCTCGTCGTGCTGATCACTCCCTGTTGATTGCTGCTTTGTGTAAAGGTAAAATCCATTTCCAGATCATCTCCATCCAGTTTTGTGATGTCTATGGATTGAGGCATCTGAGCTTGGCTGTCTGTAGCAGTAATCACATTTCCATTGACCATATAGGTACCCGTCCCTAGCCAATCCGTAATCGTCACGGCCTGGGTAAAGTTTTGTCCATTGAGGCTGGTGGTCAAATCGATGGTATATGTACCCATTGACTGATAGGTTCCATCGGATTTGAATTCTACAGAAGCTGTAATGTCTCTTGCGCTACCCATAAAATCTGCCGTAAAAGGCATACCGGAAACAGTCGTTGTAGATTTACCCGTGTAGTCCAAAACGTTCAGGTCCCAAACGCCAACGATGTCGTCGTCTCCTCCTGCATTGGTATCATCATCTTTGTTACAGGCGACAACGGAGAAAAGCGCAGCTAACAATAAAAGTCGATTGAAAAATTTCATAACAGTTTATAATTTTTGGTGAATGAAAATCGAATAAAGATTAGTTCGAGCAGAACGCTCAGATAAATACTCGCCATAGCTACGGCTATGTCTGTGTTTTTTACCTCGTCTAAAGATGAAACTCATTTCAAACTAAGGATAACACAATTTTATCTAGGCACTCCTTAGCACAAATTGTACCTAAATTAATGGAGTAAAGTTTGGGTGAGATATTGAGATCAGTAATACGTGTGCCGCAAGTTACAGAGAGAAACACTAAAAACAAAGCTACCACTAGAATTTAAAAAAATAGCCGGGCTCCTGTTGAACCACCCGGCTATTGAAAAGGGTAGAATTGCCTTGTCCGAAGACAAGCTGAATGTTGAATACAGTATGATCGTCTCTTTTTTCGGTATGTTTTATATCGCAATGCTTTGGAATAGGAAAGTCAACCTTTTTGTAGCGAATACCATTCCTACCACTCTACAATTAGGTTGCAAAAAACTACAATATCACCTTTCTGGTCATCCTGTTGCATCATGGCACATCCTCCGTACCTGAAGAAGCCAAATAAATGATATGATTTGATCGAATTTTATAAGGGCCGAGAGAGATAAGAAGCCTTTTATAACAACGTATTTTTGAAATCGTATAAACTGCTCGTTGTTACTTTTCCACTCCATCGCTGCTTGGATGAGATCGTTTTATTACACTTGATACCTTGGGTGGCCTCGCTCTTATTTAGACTTTTTCAAAATAATTCACTTTACACATACTTAATAACGCTTTAATATGCTGATTAACCTCTAGCTATAATTTCATACCATTATTTAACCCTCCAAATTACTTAGCTATGTTACGAAGATCGACCTTATGGTTGGCCCTTAGCTGCTTTTTCTTCAGTGCGAACGCACAAACGCTATTTAATGAAACGATCGATGTTCCGGCTGGTTATGCTCCTACCGAAGTCGTTATGCCCCCTTCACCTCTTTCCGTACAAGTTCTTTTTGTAGGTGGTGTAGATGAGGTAGAGACAACTCCTACTTATGGGAACCCAGCAGGCAAAGCAATCGCGAAAGAATGGCATGATTTCATCGGATTCACACCAGACAACGCCAGCGATGATCTGGGTTGGGTATCCGTAAACCACGAACGCATCGTTTCTGACGATCAGATCGGTGATGGTGGTGGAATGACTGTTTTCAAGGTCAAAAGAGCCGATGATGGCACCTTGGAAATCGTTGACCAGACCTTGTCTGACGGACGTTCTGGACAATTCTTCAATGTAGATTTCGTCAACACAGTTGGTGAAACAGGTATGAACTGCGGTGGTATTTGCTCCATCGTTGACGGTCGTATCTGGACTGCTGAAGAGTGGTTCCGTAGAGACAACGGGTCTATTGCGCCAGTGAGAAACCAGGCGGATTTCACCATCCAAAACTCTGGTATCCCAGGCTGGGACGGCATCACTGTACCAAAGTACGAAAACTTCAACTACATGGTTGAAATCGACCCACGCGAGGCAAAAGCCATTCGCAAGCAGTACAACTGGGGCCGTCAGCCATTCGAAGGTGGTGTTGTAGCTCCTGACAACAGAACTGTTTACCTCGGACCAGATGCTACACCTGGTTTCTTTGGTATGTTCGTTGCCAACACACCTGGTGATTTCACCAGAGGAACGCTGTTTGCCCACAAGCACGACAAGCCAGGCTGGCAGTGGACACCCATTTGGGAATTCAACTTTGACCCAGATGGTCCTCTAGGCCCTCAAGAGCCGCTCAACTACTTCTTGAACCACATTGACGGTGCAGTTGCCAAGGGTGCGACCATGTACAACCGCATCGAATGGGTTGCCATCAACCCAGAAAACAACTACGTCTACTTCACTGCAACGGGTCGCGACAACCCAGGTAGCAGATGGGCAGATGAAAACGAAGATGGTGCCGTTCACCACCCAGACGTCATTGCTCGTGCTGAGGCACAAGGCTTGACTTCTCCCAACGATGAGAACTACACAGATTACTATGGTAGCATCTGGGAGTACAACCCAACAACTTCTGAGACTCGTCTTTTCCTGAACGGTGGTCCTTTCTTCGAAGACAGCCCAACCGAAGCTGCTTACCCAGATAAGCACCTATCCAACCCTGATGGTTTGAACGTTATGCAAATCAACGGCAAGTCTTACTTGGTGATCCAGGAAGATTTGAACGGTACTTCCAATGGCCGTGTTCCTGCAGGTGTTGACAACCGCACTTGTGAGTTGTTCATCCTCGATTTGTCCATCGCCAACCCAACCATTAACGACTTGATCCGCTTGACAGTTGTTCCTGCGGGTGCAGAGGTCACAGGTGCTCAACCAACGTCTGACGGAGCTAGCTTGTTGGTCAACGTTCAGCACCCAAGAACGGACAACCCATTCCCTTACAACCACTCTTTGACACTAGCTATCAATGGTTTTGATAAGTTGGCGGCTCAGAGCAAGGCGAACAATGTTGATCCTTTCCAAGCCATCGAAGCGGGTGTTTCGGCTACAGACAGCAAGGATGTATTCTCTGTTTTTCCAAACCCAACAACACGTACGATCTTCCTGAACAAAGTATCTGACATCGCTATCTTCAACGGTGACGGTAAGCGTATCATGGTAAGACGTAACGTTACGGAGGTGAATGTATCTGACCTGACGCCAGGCATGTACTTCATCCAGAATGCAAAAGGTGACATTCTGAAGCTACAGGTGCAGTAAAAAACTGCGCATTTCACGTCAAAAGTAATTTACAAGTTTATGGGCCGCAAGGCTCATAAACTTGTCGCTTTACGATTCACAATCTTTCATGTGGATTGTAAGCAGCCCAGGACTCAAATTGTCGTTACCATCCGATTCACTCAAACTATAATCAATCAAAACCTGTCATTTTCTTATCCGACTCACCCGAGAAATATTTATCAAAATGAATAAGCAAATTTTACTCTTTGTAGCGATATGCCTGATTGTTCCCTTTTTGGGTGCTTTTCAGAAAAACGAAGGAGTAGAGGCATTGAAAAGAATAACAGAAGAGTATCACTACTCACTAACTGACTTTACAAATGCAGTGGATGAATATGTAGCCATTGCCGAAAGTTTTACAGCCGACACAGCTAGCATTGCCGACCTACAGGCTGTTCACCTCAACGCTCGCATGACCTTTAAGGCTTTTGAATACCTCATCGAATACTATGACCACCAAGCTGTCAAAGTATCTTTGAACGGCGCGCCGCTTCCGAGTGTAGAACCTCATGTCCCAGAGGTTGTTCCCCTCGACCCCGTTGGTTTGCAAGTGTTGGATGAATTGGTTTTTGCAGACGAACCTTTTGCAGAAAAAGAAGAAATCATCAAACTAACGAATCAGTTGCAGATAGATTTCAAGCAAATCTACCGGGTACAAAAAAGCATGAGAATTACCCACCGCCACATCTTTGAAGCATTGCGGGAAGAGTTGATCCGAATCTTTACACTGGGTATGACGGGCTTCGATACGCCAGGCTCTGTCAACGCCCTACCCGAAGCCAAGGTTGCTCTTCAAAGTGCGCACAAAGCTTTTGGGGCATACCAGAGCCTATTGGAGAAAAAAGATTTTGGCCTTTTCATGTTGCTGGATACCAGACTGACGGAGGCCATCAAATACATGGATAATTTCGATGACTTTGACAAGTTCGATCGCTTGGGCTACTTCATTCACTTCCACAGCCATATTTACGAATTGCTTTACCAAATGCAGCGTTCCTTGGGTGTTGAAACCAAAGATGAGGTCAACAAGTTTAAGCCTGCCGTTAACTACGACGCCAAAGGCATGTTCTACGAAGACTTCCTGAACACCTCCTACTTCGCCAATCGCAACATGAACGATGAAAACATAGACCAGCGCATTTCTCTGGGCCGCATGCTTTTCTTCGACCCCGTTCTTTCTTCCAATAATAAACGTTCTTGTGCCTCTTGCCACGACCCGCAAATGGCATTCACAGATGGCAAAGCAAAAAGTGACGCTTTCAACGAATCCGGCCAGATCAAGCGCAACTCTCCGACACTGCTCAACTGCGTTTACAACGAACGCTTTTTTTACGATATGCGCCAGCCCAACCTGGAACGGCAAATCAAGCATGTTGTAAAAGATTCGATGGAGTTCAATACCTCCTTTACAGAAATCATCGGAAAGCTGAAGCAGAGCAAAGAATATGTCGAACTCTTTGAGGAAGCTTATGGCATGGATGGCCGCAGTACTTTGTCTACCTATTCGCTTAACGATGCTATGGCCAGCTACGTAGCCAGCTTGAGTTCCTTCAACAGCCCATTTGACAAATACATGCGCCAAGAGATTGGAACCATCGACTTGAATGTCCACAAAGGATTCAACCTTTTTATGGGCAAAGGAGCCTGTGGCACTTGTCACTTTGCTCCTACATTCAATGGCACCGTCCCTCCAAGATTCGAGGAATCAGAAACAGAAATACTAGGTGTACCCAAAACCAAAGACAACAAGGAATTGGATGTAGATATGGGCCGTTATGCCAGTGGGCGTCCCATCGACAAAGCACCCTTTTACCAGTTCTCCTTCCGGACGCCAACTGTTCGAAACATCGAACTGACAGCACCCTACATGCACAATGGCGTCTATGAAACCTTAGAGGAGGTTATGGATTTTTACAACAAAGGTGGTGGAGCCGGTATGGGCATAGATGTGCCACATCAAACGCTGCCAGATGCACCATTGTACCTCACAGTGGAAGAGCAACAGCAAATCATCGCCTTTATGAAGGCGCTGACTGATGAAGATTACGAC
>JBCCSZ010000321.1:0-8853 GCA_039199225.1 Bacteroidota bacterium
CACAATGTTGTTTTTGATTTGAGATGTCAACTGTCGGAATGATTGAAGAATTTTAGAAGTTAGTACCCCTTAATAACCAAAGCTATATGAAAGTATTTCACAGTTTAGCCATTGCCATATTGGTGTGCCTTTTTTCGGCTTGTACCATGCTTAAGCTGACGCCTTCTAAGAAAGTCGTCTCCATTAAATTTGATGAGACGTCCACTAATGAATCTTATCGATTTATTCACCAGGATACTGTAAATTCACCTGAGCTGATAACGCTTTTATCTTTGTATGATCTAGATAAAATTGCTGAGGGTGAGGGAGGCGAAATGGATAAAATCTTGCAGTTGCTGCAGTGGACAAATAGCCGGTGGCAACATAGTGGTTCGAATAAACCGTCAAAATCTAATACGCTTACAATTTTGAAGGAGGCAGAATCAGGGAAAAAGTTTAGATGTGTCGAATATGGGATCGTATTAAAAAGTGTTTTGGCCTCAAACGATTTTAAGGCAAGAACGCTGAGTCTAAAGACAAAAGATGTTGAAAAGGTTCGATTGGGGGCGGGACATGTGCTGACGGAAGCATGGTCAAATGCGTACAATAAGTGGTTCATGCTTGACGCTCAGTTTAATATCGTACCTGTCCAGGAAAGTGTACCCTTAAATGCCGTTGAACTGCAAAAGGCTATAATTGAAAATGCTGACTTTCAGCTTGTTGATTCCAAGGGTGAGGTCAGCCCCAAGCGTAGAAAGAAATATTTAAATTTTGTATCGCACTATCTTTATTATTTTGACTACAAATTTGACCAAAGAGAAATTGCATATGATAGTTTATTCAAGGTAAACGATCATGCAGTGTTAATGCTGGTGCCGATAGGCGCAAAAAGTCCCTCCGTTTTTCAAAGAAAATATGAAATGGATTTTGTGGAATATACCCATTCCTTAAATGATTTCTACAGGAGGCCGGAGTAGGTTGGTGCTGTCGAAATATTTATGTACTCCTAATTGTTAGGAGGGTGTGGTAATTTTCACTTCATCTTATCGTTGAAAGATTTTACTCATTTATATTTTTTTGTCGAGAAAATTTTGAATAAGTAAAAAAAGTGTTGCAAATAGTTCCAAAAAAAAATCTCTTCGCCCAGCATCCACCTACGTAAACACCAAAATCAAGTCTCCCTAATAAAATATCGCATGCGCCACTTCCTGGTCGCAACCACTCAATGCCGGACAATTGCCGTTTTGCTTTTTCCACTGGTAGGTCATTGAAAATTCTAAAGCTCCATAGCGTCTGCTGACCGCCCGAAGAGTGGATTGGTTGATATCGTAGCTGAAGGAGAATCTGAAGTTGTCGACAATGTACCCCAACCCAAGGAGGATGGATTCCTCGCGAAAGGCGTCAACGGTACGAGTAGCCCGCCAACCACCTCCTATGGTGACCGCACTGCCGTGGTCCCAACGAAAAAAGAAATCGGCTCCACTCAATAGCTGCTGGTGAGGGGACTGGACTAGGAGGATCGCTCTAGGATTGATGCCGAATAGGCCGGATCGCCAGGATTTTAGGGCAATGGACATCTTGAGGTGCGCACTGAATTTTCTCGATAGCTGTGGCAGCTCCGGAGAAATCATCCAGTCATACGCTACCGGTACGATGATGTGATCTATAGCAATACCGGCCATGGAAGCAAAGTCATCGTCTAGATACAAAGCGGATAGGCCACCGCCAATGTCAAACATGGTGGCGTTCAGCACAGACTGATCGTCGAATTCTCCGACGATGTTGGGGTCAAAGCCAGCAACGCCGTCGAATTGTTCGTCGAAGCGCAGATGCTCCGTGCGTAGACGGTGCAGAATGCCGCCAAACCGAAAGCCACCACCGACAAAGAGTTTGTCGTAAAAGGGCATCAGGATGGAAAGGGACGATTGTATGTGGGTCCGGTGAAGGGCAAATCCTTTGTTGGTAATGTCCTTGACAGACAGAACACCGGATTCGTCATGGATGATGCCCAGCCCCAGTCCCCAGGTGGGATTGCTGGATTTGTGGGAGCGACTGTTTTGCCGCTTATCGCTACCGCTCGGAAAGCAGTTCGACATGTCAAAGGAGGCGCCTGTTGTGGAGAAGGCGGCATCGCCTAGGAAGCTGCTCCATTGATTGCGATGGATGACGCCAACCCGCAGGTCTGTTTCATCATTGCCAGACATGAAGCCGGTCAGGGCTGGATTGAGCAATGGGGGCAAGGATTCGTACTGCGAAAAATGGAGGTCTTGCCCCACAGTTGAATTGCTGAGGAGGATGGCTAAAAAGGATAAAATATATAGAGGTTTCATATTTTCAGATTGGTATTTGGTGAATGTGGTTAGCGGATGAGGGTGACGGTTCCCTTTACGGTCTCAAGGAGGCTGTCGATGTACTCGATTTCCAGGTAGTATACAAAGGTGTCTGGTGGCAGTGGTTCACCACGGAAAGTTCCATCCCAGGCGTGGACGGGGTTTTCAATCTGTGGACGGAAGTTTGTTGCTTCAAAGATCAGCCCACCCCATCGGTCGTATACCCGAAATAGGCGAATCTGACGGATGGAGGCCAGCCTGGATCGGATGCGGAATCGATCGTTGCGGTTGTCGCCATTGGGTGTAAAGGCGTTGGGAATGTAGTAGTCGCGGTTGGCATCTACAAAAATCCAAACAGAGTCGCGCGCCATGCATCCTGCGGCATCTGTCAAAAATAGGGTGTACAGGTTCGATTCCTGAGGGGAGGCTATGGGGTTTTCACAGTTTGTGCAACTCAGCCCTGTAGGTGGTAGCCAATCCAGTAATGGATCGAAGGCATTGTGGGCAGATTCTATTTGCACGCTGTCACCCAATCCCATCCGAATGGTATCTGGCAGGATGTTCAACCATAAGGAGTCGGGCTCGCCGATGGCGTAGTCTTTGGTTAGGGTGCAGCCTTCCAAGTCTTGAACAGTCAACTGGTAATTGCCGGGAATTAGATTGAAAAATTGTCTGCCCCCCACTCGATTGTCTGGCCCGGTTAGGGTGGTATTGTAAAAATCCGATACGCCACCTGTGATGGAATCCAAGGAGATCAAGCCGTCTGCCCGACCGAAGCAACTGATGTTTTCTGCTCGGTCAATGAATTGGATGGGGCGGTTTTCCAATGCTTCAAAAGTAAAGTTGCGCTCGCATCCGTTCGCATCTCTAATCAGCACGGGGTAATTGCCTGCGGGTATGTTTTCGATGCAAGCTTCGCGACTTCCTGCAGCCCATTCAATTTGGTAGTCCCCTACCCCACCGCTGGCTTCGAGACATAAGTAGGCGTCGCTGTCTCCAAAACAGGTGGCAACGGCACTGTCGACAAGTGAGGCAACAAGCATGGCTGGCTCCGCAATGCGTATGGAGTCTGCAAAGGTGCAGTTGTTGGAGTCTGTAATGCGAAACTCATAGAGGCCGGCAGCCAATCGGTTTTGGTCTTCTGTACCCGATCCATTCGACCAGTCAAACTGAAAAGGGGCGGTCCCTCTTTCTACTGTCAAATCAATTTCGCCGAGCTCATCGCCAAAACATAGGTTGTCTGTTGGCGTTGCACTGGCCTCAACTGGTTCAAATACTTCTAGCTGCCTGGAAATGGAATCTCTGCAAAAAGGGCTGGACACGATCAATTGCAAATCGTAGAGGCCGGGCTCCTGAAAGGTGTAGGTGAGCGATGAATCAAAGCGTGTGGCCAAAGTATCCAAACGCCACAGATAGGATAGGTCTTGTCCTGCAACTATGGCATCCAAGGAAATGTCCAATGGGGGGCATCCCCTATCCACAGATAAGGCGGCCAATGGTTCTGGCTTCTGATAAATGGTGACCGTCTTGCGAATGCTTCGAGTACAAAATCCATTGATTGCAATCAGTTGAATATCGAATGTTCCTCCACCGGAATAGGTAATGATTCCGGGTTCTACTGCACTGCTGTTTTGCCCATTGCCAAATACCCATTCATAACTTTGTGCATTTGTCGTGTTGTTTCGAATCAAGACCCTGGCAGGCGTACATTGTTCCAGTATCTCGATCTCAAAATCTGGAGTCGGCTCGGCAAATACGTTGACCAAGCGACGGAGGGTGTCCATGCAGCCATTGGCATTCGTCACAATCAGTCGAACTTGATAGCTGCCTTCATCGGCATAGCTTGTTACGGGCGCACAATCGTTGGATGTCTGCCCATTGCCAAAATCCCAAAAACAACTAATGACGTCTGCTGATGATTGATTGGAAAAGCGCAATGGCTCACCCGTGCAAAGACTGTCCGTGGAGATTTCAAATATCGCATCGGGCGGGTCCAGAACAGTGACCAGCATGGAGTCTGTTTGCGAACAACCTTCGACATCTATGCCTTCCAACCGAACGACATAGGTTCCTGGATTGGGATAGGCATGTGTCGGTTCTGTAGCGGCGGAACCAGTCCCATCTCCAAAAGTCCACACAAAGCGACCCACATTTTCTGTGGCAGCTCTAAACTGAATGGTATCGTTTGGACAAATGATGCGGTCGTCCGGTAAGGTGACTGTCGGTCGTGGCAGCACCCGAATGATGGTAAATGTACTGTCAAAACCACAACCAAATGCCTTGAGCGTGACCCGGAAGCGACCGGTATCTCTAAAAACATGACAGGCCAAGCGCTGCGTCGTGCGGTTGCCATCCCCGAAATCGAATTGCAGCCCTGCATTAGGGGTTGAAAAGCTTTCAAAACAGATGGTATCTCCCAAGCATACCTCCGTCGGGTGGGTACTGATAAAGGCTTCTACATCTGTTGGATTTATCGTGATGGTTTTGACAAGGGTGTCTGACCCACACTCGTTGATGGCAATCAGCTGGATGGGATAGATGATCGGAACAGAATCGGCAAAGAACAGTTGATCTGGTGGATCACTCCCAACAAAGGTCACTCCCCGACCAAAGTCCCACTTGAGGGTATCGGGATTGCCGAGGCTGGCATCCATAAATCGGACCGCCTCACCCGAGCAGTAAACCAGGCTGTCGGTTCCAAAGTTGGCAATGGGCTGCGGAAACACTGTGACGATTTCCGATAGGTCTTCCCCACCACATCCATTTCCGATTTGCAAACCAATCGTATAGGTCGTATCTGTAAATCCTTGTCCCAAAAAGAGGGTATCGGGCGTACTGCTCGTACTGACCAGCGAATCGTCCAAAAACCACTCAAAGGAAAGATTGTCTCCCGTTCCACTGGCCGACAAAACGACGCCCAGGATGGCACAACCTTCCAAAGGACTGACCGAAAAGGCGGTGATGGCTGGGGGCTGGGTTATATTGACGCTCTGTGTAGAACTGTCGCGACACTCCCCTACAATGGCGACCATTTCTATGAGGTGGTCTCCGGCGGCCAGGTTTTCAAAGGGCGGCGGCTCACTTGGACTGCCATCGATGCGCCACTCGGTTTGATCGGCCATCGCACTGCTGACGTCCGGGCTGATGTCATCACCCGCACAGATGGTATCTGGTATGGCAAAAATCGCCATTGGATCGGACAGTCTCACGGTGATCGTTCCCCTACCCTCGCAGCCGATGCTGCTGCTAACGACATATTGCAACTCGACCTCTGTGAGCCCCAAGGAAAGCATTTCACTGATCAAGAAGGTATCATTGACCACACATCCAGGACAATCCGTGCTAGACCATGCGCCATTGCCAGGCGTTGCTTCCAACAAAAAGGGCGCACTCCAAGAGCATTTTAAATAGTCATTGGCTGCTACATCAATGCCCTCCACCCTGATGGTAATACTGGCCTCACTACGGCAGGAACCTTCACCCTTGCCATAAGTCAACTCGAAATTGCCTACGCGCACCGGATCAAAAAAGATGGAATCTCCCCTTCTGACAACCGGACCATCCCAATCGCCACCAGCTGATGAGATTTCCAAGAAAATGGGATCGGTCCCAACACACACATTCGTATCTCTGGGCGACAAAATGGCAACTTGCTCGGGTTCCCCTACAATGAATACATCGGTCACCATCTGCCTGCCACATTCATTGACTAGACTGGCAACCACTGTAAAAGTGTCTACCCGTAAGGTCAGTGGAAAGCTGGAATTGTCGACCGGATTGCCATTGATGGTATAAGTAACGCCATCGTTGGGTGAAACTGGCTGATAAACCAAAGAATCACAGACATCTTCCTGCGGTACCAACTCCAATTCTGCCGCATCTTCTACCCTAAAAATCAAAGTATCGCTGCTGGGAAGATCGCAGGCGTTATTGACAGTGAGAACGACTTGATAGACGCCCGGTCGGATGAACACAATGGCTGGAGCACCAATAACGGGATTGTCCTGGCTCGGAGGATCGACCATCCAATCGTAATTGCGGGTATTGGTAAGGGCATCCCAGATGTAGGACGTCTCATTGGTAGAAAGAGAATCGCCGTTGAGATTGACTTTTCCTCCTCCTCCCAAGCAAACGACCAAAGTATCTGCCGTTGGGTCGAGCACTCCGTCCAGTGCAATCGCATTGGCTTGGGCCGCTTCAATGACTTGGACCGTTTGGCGGGCTGTGTCGCTTTGCAGCATGTTATCGACAGGGCATATATTACTAGCAATTAATGTTACTTCGTAACTACCAACCTCTGCAAAGGGATGACAGGGCTGCTCTTCTGAATAATTGGTCACTGGTCCTCCCGCCAAGGGACGAACACTCCAATTCCAAAGGCTGTCCCAACAGGCTTCTTTCATCATACACAGCGGAATAGGCGAAGGACAAACTGGCGACTCTGTAAAAAAGTTGGCAACTGGTTTGGGGAAAATAGAAATTACCTTGATGATGCGATTCCGATTGCCATTTTTATAGACGACCGTCATCTCTATTTCGTATTCAGGTGGAAGGTCACTGGCACAGGCGAGGGAATCAGATATGTCATAAACATGTATCTTATTGTCATAATCCGGAAATGAATCGATGATGCCATCTCCCCACTTGAGGATCATAAAGTCTACACAAGCCACTGGATTCTCATCAGCAACAAGGTTGCGAATTTCTACGATCGCTCCTTCACAAAACTGCGTGGTACCCAGCGGAAAATCAAACTGAGCATTGGGCTGACTACAATCTTGCCCGCTTACTCTAAACAATGATAACATACATAACAGGAGCGCTAGAAGTGTTGTATTCAAATTCATTGGAATAACTTTAGGAATTAGAATTTTCAGCGACTTACAAACACCGCTTTAGCAGATTTACGGTTTGAACCGAAATCCTAGGTGTGGCAAGGTCACCACTTTACAGGCTTATTCTAATGGAATTTTACGCTCGCTTAAAGTTAATCAATATTTCTTTCTCTTTCACAAGTTTTGCGACAAATGACCAACTACCTTTTGAATCCTACCCTATCGGTGGATACCGCCTTCTTGTTTGAAATCCATTCAGGTTTTGGAAAGGCGGCCTGAGAATTGCTACTTTTTCAATCTTTTTTGTTGGTCAGACTTAGCTGTTAGGCGCTGAAGAGCTTTGCTTTTGCTGAGGATGCTGCGCTGGCGGGCTGCCTCCTCCTGAAGCATTTCGTATCGCTGCTGGCTGTCGCTGTCCCATTCGATGAGCTTGGCATTGAGGGCTTGCAGGTTGGTTAGGACGAGTAGATCGAGCATGCTGGCACTGTCGCGGATGTTGCCGCTGGCCTCTGGGTTGGCTTGGCGCCATTGGCGGGCGGTCATCCCAAAGACCACCATGTTGAGTAGGTCTGCCTCATTGGCAAATATCTGCCCTTCCTTGCGGGTACCGACCAGCTTGGCAGGCACCAGCTTGGCTCGGGTGGATTCGGTCATCAAGGGATAATTGGCCTTGGTGAGTTCGCGGCGGATGTCCCAGGGATCACCTAGCTTTTGATACTCCGCTTCTTTGAGCCGCTGGTACTCCTCGATGACGCCCAGCTTAAAAGCCGGACTAATGGCCGTACAAAACTCAATGGCCACCGTACTGTGGGCGTAGGTCCCGCCGTAGCGACCCGATTTGGATTGTATGCAACGAATTTTAGCCTCCGCCATCAGCTGCTTGGCCGACACCACAAAACCGACCCGACCGGCACGCGATCTAAACCCCTCAAATTTGAGGGGATTAAAATTGGGGGCATTGTGCTTTTGCTCCCACTCGAAAATAAAGTCTAAGGTAGAAAGGTTGCGAAGCCAGTTGCCAATGACCTGGTCGGTCCGGGCATCCACGAGCTTCGCCATGTCGGTAATGCATAGGTAAAAGTCGCCTTCGATGTCTTGGTAGCGAATGGCTTGACCTTGGACCTCTATTGATTTTTTAGTGTTTCGTGCCATATGTGCCGTGTCGTCAGTGCTTTAGAACAAAGGTAGAAAGAATGTTTTTGTTCGTCACTATTAATCTGGATTTTCAGGAATTGAATGAAAAAGTTCCTATTCACATGCTATCCTTTACCGAGCATATGCCTGTTTCAAAGCCCCTTCTGGATCTGCTTTCTTCGTATTTTTTTATTCATCAACACTTCTAAAGAGTCAATTTATTGATGATTCCGAGCAGATTTTAGTACCACATGCTAGCAAGACCATCGCTTGGTAGGCACTGCGAAATAAATCAATTGTCTCCTACACTCTAACTACTAGCTATATTCTCAGTAAGTTTTCACATGAAATACTGCCTAGCGTTCATCGCATTTTAAGGGATCAACAGAGCCAATGGATCACGGTCTTTACACTTCTTTAGACCCCCTACCCTACTGTCTGTTTTCCTGTGTTAACAATCGCCTGACTCCTTTCAAATTCACTTTAAGGCAAAGATATATGCCTGCCATTGGTGGTTCGCTTGAGAATCATTTCTGAAAGGCAGCTGCATAATAGCCTATGAATCAGCAATTTAA
>JBCCSZ010000322.1:0-8789 GCA_039199225.1 Bacteroidota bacterium
ACCTTTAATATGCTGCAGTAATCGAGGATCTATTATAGTTAAATAAGCTTGAATACTTTTCATAATTAATATAATTTAAAATACTTAATTCAAATAGCGATCTAGTAAAAGTCAAACATAACAATAAATAGACTGTTCGTAGAATTTATCCTTCCATCTACTTTTTAACACTTTTAAATAGGAATAGCTTGTTGATATTAACTAACCTTAAAGTGATAAATTTATGAAACGCCAGAACAACATTTGGGTAATCAAAAAGCAACTCTCCTCGAAAGAAAAACAGTACATCAAAGGCGGAAAAGCTGTTGATATAATCGTTGAAGACGATAGCGTAATGTAGATCAATACCCTTTCTTAAATTTGCCTTTTTCCTCCCCGGTGCTTCACGTAAACCTCTTGTGAAACTCCGGGGAATACCCTATCTTGCCGTCACTAGCAGTTAACAAAAATGTTTTTAGATTAATGATGATCTGGTCTTTACCAGATAGCGTATTCCATTGTCTAAGATGGAGTGACATTACTATCAAGGTAAAATCTGCCGGAGTGTAAGGCGTCTAATGGTTTTCGATTTCAGGAGCGAACAATGGCTACTTTGACATAGTGATTTCGTTCACAGAAATGGATGCGTCAGCTTCGGTAGTGCCTGCCCTTTGCTTGCAGTGGGGGGCAGGCTTTTTAAAGTATTTCAAATATAGGAACAATCAGCTAGAAACACCAAAAATTGGTCAAAACTTGTGTGAATTTATTTTCACATAATCCATTGTTGAAGAGCGTAAAGAAATAATTAATACAGCTAGGATTGGGCTAATAGCCAGCCGGATTCCCTTGTATTGTTATGCCAATTATTCACCTTTTAAAAACTATTGTAAATGCAACAATTTAGAGAGTCTATTATTTGCAAAACACTTTGTGTGTTACTATCCTTGGTGATTTTCAACCTGGGTTGTTCTCCCACTAACGACACCACAACTTGCTCTACTTTGACACTTGACATCAGCCCCATAGCTGATTTACCAGACCGATTTGAAGCAATGCTTGACCTAAGTTACAGTTTACATTGGCAAAATGATTACCAAACCTATGAAGATTTTTACAAAGAGATATTCGGAAGTAGTGAAACTGCCCTGGCAAATATTCAGGTCTTCGAAACAGAATCTGACCGTTACCAGCAAATGGGATTTGAAAATTACACTGCAGCATTGGTCGACCAAGGAAAAATTTCTGAGCAATTTAGGAAAGAATTAATTACCTTTAAGAGCCAGTTAACAACCTTTCTACAAACCGAAAACCCGGAACTTGATCAATTGACCAATTTCCTGGATACCCGTCGGCAACAGATTACAGAGCGCACACTTTGCAGTAAAGACAAAAATTTGATGGAAAGATACCTCGATCTAGCTCAAGGTTATGCACAATTTTATTACAAGATGTATCCACAGGAAGAAGCTGTGGCTCAGTTAAGAAGTTGTGGCTTTTTCAAAGCCATTGGTTGTGGAATATTTGCAGCCATTGTAGGTATTGCTACCTATTCTGTCACAAACCTAATTTTGACAATTGCCAATATCAGCGTGAATGGACAGCCAACCACTGAAGGTGATCAGGAAATCATTGCGGTACTGGCTGGGTTGGCTCTCGGTATTTATGTTGGTGTCAACCTATATGAATGGTGTTGCGGAAAAGACGAAGTAAAAAAACAGAATTGTCAAGCACCAACGGGAAACTATTATCGACAGATAGATTGCAATCGGTTTAAATATGTCGTCTTTGGCGCAAGTCGGTATAGCAATACATCTTGGGATAATGATAATACAGATCCAGCACAAGCTATGACACCGACGCCTGTTTTACGGTTTTCGGTTCCTGATATAGGACAGCAGTCTGAAATACGTGCTATGATTGCATGTGTAGAAAATGGAAATACTGTAGAAATTTATCCACATGGAAAAGAAGAAATCTTCCAAACTTCAAGTGGTCCTCTACAAGTAGACTGGCTAGTTGCCCCACCAGAAAAAGTAACCTTAAACCCAGATTTTGCCACAATCTTCCCTGTATCGGTAAAAGTACCTACTAACGCCCAGCATTTGGTATATGATTGGCAAATTAGCCCACCAAATCGTATTCAAGCGAATCCAAACAGCAGTAATACGGAAGTAGAGTTTACCCAAACAGGAAGGGCCGTTATTCGTGTCACTGTACTGGACGATTGCACTGGAGAATCACAAACTATTTCCTTCACCACCATAGTCGAATGAGTATGAAAAAAATAGCTTTTCTTTTTTTGCTCTTGTACCTAGCGAGTAGTTGCCGAAAAGAAGACATTGACCCTCGTCATATTACTTATCAAGCGTTTTTGGATAATATGGTATTGGACTGCCCCGAGGACACTAGCCAATATTACTTCAAGGCTATCATCAATGGACAGCAAAACTGTTACTACGATGGTATCGATGGTAAAAGAATGAAATTTGCGGTAACGAGTAAATTTACAACTCCGGGGCCAAGCTTTACATCTGGTGACACTATTTCTGATGCACGTAGAGGAGCAAGGATAAATTTTAAAGATTTTTCTTTTCAAACAGGAGAAGACTATTTCGAAATTAAATTCCCTTGTTTCCCTCTAAATCAGGATACAGTCGCCTATCTTGACTCTCTTTTTGCTATCAAACAACATCGAATTCGTACATCATTAGAAGAAGAAGAAAAATTTGCTGTTATTTTATACATGATAGATGTAGCGCCTGGTACTAATAGTGGCTTATTCTATCCCATTTCATCCGAATACGGCCCACAAGACAACAGCTTCCTTCGATTCCGAAAAGTCGAAAAAACAATTGAAGACGACATCGTTCATTACTACATTGAAGCAGAGTTGGAATGCAAACTCTACCATTGGGAGCAGCTTGGAAAAGAGGGACTCTGGGCAAATGTGGAGCAAGGCGTGCTCGTGGTGAAATTTTCTGTAAAATAATCAGACGGAAAGCCCCTGCCAATCGACGGATTAACAGAGGCTTTCTATCTCAATTGATCTATTACAAACAGACACTCTCGAAGCGATGCTGCCAGCAACCTCAACGATTCTTAGGTTTGTATGGTACGGTCTTAATCTTTGGTTTTCCGTGTTTCTGTGTGTAGCGATCGACCGCTTCCTGGCTTTTTTGTCGGATGTATTGGCGAATCTCTGGAGAGATGGCTTTTTGGAGTCCCGATAGGTATTTTTGGTCCACAACCATCATCATATCAAAGGCCAAGGATTTTTTGTTTTGATATACTTGCTCTAGCACCTGCCCCATCTGCTGGTAGGCACTTTGATCGCTTTGACCAGCTTGTTTGGCTTTCTGAAACACTTGGACGGCTCGCCTCTTCAGACAAGCGACATCATTGTAACAACCAAAATTGCTGCGGTCTGCCTCTTTGGCCACTGGCTTTGGCGGGGTCGAAGAGGAAGGCTGAGCTGTAGCCTGGGGAGTTGTTTTAGGCTGGTGCTGCGCATACAATTTGGTCAACGCTTCTTTACTGATAAACGCAGCTGGCTGTATGCTTCCAAGCTTTGCCTGCGAACCATTTTTCATCAGCAATACTTGCTCTCCCCTAACCATCACATAGTCCGAAGCGCCCAATCTATCTAACTTTACGTTACTGTGGTCAATGAGTTTGCCGCTCTCCACCACAATGACCATCTCTTGGCCTTTCTTATTATGTATCTTCACCCAATACGTATTCTTGGGGGCAGGCGGCAGCTTCTCAAGCGGAAGAATTTCTGCCTTTGGCGACGTGCGCCACAAATACTTGTAGGTATTTCCATTCTCTGGATTGAAGATAACGCCAATCTCATTTGTAATGGCATCCTTTTGGAATTCCAAGAGTTGTTTATGATCGTTAAAGGCAAAAAACATCCCAGCACTAGACTTGACCAAATAGTCGTCGGCATCGCTAACCAAGGCTTGGGCCTCGTGCAAGAACTCATCCGCCACCAACCTATAATCAATCAATTCAATGATTTTTTTCTGCTCCAAATGATGAATAAAAGCACTGTTACTATTGAGGTCACCTAAAAATTTGATTGATTTAGAAATATTCCGCTGGTACCGATCATAGGTTTTGAACCTACCACTCTCCAACAAACGCCTGAAGTAGAACTGCTCCTCAGATGGAGCAAATTTTTTATTCCAAACCGTCTTGACATCATACTCGTCGCTGCCGCTCACATAACCATCTGTATAAGTTATTTTCCGACTGTAGTAGGTCTGTAAGGTCCGATCCCTCTTTCGAAATTCTGCCTTACTGATCCAATTGCCTCGCTCATCGTATTCATAGACCCATTCATACATAATAGGCGCTCCTAAAAGGTATTGGGAGTTTCGCAAAACCGTTCCGTCAGCCTTGACATATTCGTGGTAAATTTCCTTTTTGGGCTCTGGTGATTTTTTGGAGGTAACCAAGTTTTCGATCCTGATCTTGGTGCATTCTTCTCCATTAATAGAAAAAGGTTCGCTGTGATAACTCAATTGCTTACTGTCTGTTACCTCCCCCTTAAAATAATTGGTCTTTGACGTGCTGAGCAATTTCTTTTCTGCTGTATTCGACACATAGTTGTGCTCAACGGCCATGGACAGCTCCTCCTTACTGTTGTATTTCTTGTAAGCAACCAATCGACCGTGTGGATCATAATAGCGCTCCTCTTTAGACAGGTTCAGCATTTTCTCCCTCTTCTCATATTTCGCTGTGACGCCCTTAGCATGGTAATGATAAGTAACCAATGTAGCATCGGTTTCAGCACCCGTATCCTTAGACAAATTTTTGGTCTCCTTACGGTCCAACTTACCATCTGCTCTATAAAAATGTTCCGTCCGAGAATCTCCAAAGTCTCCCGTTGTTAAGGTCCGGACGATTTGATTATCCTTATAGGTAGTTACGGTGTGGAAGTGCAATTCAGTCCAGCCCAGTCGGTTGGAATAGCGCTGACTGATTTCTTTGATGTCGCCTTTCAGTTGATCGGTTGTGCGTTGAAGATCATCTTCACCCGTGAGGAAAAGCGGTTGTGTCCACGCCACAGAGGCAGTCAATAAAAACAGCACAACCACAAGCAAATTCTTTTTCATCTTTCGCTCTAGTTTAGAATGCGCGCTTCCTCTTTATTGCCTCAAGGATGGAAATGGGAGGTGGGTGTTTATAGAAAAGGTGAAAGGATGTGTACTAGATCGATTTATGCATGAGGCCATCCAGAAGATGTGCATGGGAGTATAAATTGTCTCTCCAAAGCTAGACTTATCAACTTCTCGGGTCAATACTACTTTGGTAGTATTTTGCAAAAGCAGCCCCCTGCGGACAGTACATCCACAGGGGGCTAAAAGCGCACACAAAGTGTTCGACTTACTGCTCTTCCAAAGTCGAAAACAAGTTCAACAATTCACTTTGCGTCGTCTGGGTTTTATCTCGGGCATACCAGGTGTGAAGCGCTACATTAAATTCTTCGTATGGTTCTTTGGGTACTGGCTTATACTTGTAGTCCATGGCCAGTTTTTGGGCGGGCGCAGGTCGAGGTCCCCAGGCGCCCAAGACCTCATTCGTCTCTGTGTCCAAGACGATTACCTTGGGGATGGAGCGACCACCATCCGTCAGAAATTGATCCATAAGGGCTGTATGTTCATCCCGCAAAACCACTTTCAATTCAACCTTATCGCTGTTTTCCGCCAGCTGATTGATCACAGGCATACTCTGCGCAGCATCACCACACCACCCTTCGGTCAACGTCAATAGCAAGTACGACTTTTGGAGAGACTTCAACTGCTGTTCAAGCGCTTCGCTGAGCTTCACCCGCTTGTCCAGGCGATCCATTCGCCGCTGGTTGAGCTTGGCGATCTCGATGTAAAAATCAGACTGGTTTGGGCCGGTTGTCTTGCCCTCGGCTAGCAAGTCGGTCAAAAGCTGGCGGTAGGCCGGATAGCTCATGGCGTTTTCCAAGCCTTTTTCGATGAGTTCTTTCATTTTTTAATATTGAGTGGTAGGGATGTCCCTCTTGCGTTTAAATACAAGATGTAATGAACGGCCAATAAGTTCTGAACAACTGCCTTTTTTGGCGCACGATACTTCTGGCCGACAATCGGTAGCCCCTGGTATTCTTTTTGTACATTGTGCTTTTGTCATTCTCTTTATCTTTGATGACTCAATTTAAGGGCGACAATCCCGTTCCATCAGTCTCGGGGCGCCATTCATCAGAAAGGATATACCTCATCATGAAAAACACCCTTCATCTTCTTCCGATCGCTACTTTGCTGCTCCTATTCGCCTGCGGCTCTCCCAACAACGACGCCCGCTTGGGCAGTAACACCCTGATCCAAGCACACCGAGCCATTTCCGTCAAGCTCGACGGCCGGCCCTATGACGACATTTGGAAAAAATCCGAATGGCATCCCATCGATCAACGATGGCTCGGCCCGGAGTTTCTGCCAGAGGATTTTGCAGGTCGCTACAAAGTCGCCTGGACCTACGACCAAGTTTACCTACTCGTAGAAACAACAGATGATGTATTTGTAGAAAAAATCAAAAATGGCCTCGAACGCTATTGGGACGATGATTGCCTCGAAATTTTCATCGACGAAGACCGCTCCGGCGGCAACCACCAATACAACCACCAGGCATTTGCTTACCATGTATCTATGAAGCACGATGTTACAGACATGGGTATGGACAGCATTCCACACTACTACAACGAGCATGTCACAACCATCCATACCCGCAACGCCAACACCATCACTTGGGAGCTTGCCATTTACGTCTACGACAAAAGCTTTCGGGACGGCCCGGCGCTGAATGTACCAGTTCGCCTCGCACACGGCAAAAAACTTGGCTTTGCCCTGGCATATTGCGACAATGATTACAGCGAAGAAAGAGAAAATTTTATTGGCTCCGTATTTATACCCGGAGAAGATAAAAACCGAGGCTGGATCGACGCAGGCGTATTTGGGGGTTTGGAATTAGTGGAGTAAAAAGACCGGTCTTTAGAAAATACAGTCAGATTTCTTTGGATGCGTTCAACGTAGCTCGGGAACGCCTACCAAACGGGCATCCACGTGGCCACGGCTGTTGATACTTGTCAGTTCCACAACGCCCACTTTATTGATCATTTCCGGCACCAAGGCTGTCTCGATTTTGACGTAATTTTTCGTAAAGCCCGTCATCAAACCTTCCTCCTTGCTATTTTCGAAGAGGACCTCGCCTGTTTGACCAACAAAGCGCTCATAGAACAGTCGACGCTTTTTCTCACTCAAAATGCGCAGCATTTCATTTCGCCGACGCCTCTCGCCCATGGGTACTTTACCATCCATCTCAGCAGCAGCTGTGTTCGGACGTTCGGAGTAAGTAAAAACATGCAAGTAGGTGATGTCCAACTCATTGATAAAGCGATAGGTCTCTAGAAAATCCTCCTCCGTCTCTCCCGGAAACCCAACGATGACATCCACTCCAATACAAGCATGTGGCAGCAAGCGGCGAATGCTCGCTACCCGGTCGACATACAGCTCCCGCTTGTAACGGCGGCGCATCTGACGCAATTGCTTATTATTACCCGATTGCAATGGCATGTGAAAATGGGGAACAAAGCGCTTGGAATGGGCTACAAATTCGATGATTTCGTTGGTACAGAGATTGGGCTCGATGGAAGAAATGCGAAAGCGTTCGATGCCTGCCACTTCATCCAATTCCTGGATAAGGTCGATGAAAAGAGCTTCTTTTTTGGGCCTTGCGCCCTCTATTACTTCCGTTCCCTCTCCAAAATCGCCAATGTTGACACCTGTCAAGACGATCTCCTGAACACCCTTCGCAGCAATCTGAACGGCATTCTGAACGGCATTTTCAATCGTATCACTGCGGCTGCGCCCCCTGGCCAGCGGAATGGTGCAGAAGGTGCATTTGTAGTTACAGCCATCCTGTACCTTGAGGAAAGAACGGGTCCGGTCGCCAAAAGAAAAGGCATTGACAAAGGTCTTGGCATCTTGCACCTCTCCGGCCTGCACCATGCCTTTGCCAGGCGCTTTGGACAAATCATCAACATAATCGAGAATGCGGAACTTTTCGGCAGCTCCAAGGACCAAATCCACCCCTGGAATATCTGCTATTTCCTTGGGCTTCAACTGCGCATAACAGCCTACCACGACTACAAAAGCCTCCGGTGTATTGCGCAAAGCCCGACGAACAATCTGCCGACACTTCCGGTCGGCAAAATCTGTTACCGAGCAGGTGTTGATGACATAAATATCTGCCCCTTCCTCAAATTTTACCACGCCATACCCATGCTCTTCGAACAAACGACCAATGGCCGAGGTCTCCGAGTAGTTGAGCTTGCAACCCAAAGTATAGAATGCAACCGTACGTGGCGACATAGTTTAATAATTTGAATTTGCAAAGGTAGGGGATATTTCGGGCTAAACCAACAGGGGGTAAGGCATTTGTCGCTAAGGGACTTCCTCGTATTCGTAATCTAACTGAATGCTGTTTTCAAAATAGTTGAAATAATTTGCTTGGCTTGTTTTGAGCAAGTTATACTCTGTGTACGCTAAGTTGTAATCGATAAGGGCGGGGCCGTGGTACCAGCCACCATCAACGGAGATCAGGTGGTCCACATTGTTTTTCGACCTGCGGTAAGCATCCGATGGATCAGCCGACAAGCGAAGGGGATTTAATTTGTTGTCGTACGTCATGTCGTAACGGACATATAGCCTGGGCGCTTCATCTCCTTGGTAGTGTTCCTCCCACAGCAAGTTGCCGTCGGCCCATTTCAAGATGCGAAAGCT
>JBCCSZ010000323.1:0-8780 GCA_039199225.1 Bacteroidota bacterium
CCAATAGTCGCATGATCAATGTGTCCACTGCTGGCAGCTATGGTCTGACCGTTACGGACGCCAATGGCTGCACTGGTGAGGCTAGTCTGAATGTATTTGAAATCAATACCCTCAATCCAGTCATTGAAGGAACGACAAGCTATTGTAAGGGCGACAGTACGTTTTTGAGTAGCGATGACTTTAGCAGCTATAGTTGGTCGACGGGCGCCAGTAGCCGGAGCATTTTTGCAAAGGAGCCTGGCTTGTACAGTCTGACAGTGACCCAAGACAATGGCTGCATGGGGACTGTCGCTATAAATGTGAGTGAAAATCAATTGCCCGATGTCGATCTAATTGGTAACGATGTCTTTTGTCAAGGCGAAAGTACCCTCATCAGCGGTGGCGATGGCTACACCAGCTACCTTTGGTCGAATGGAGATACCCTTCCAGCTATTACCGTTGATGAGGCGGACACCTATGCGCTGACCGTCACAGACGACAATGGCTGCATGGGCGAAGCTAGCCTGGCAGTGACTGAAAACCCGGCAGTGGCTCCCACAATCGGTGGCGATCCATTGGTTTGTCCAGGGGTGAGTACCACCCTCGACGGTGGTGACTATATCCAGTTTTCATGGTCGAACGGTGATACCAGTCGATTTACATCCGTTTCTATGGCCACAGCTTACCAACTGACCGTAACGGACTCCTTTGGTTGTACGGGAAGTGGCAGCATAACGGTGGAAAATGCGCCGCCCTTAGATGTATTGATCGGTGGCCAGTTGAGTTTTTGTACAGATGAAACGACCGTCTTAAGCGGAGGAGATTTTGAAACCTTCCTTTGGTCAACCGGTGATACGAGCCAGAGCATCCAAATTGGCAGCAGAGGGACGTATGGGGTGACGGTGACCGATGCCCGTGGTTGCAGTGGATCGAATGCAGTAGATGTCATAGAAAACGATAAACTCGTCCCCAACATCATCGGAGCCATGGACCTGTGTGATGAAGAAACAACAACCCTGGAGGTCGGAACTTTCGACTTTTACCTTTGGTCGACCGGTGGAACATCAGAAAATATTCTGGCAGCCTCACCTGGTACTTACAGCGTCACGGTATCTGCAGAAAGTGGCTGTGAAGGCGTCGATTCGATCGTCATCGGAACCAGTATCAGCACCTTTACGGAGGAGCAAATCGATCTATGCTTTGAGGGTATTTTTCAAGGAACGAGCTACACAGCCAATGATACCCTACAGGTCGTTGCCAAAGGCTCGGACGGTTGTGACAGTTTGCATACTTTTCGCTTGAATGTATTTGAAGAACTTGAGCTTGCATTCAATGTGGATGAAGAATGTGTCCAAAGCGGTGCAGAGATCGCCGTTGTTCCCGATGGCGGAAATGGAGTGTATAACTATTTGTGGGAAGATGGCAGTGTGGATTCTACCCGTCGCGATTTGGAAGAAGGCTTGTATTTCGTCACGCTAACAGATACGTTGGGTTGCGAGACTTTCGATAGTATCCGCATTGCTCCAACGCAAGGTATTGTGGTGGATGAGCAGATCGTAGATGTGCGTTGCAATGGCGAAAACAATGGGCAGATCAGTCTGATTCCAGAATCGGGTATGCCGCCTTTTGCTTATCAATGGTCAACGAATGATTCTACGGAAAACCTTCAAAATCTAGGGCCAGGCACTTATGAAGTATTGATTCAGGATGCCAACGGCTGCAACCTGCTTACAGCTTTCGTGGTGATGGAGCCAGCCCCCCTGAATGTACAGGTCAGTACCAGCCCATCGACCATGGGCAACAATGGCATGGCGGTCGCAGTGGTCAATGGCGGAATTACACCCTACACTTACAGTTGGAGTACTGGTGATACAGAACCTGCCATCGACGGATTGGCCGCCGGTACTTATGGCCTAACCATCACAGATGCCAACGGCTGTAGCTGGGAAGAAGACATCCAGATTGAACAGACAACCAGCCTAGAAGAAATAGGTGTTGTCCAACAGCTCAACATTTTCCCAAATCCTTCCAAAGGAAAATTTCAAATCGACATCCAACTTGCAGAGGCAGCCGTTTGTCATCTGCGATTGTACAACCTTCGGGGGCAACAATTGCAAAGTTTACAAACAGCTAAAAATACCGATGTCCAACAAGCGCTCGACTTATCTGAATTGGCCGCTGGTACTTATTTGTTAGACATTGAGATCAAGGGACAACACCTGGGAAGACAGTTGATAAAAATCGAATAGCAGGGAAGGAAAAAATGCTGTATCTTCCTTGCCTATGACGGACGCTAAAAATTCTTCGAATGGCCTAATTTCAGCATTTGGGCCTTACCTATTTCCGCTACTATTGCTATTGATGGCGCTTGCGCTGGCTTGGTTTTTCCTTCGTCCCGCCTCACAAGATGTACGATCACAGGAAATCGCCCGGCAACATTGGGAGAACAACCTGAAAAATGCCGATCTGCAATTGATGTCGAACCCTAGCAGTATTCACCGCTTGTCGGCAGAATTGGCTTCTATGGAGGCAGAATTCTTCGAACAAACCGGAAAAATTCTGATGATCGAAGATACCAAAAGTCAGGAGGTCATCAAATACTTTCGATCGTTTGGAACAACGGATCAAACCGACATAGCCAACTATGCCCTGGGCCACGCCTATTTCCTAGAGGGCAACTATGCCAAGGCCATCACCTTTTTCAAAAAGTATCAAGAGCCGCTGGAACAAACTTCTTCTCCTTTTCAGGATGTCGAATTTTTTCTCCTCCTGGCTTATATTGCCAACGGGACAGATGCGCTTGTGGTAGACCCACTCTTACAAAGCATTGTCGACAATAAGCAACATCGGTTTCACAATGCAGTGCGCACATTGCAACAATCCATCGCTCGTTGAAGCTGTTTTGTTCGCCCTGCTAAACACCCCCAAGATGAGCCAATTCATAAAATACCACGGTCACCAGGTTAATCTGTATGTAGAAGGACAAGGGGAACCACTGATATTTTTACATGGTTGGCCGACCAATGCCCAACTTTGGAAGCCACAAGTCGAAGCACTCAAAAAAGACTACAAAGTCATCACGCTGGATTGGTTGGGATTCGGTCAGTCAGACAAACCTACAGACTACCAATACACTTTTACAAAAAAGAAAGAAATGCTGAATATTGCCCTGGACAAATTGCTTGGGGCGAATGAAAAAGTAAATGTCATTGCACACGACATCGGCGGACCAGCCGCCATCCTCTGGGTCAGTGAACATCAAGAGCGAGTCAAACGCTTGATCCTTCTGAATACTGTCTTGTACAACTTCAGCACAACACTGGATAAAATCAGCCATTTCCTTTTTGCCGTCCCACTCCTCAACCAAGTCCTGATGAGTCGCTTTGGACTAAAAAGCCTCCTGAAGACGCTGACCAAAAGCAGTGGAAAGGATACACAGCAGCACATCAATGAAATCATGGATTGGCATAAAGGCTGGACCACTCCCATCAAGTTGAAAGCGATCCTAGAGCCACTGAAAGCTGGTAAGCAAAATGAATTTCTTTCGCTAGGATCAAAATTCAAACAACTACAAATAGCCAAATACTTGATCATGGCAAAGAGCGATCCCCTTTGCTACAAGCACATCAAAAAACTCAAAGACGACAATCCCAAGGTGCCAGCTTTCACCATCGAGCATTGTGGCCATTTCATCCCGCTGGATAAACCCCGTGAACTGAACAACATTTTACAAGAGATTCTCACATCCGCTTCCACAACTTATGAAAGATAGAATAGCAGAAAAGCAGGCCATCTTCCAAGCTTGCATCGAATACATTGACGAACGACTGGCCAATATCCAAAGACGGATCAAAGCCATTGAAGAATCCAGAAATCAGGAAACCAAGAGCAGCGTCGGCGACAAGCATGAAACAGGCCGTGCCATGATGCAACTCGAAGAGGAAAAGGCAAGCCACCAACTGCAGCAGGCCAAAGCCGTCAAAACCGCCCTACTGAGAATAGCATCTGATAAAGTCTGTACAAAGGTAGAACCTGGCAGTCTAGTGGTCACCAGCCAGGGCATATACTACATCGCCATTGGCATCGGGAAATTAAAGCTGTCCGAGCAGCAGTATTTTTGTATCTCTATTGACGCACCAATCGGTAAGCTTTTGCGCCATCGACAAGCTGGCGAAAGCGTACAATTCAATGGAAGAGACATCCAAATTTTGGAAATTTTCTAAGCGTTTCTAAGATTTAAACCTGCTACATCCCCTTGTGGCGCTCCCAAGAATTCTGCTCTTCGATCTCTTCCAAAATCTGGATGTAATTATGGTAGCGCAATTCACTGATGATTTCCGCCTCGATGGCTTCCTTGACTGCACAGTGCGGCTCGTTGCGATGGGTACAATCAGCAAATTTACAATCGACCGAATATTTAAAGAATTCGCGGAAATTGTGGGCAACATCCATAGGTTCCAGGTTGTTGAAGGCCAGCGTCTTGATGCCGGGCGTATCGATGATGAAGCCACCAAAGTCGAGCGGATGCATTTCCGCAAAAGTAGTTGTATGTTGCCCCTTGCCAGAATAGTCGGACAGCTCCGTTGTGCGAAGTTCCAGGGAAGGTTGTAGGCTGTTGAGAAGGGTAGATTTTCCCACACCAGACTGCCCACTCATAAGGGTGACCTTATCTTTTAGGTAGCTCTTGAGCTCTTCCAATCCATGGCTTTCTTGTGCAGAAACCAGCATTGTCTGATAACCAATTTCCTCATAAATTTCTTGCAGGTATTCGTAGACGGCCACATGACCTTCGTCATATACGTCAGACTTATTAAACACGATCGTCACAGGAATATCGTGCGGTTCGGTCATGAGCAAAAAACGATCGATGAAACCTTGCTTAAGCTTAGGCTGGGTAATCGTCATCACTAAAATAGCCTGGTCGATGTTGCTGGCCAGCAGATGGAGATGATGCTTTTTGCGGGGCGACTGGCGCACCATGTAGTTGCGACGGGGCAGAATTTTTTTGATCAAGCCAGTACCATCCGATCCTTTTTCGACTTGTACTTCATCGCCAACCGCCACGGGATTGGTTAGTTTCAATCCGTTGAGGCGAAACTTTCCAATGATGCGGCTTTGCAGCTGCTCTTCATTTTCCAAATGTACCTGGTACCAACTACCAGTAGATTTTACAACAGTTCCTTTCATTGAGTCAATTTAGACGCGGCATCAAAGATGCCAAAAACCAATGAAAAGGAAACACAGACTTTATGGAATTAGTTTCGCTCAATTACAAAAGTCACCCGACGGTTGGCCCTGCGGCCTTCGGGACTTCCATTGTCGGCAAGCGGTTGGCTATCCCCGAAACCCTCGGAGCGGAGGCGCTCCGGAGCAATTCCCAGGCTGGTCAGGTGAGCCGCGACAGCGGCGGCGCGGCGGGTCGATAGGTCGAGATTGTAGGCAGTTGTCCCAGAATTATCCGTGTGGCCACAAATCTTAATGTTCATCTCTGGTTGGGCTTTCAACAGATCGGCCAGTTCGTCCAACTGCGCAAAAGAAGCCGGAAGCAGTCTGGCTTTGTCCAACTCAAAGAAAATATTGTCCAACAAGACGGTTTGCCCACTGTCCAAGGGCGATTCCTTCCACGAAGCGGCCGAATCCACTCCGACTGGTCTTAAAGTAACATCATCGATCAGGTAGTAAGAATAATCCAAACCACCCTCGGGATGTCGGGTCTTTGTCTCCTCATCAATGCGAAAGTTACCGATCAAGAGGTAGCGGTACTGGAAATCTGCTGTAAAAGTACCAGAAATGCGGACCCACTGGTTGGGTGTCCCTTCAATGATGGTCTTATTTTCGACCACCGGATCAAAGTAGTGAAGACCGTATTCACTGTCTTCCTGGATTTCCACATCCGATAGCGCCGCTCCAAAATTGTTGACCCGAACCGAAGAGGCGATTGGATTGATCCAATACTCCAAATAATACTGCTCACCAGCATTCAACAGGTCCTTTAGTTCGATTTGTAAGTACTCCTTGCAATGCTGGGTACCAACATCGCAGCCATAGGTTTTGATGCCTGCCATGGCCTGGCCACTGCGAGCCTTGTGGGGGGTGAGATCAACTTTTCGCCTTTGTGGAAACCAGCGTGGGATGAGTTCATTGGCGATGACATCCGGAGACCCCTGGTTGGGGCTGGTCCACAGGCTGGCCATGGACTCGAACATGCCATCATTGCGCATCCAGGTCGGCAGGAGTTTTTCGTTGGTTTCAAAGCCTGGATTTGGAATTAGGTTTTGAGCTTCTACATTCCAGCTGACCAGAAATAATACAATCCAATAACTTAATTTTTTGTACATGTTGCGGGCGCGGCATTTTGCTTACAGTTAAATTAGAAAAGGCCGGCCACAATCACAAATTAAATGTTAGAGACTGCTCTAAATAAGCCCTGAAAGGCTCTAAAAAAAAGTATGCCGCCATTTGAAGAAGGATAATCTTTCCCAAAACTCCTACTTCAAAGGCGGCGGCCCAAATTTAGATTCGTATGTTATTCTTTATCTGATGATATTCAGATCAATGCATGCAAAAGCAGCTCAGCTTTTCGGAAGCACGCTTGTAACCAAGTTCCAATGCTTTGGTCCAATCGTAGCAAGCTGCAAAGGGGTCGAGGTTCAGCAACTGGGCGACTCCTCGGTTGAAGTAAGCCTCTCCCAGGCTTGAATCCAGTTCGATAGCTCTAGTAAAATCAAAGATGGCCTTGTTGTAAAATCCGGATACCAGGTAGAGATTGCCCCTAGACTTTAGGCTCAGAGGGTTTTCTGGCTCTGCAAAAATGGCCTTGTCCATATCGGCGATGGCAGCACCATAGAGTCCGGCCGTTTTCAGCGCAACACCCCTATTGAGGTATATCTGCTGATAAAACTGACTCTCTTGATGTATGATGCGATCATAGTCTTCGATGGCTTCTTTCACCTTCCCAAGGCGCTTCTTTATTTGTGCTCGTTCAAAGTAGGCGATGACCAGATTTTCATCCAGCTGAATGGCCCTTTCGACATTTTTCAAGGCTTTTTCCGGCTGTTCTTGAAGGCGATTCAAGTGTGCGAGGTTGTACCAACCCATAGCATAATCGGGATCGATGACGATGGCTTCTTTGAAATGAAAGTCTGCCTTTTCCATTTGCTCAGCCCTCAAGTAAATCAAGCCCATCAGATCATACGCCATGGCTTTCAAGGAACCGACATCAGAATACTGCTTCAAAATCTCTACAGCCTCTGGGTAAGACTTTTCAAAAAGGACATCCAGCATGTCCGACATTTCAAATATATCTGTTTGCTCATCCTCATCGACAAAAGCCAACTGCTTGTCCATATACACATCGTAATAAAGCAGTAGATGGTCCAGTTCAAGCTCTCCGTATATCCGATCGGGCTCGAAGGCCAGTAGCTCCATTTGTGCATCGGGACCATTGAGTCCATAAATCTGTGTGATGTAAGGATTCAGTCTGCCAGCAGCTTGGAGGTCGGCCTGCGCCTCTGTATCCATCCCCATGTACATCTTGATGCGTGCACGTAGTAGGAAGGCTTCAGCTTTATTAGGATTGGCGGCTACAGCATGGTTGGCTTCGATGATGGCTTCGTCAAAATTGAGAAATTTAAAGTGGTTCTGTGCCTGAACCATGTGTACCTGGCTAATGTCCCGAAACCGATGCCTCTCCACCATTAAATTGGCACTTGATCTGTCGTTGTTCGCAAGCTGTGCATCGGCCGTAAGGGAAAAGATCGTTAAGATAAGCAGGAGTATATTTCTCATGTCAAAGCATTTTTAAATGGGTGTTGAAAAAACCGGGATGGCTGCTAAATCTGATTGATATCAGGTCGCTTTTTACACTCTCAAGAAAAACCATCCCGGTAAATCATAATTCGCTTCAAGTAATGCCGAGGATTCTTTAACGTTGCATATTGGTCCGCTGTCTCGTAGAGCGCACTGCGTTTTCTGGTACTATGTCGTCCATGAGCATCGGGAGGTCACCATCGGTAATAATGACTTTAGCGTTGGGCGACTTGGCCAGCTCCATGAAGGCTTCAATGGACTTAAACTGTAGGATGTTGCGATCCAATCCTTGAGAAATGATGTTCTGAGCATCGCGAATACCAGCTGCCTCGATCCGCTTTTTCTCCGCTTCGCGTTTTGCCTGCTGCAAGACAAACTCCATTCTCTGTGCCTGCTGTTCTGCCTCCAACTTCTCTTCGATGGCTCTTGCAAGGCTCGATGGCATCTGGATGCTCTTCAGCAAAACTGCCTCCACGAGAATGCCTTTACCATCCAACAATTTCATCATTTGTGTACGAATGGCATCTTCAATGGTCGCTCTCTCCCCTGTGTGCATGTCCTTGGCAAAATAACGGGAAGAAACGTCCGATACAGCTGAACGGAAAACAGGTAGAATGACAGTCCGCTCGAAATTGGTTCCGATTTCTCTCAACAGTTTAGGAGCATCTTTTGGGATGATATTGTACAAAATCGATACTTCTGACCGAATGTTGAGACCCTCCTTGGAAGGAATACTCAGCTCCACCTCCATGTTGTTGGTCTGTGTGGATACTTTCACGATCTTAGAAGTGAAAGGGTTGAAAACTCGTAGCCCTTCATCGGAAGGCTTGTTATTGTATTTACCCAAAGTACGCTTCACTCCTACCTCACCTTGGCGTACAACAGTACAACTTGTAAAAAAACTTATTGCTAATAGATAGATACCTAAGCGAAAAAACATTCCTTTTTTCATAATATCTTAATTTATGGTTATTGATAGTATTATTTTCAGA
>JBCCSZ010000324.1:0-8745 GCA_039199225.1 Bacteroidota bacterium
AGCGATGTTCAAAAAATTATTCATCATCACGGATTAGACGAAGTGATGGATGCTTTGATCAATCGACTGGAAAGAGCTATGAAAATTTTTGATGATCAACTGATCGACATCCCGGCACGATCCGGGTTTCATTATGAAGAACCAAAACCAGGCTTGGTAGAATGGATGCCACTTTATACGCGCGGTGGTCAAATCGTCATCAAGCTAGTTGGCTATCATCCAACGAATCCTGAAGGTTATGGCTTACCAACCATACTGTCTACCATTTCTTCTTACGACTCCAAATCGGGACATCTAATGGGCTTGATGGATGGGGTGTTGTCAACGGCTATTCGCACAGGTGCTGCCTCTGCAGTTGCCAGTCGATTCTTGGCGCATCCCGAAAGTTCAACACTCGGTTTGATTGGTTGTGGCGCACAGGCCGTTACGCAATTGCACGCTCTTTCTAGAGTGTTTAATCTAAAGCGTATATTGCTGTATGATGTTCTGCCTGAAGTAGTTAGCTCATTTGAAGATAGATGTTCTGCACTGAAGTTGGATGTGGAATATGTGTCTTCGAACATTCGCGAGATCATTGAAACATCAGATATCGTTTGCACTGCTACATCCATCGATGTTGGTGCCGGTCCACTTTTCGAAGGCTTAGAAACACGGCCACATTTGCACGTCAATGCAATCGGTTCTGACTTCCCTGGTAAGGTGGAGTTGCCGCTCGATTTGTTGCACAAAAGTTTTGTATGTCCGGACTTCAAAGCGCAGGCTGTCGAGGAAGGAGAGTGTCAACAATTGGAAGATCAATTCATTGGTCCAGATATTTTGGAGGTGGTTCGCAACCAAGAAAAATACGCATACACGCAAGCGCAACTGAGCGTTTTTGACTCTACAGGTTGGGCGCTCGAAGACAAGGTTATCATGGAATTATTCATGGAGTATGCAGCCGATTTAGGGCTGGGACAGGAGATCGAAATCGAGAGTATTCCAAGTGATGCTAAGAACCCTTACCACTTTGTTGAGGCGGATGTGAAGGCAAGTGAACAGCCTTCTGGTACATTGATAAATTCCTGACAAAAGTTGCTTTTTAAAATTTTCATTTTACTTTGTTTAATCAATTTCGAATTTGATTAAACAGTTATTTCCGAATTTTTTCTTTCCAAAAAAAAGTGCTAAATGAAAGGCATTTCTTTTTGTCTAAGTAAGTATAAAGTTATGTAAACAAGTCGTCGCTACAATTACAAATCTCCAGCAAGCAAATATTTTTTTTGAACTTCTGCAATGTCGTAAATCATCCTTTCGAAGTTTCGAATTACTCAAGCTTTGTAGGCTGTCAGTAAATTCGTAATATTACTGCCTACATCAAGAAAGATGAAACGTTAAGACCTCATACTTACATTAGTTATATTACTACTAACGGGTTGGTATAAAACAATACAATGGATTTTTCTTGGCCTGAAGAATATATAAAGAATCGGGATCGCATCATAAAATTTGTCGAAGACGAACTGCAGGAAGACTTTGTCAAACATGATAAGGAAGGCTACTTTGCTCGAGAGCTTTGGGAGCGGTGTGCAGATTTTGGCATCCACGCCATGGCAGTACCTGGCGCATATGGTGGCCCCGAAGAAGAGATCAATATACTCAAGTCGATGTTGGCCATGGAGGGCTTTGGTTATGCTTGCCCTGACAATGGTTTGCCGTTCGGTTTGAATGCTCAAATGTGGACCATACAACTTCCGGTTGTTCAGTTTGGAACAGAGGCGCAAAAGCAAAAATTCCTTCCACCTTTTGTCAAAGGACAATGGATTGGAGCCCATGCGCTCACAGAAGATAACATTGGTTCTGATGTTTTCAATATGGAGATGCGTGCCGAAAAGCAAGACGGCGGATATGTACTGAATGGAAAGAAACGCTTGGTTACCTTGGCACCTGTTGCAGATGTTGCTCTGGTTTTTGCAAACGTCAATCCGAAACTAGGTAAGTGGGGTGTTACGGCTTTTTTGGTGGAAAAGGGAACGCCTGGTTTCACGGCCAGCCCGGTGCGCAGCAAGATGGGATTGCGGACCATCCCCATCGGAGAGTTCTATTTTGAGAACTGCTTTGTACCTACAGAGAACCGACTTGGTGGAGAAGGAGCAGGTTTCAGTTTGTCGAATCACTCCTTGGAATACGAACGTTGTAGCATCCTAGCCAGTCAGCTCGGTGCTATGGAGCGCCAGTTGGAAGTTGCCATCGAGTATGCTAAAAAACGTACCCAGTATGGCCAGCCAATCGGTAAGTTTCAGTCCGTCTCCAATCGAATAGCAGAAATGAAACTGCGCCTGGAGACTTCCCGCTTGCTACTGTACAAAGTTGCCTGGTTGAAACAGGTCGGCCAGTCAGCTATGATGGAGGCTGCTTTGCTGAAGTTGCAACTGAGCGAATGCTTTTTGGACTCAAGCATGGACAGCATTCGCATACATGGTGGTAATGGTTATATGACAGATTATGGTATCGAGCGCGACTTACGGGATGCCGTTGGTGGTGTGCTTTATGCCGGTACTTCAGACATCCAAAGAAACATCGTTGCCCGCTTATTGGGCATCTGATTTATATCGGAAAGAGAAGCCTATTGGTTTTCTTTGTACTTTTGAGGACAGACATAGCTATTAGAAACTTACATGATTTACCTACTCCCACACACTGTTGATCATGTGGCAGAGCGATCCCCTGAAAAAGTGGCTTTTCGCTTTGGAAACAGCCAGATCACCTATGGAGATTTGTCGCTGCGCAGTAATCAATTGGCTCAGCTGTTGATAGAGCTGGGGGTACAACGTGGTGATCGCGTCGGCGTATATCTCAACCGTAGTATTGAGACAGCTACGGCCATTTATGGGATAATGAAAGCTGGTGCAGCCTATGTGCCGCTCGATCCTTTTGCGCCTGCCGGGCGTACCCAATTTCTACTCAAAGATTGTGGCATTCAACATTTGATAAGTAAGCCAGACCAACGCAAGACCCTTCGGCAGGTGATCCCGGGAACTGGCTTGCAAAGTCTCATTGGCTTGAAGGTCGACTCGGCAGAGGTGGATGCCACTTGGCCAGCACAGCAGTTTACCTGGCAGGAGGTGGCAGAGCATCCTTCAACCACCTTGCCTGATTTGAGAATACTCGAACGAGACCTAGCTTATATCATGTACACCTCTGGATCGACCGGCGCTCCAAAGGGAATCATGCACACGCACTACAGTGGTTTGAGTTATGCCAGGTTGTCTGCTAGTTTATATGGTGTAAAACCAGAAGACCGGATAGCCAATCACGCGCCGCTACACTTTGACATTTCTACTTTCGGTTATTTCTCTTCTCCTTTATCGGGCGCAACGACCATCATCATTCCAGAGGCATATACCAAAATGCCAGCGAGTTTATCGCAATTGGCGGAGAAAGAAAAAATCTCAATTTGGTATTCTGTTCCTTTGGCATTGGTCCAAATGCTGCAAAAGGGTGTTTTAGACCAACGGGACTTATCTGCCTTGCGTTGGGTGTTGTATGGAGGAGAGCCTTTCCCCGTCAAGCACCTTCGTACTCTGATGCATCTTTTGCCACAAACTAAGTTTAGCAATGTCTACGGACCGGCAGAAGTCAATCAGTGTACTTTCTACCATTTACCAGCGCCACCCGAAGACGACCAGCCCATTCCACTTGGCCAAGCTTGGAACAATACAGAAATAATCGTCGTCGATGCTGACGATCAGCCTGCACCTACGGGAGAAATGGGAGAGCTACTGGTTCGGACAGCTACCATGATGGATGGCTATTGGAACCAAGCAGCACTAACAGAGAAAAAACTATACAAGCAAGTCTCTGATGGGGGCTTCGAAAGGACTTTTTACAGAACGGGAGACCTGGTCAGACGTACCGAAGATGGTTTGTTGCATTTCATGGGACGCAAGGATCGGCAGATCAAAACCCGGGGGTACAGAGTAGAACTGGATGAGGTAGAAGCGGGGTTGCTTTCTCATCCAGAAGTCCAGGAAGTGGCCGTCTTTCCTGTCAAAGATGAAGCTTTCGGGCAGTTGATCGAAGCAGCTATCCTATTAAAAAATGACATTGAAATAGAGGAATTACAAAAGCATCTTGCGACCTTAGTCCCTTGGTATGCTATTCCTCAGAAAATCAGAATAGCAACCTCTTTGCCGCGAACTTCCAACGGCAAAGTCAATTATTTAGAACTTCAGAGACTATCTGTACAAACTATATGACATGAGTAATATTCTAATTGAATACATACAAGAGCAATTGTTGGCCAATCAGGCAGATGTGATGCTTTCACCAGATGATGATCTACTGGGGAGCGGGCTGGTTGATTCTTTGGGGATGACCAAATTGATCATGTTCATTGAAAAAAAATTCGAGCTGCGCATTCCTCCCGAAGATATGACGATCGAGCATTTTATGACGGTTCAAAATATTCAAGATTATCTGGAAAAACGCAAAGCTGACTCATAAATGAATTATTTACCTAAGAATGGTACAGATGGAAAGTTGAACGGTAAATTGGAGTCAAAGCTGTTCGAACTGACCAACAGCCAGTTATTGTTGTGGACTGGCCAGGAGCTGAGTCCGGAGTCCCCTCTGTACAACATGGCGCTAAGCTTTGACATAGCTGGTGCAATTGATGTGACCCATTTCAGGAAAGCATTCCAATTGTTGATTAGCCGCTGTGATGCCATGCGAACGGTCTTCAGAGTGGTCGAAGGTACTCCCAAGCAACAGGTATTGGCCGATATGGAATACGCCCTAGAGCTGATCGATTTAAGTGAGGCCGAAGGCCAGGAGCAGCAATTGAGGGATTGGTTTGACGATCGCACTCAGTTGAAGTTTAACTTATCGGAATGCCTTTTCGACGCTGTATTGATCAAATTATCAGACCAACGCTTTATTTGGTACTTCAATCAGCATCACTTGATTACGGATGCTTGGGCGGTATCGGTCCAATACAAAGCGGTTGCGAAATACTATCAACATTCGGTAGAAGGAACCCTCGACGAAGCGCCGTCTTTACCCGTCTTTCAAGATTACATCGACTATGAGAAGGTCGTTCGTGCTGATCCTGAGCGAGAAAGTGAGCGTACCCATTGGCAAAATAAAATAGAATCTTTTCCCAAGCCACCGCTCCTTTACGGATTTGGCAACCAGACTTCTACAACTTTATCAGAGCGTATTCCTCTGGATCTAGGGGTAGAGCGGTCGGCTCGTCTGCGAGCAATTGCCAAGGAATCGGACGTACGCTCCTGGACGCAGCACCTCTCGCAATTCAATATTTTTGCAACGACCCTATTGGCCTACCTCTATCGGGTGAGTGGCCAGCATCAACTGGCTTTTGGAACGCCAGCCCACAACCGTCCAACTGCGGCCTTCAAGGAAACTCCTGGTGTGTTCATTGAGTTTTTTCCCATCACGGGTGAGGTTCAGGAAACCGATAGCTTTAGCGATTTGCTGAAGCGGGTTCGGGTCGAAGCCTTAGAGTTTTTGCGTTATGCCCAGCCAGGGAGTAGCTCGCCAGAGTTGAATCGCGTTTTTAATACGGTTCTCAATTACATTCATGCTTCTTTTTCGGATTTCAATGAAATATCTATGACTTCCGAATGGGTGCATCCAGGGCATTGCGATCCAAGGCATCATTTCCGCCTACAAGTACACGACTTTGACGATTCCGGCAACATACAGCTCAACTTCGACCTCAATTGCTCGGTCTTCAACGAGGAAGCCAGAAAGGCAGCACCCTTACACTTTTTACAATTATTGGATGCTTTACTCGACGATCGAACACAGAGCATCAAGGATGTGGCGCTCTTGAGCCCGGAAGAAGAGCAGCGCGTTGTCCAAGATTTTAACGACACCCAAGCCGACTTTGAGCCGGCAACGGTTTTGGACCTCTTCGAATCCCAGCTTGCGCAGCAGCCCGAGGCAAAGGCATTGCAGTTTGGTGAGGCACAAATAAGTTATCGCCAATTAGATGAAGATTCCAATCAACTGGCCCACTATCTAAAAGCACAGGGTATTACCACTGGTAGCCGGGTGGCCATTCACCTGACCCGTGGGCCAAAATTGATCACAGCGATTTGGGCCATTCTTAAGGCCGGAGGGACCTACATTCCCATTCCGTCTGATTATCCCGGAGAACGCGTTCGTTTCATCATTAAGAATAGTGAAGCCTCCATGCTTTTGGCCCAGCAGCTATTGGTACAGGGATGTGAAAATATCGGTGTTCCTCTGTTTGTCATGGATACAGAAGAGGCGGTTTTACACGCACAAGCCAAAACGAGCTTGCCGCACAAGCCGGCTCCCGAGCATACGGCCTACATCATGTATACCTCCGGTTCAACCGGACAGCCGAAGGGCGTCAAGATCAACCATCGCGCATTGACCAATTACATCCAATGGGCAGCCAAGCACTATGCTTCGGAGGAAAAGTTCATCATGCCCCTGTTTACAACCATTGGCTTTGACCTCACAGTGACCTCTCTGTACTTACCCCTTACTTCCGGTGGTACTCTGGTCATCTACGAGGAACAAGCAGGCAGTGCCGACTTGTCGATCCTAGATGTTGTAGAAGACAATGCCGTCAATATCATAAAGTTGACACCTTCTCATTTGGCTTTACTCAAGGAGCGAGACTTGAGTCATTCGCACATCAATTGTATGATTGTTGGTGGGGAAGATTTTAAGGTGCGTCTAGCTGAAAATATCCAGACAGCCTTTGGCGTTTCGTTGCGCATTTTTAACGAGTACGGTCCGACAGAGGCGACAGTCGGTTGCATTTGCCATCAATTTAGTCCATCTGATATCCGCCATACATCTGTGCCGATTGGCCGTCCCATTGACAACATGGAAGCATACATTTTGGATGCGGTAGGTCATCCGGTTCCGGAGGGTATCAGTGGTGAATTGTACCTTGCTGGAACGGGCTTGTCGGATGGCTACCAACAACAGGAAGCGTTGACCGATTCGCGTTTTGTTCCACACCTTAATAAAGCCGGCCATCGGATGTATCGAAGTGGTGATCTGGCGCGTCTGAACCGAAAAGGGCAGGTGGAGTTTTTGGGGCGTATCGATGAGCAGGTGAAAGTTCGTGGGGTACGGGTCGAGCTGGGCGAAATCGAAGCGATTTTATCCAAGCATCCGCAGATCGATCAATGCGTAACAGTCTTGCGCGAAAAACAACAGCGTTCGTTTGTTCCTGTTGTAGATAATTGCGCGCGCTGTGGTTTGCCTTCTAACTATCCAACGATAGAAATGAATGAAGACTCCGTTTGCAATTTCTGTTTGTCTTTTGATTCTTATCAACAAAAAGTCAGTCGGTACTTCCGAACGATGGATGATCTTCGTAAGCTATTTGACGAATCCCGGAAGACCTTGCAGGGAGACTATGATTGTATGATGTTGCTCAGCGGTGGTAAGGACAGTTCTTATGCCTTGGCCAAATTAGCTGAAATGGGACTTAATGTTCTGGCTTTGACGCTCGACAATGGCTATATTTCCGAAGGCGCCAAGACGAATATTCGACGAATTGTCGGCGAGCTAAAAATCGATCATGTGTTTGCTCGCACAGATGCAATGAATGCCATTTTTGTCGATAGCCTCCAGCGTTTTAGCAATGTCTGTAATGGTTGTTTTAAGGCGCTGTACACATTAGCAACGCAAGTTGCACTTGAAAAAAATATTCCTTACATCGTTACGGGTTTGTCCAGAGGACAGTTCTTTGAGACGAGGTTGACAGAAGAATTATTTTGGAGTGATGAAGTAGACATTGACAAAATCGATCAAACGATTTTGGATGCCCGTAAGTCTTATCACCGGGTAGAAGATGCTGTGACTAAGTTGATGGATTGCTCGATGTTTGAAACAGATGAAGTTTTTGAGAAAGTACAGTTCATAGATTTTTATCGCTACAGTGATGTCAGCCTCGAAAATCTACTGGCTTACCTCAATGAACGCTTGCCTTGGGTGCGGCCATCGGATACGGGGCGGTCTACAAATTGCTTGATCAATGAGGCTGGCATTTACATCCACAAAAAAGAGCGCGGTTTTCACAACTATGCGTTTCCCTACAGTTGGGATGTTCGGGTAGGACACAAGACCAGGGAAGAGACGCTCGATGAGATCAATGAAGAACTCAACGAAAAGGAAATACACCAAATGCTGGACGAGATTGGCTACACCAAAGCGGAAATGTCCAAGGCACAAGATGATTTTCTAGTCGCTTATTACAGTGGTCCTTCCAAATTGTCGCCTACAGATTTACGAGCCTATCTGTCGAAGCATGTACCGGATTATATGATTCCTACTCACTTTATCCATTTGGAGGAATGGCCCCTGTCGGCCAACGGTAAAGTTGATCGTAAGGCACTGCCTAATCCAGATGGTATTCGACCGGAATTGGACGTGGTCTACGTGGCACCAGAAACGGAGATTGAAGAAATGCTTGTCGACATGTGGTCGGAAGTCTTGCAGGTAGAGCAGGTGGGGGCGAAGGATGATTTCATTGGATTGGGTGGAACTTCTTTGGCAGCCATTCGCTTGACAGCCCGCATCAATGAAGCCTTTGAATTGGAGTTGCCAGTCAATGCTGTTTTCGATCATCCAAATATTGTCGACTACGCCAAGCATGTCGAAGGCATCATTCAACTTTTGCTTGAGGAAATGGATGATGCGTAGCTACCGTGCGATTTGAATTAAAAAAAATGCCCGCTGGAAAATTTTCCAGCG
>JBCCSZ010000325.1:0-8698 GCA_039199225.1 Bacteroidota bacterium
TGTCTACCGAATCGACCTGAAGCTGTGGTATTTCCTATTGTCCGGCTTCCTAGCCCTAGTGATCGCCTGGCTAACCGTCGGCATCCAAGGTCTAAAAGCAGCCAACAAAAACCCCGTAGACTGCCTAAAAGCCAACGACTAAAAAAAATCACAAGATCACCAAATCAAAAAACCACCAAACCACAAGATCACCAAACCACCAAATTAAAAACCACCCCCGCGCGCACTTCTCTTTCAGGCACCCCAACCCATGAAAGAGAAGTCGCCAGCGGGCTTTAGTACCACCTTTCTTCTGACTTGGCCTAACACAAACTACATCAATCTACAACCCAACAAATAGGCCGAATCCAGGACCGGAAACTCATTCATCGCTCCGGTCTTTTCTATCATACATTCTTTCTAACTGAACGCAACCCAGTGTCTACCCAGACCCATGGGGAGGGCAATCGCATTCGCTTTATACTGATTCTTTCCATTTCGCAAATTGCAAACGATGAGTAAAAAAATAGATAAATCAAATGTTCAGGAAATATTTGACCTGAATATGGTGCAGAAGGGCATGTTGTTCCACTACCTCAAGGAGGAGCAAGATAATTTGTACAATGTGCAATTGTCTTTGGAGTTGAACGGTCGCCTCGATACCGACTTGTTGCAAAAGGCCATTGAGCGGGTGCAACAGGAAAACGAAGTATTGCGCTCTGTTTTTAGATGGGAGGAATTGAGTAAGCCACTTCAAATTGTACTCAAAAAATGTAACCTGAGAATCGACTTTCAGGATGTCTCACATTTGGGTGAAAAGGCAGATACTTTTGCAAAGCAGTACCTGGAAAAGGATCAAATAGCTCGCTTCAATTTGACAGAGTTACCGGTCCGAATCAGTTTAATTCAAACAGCGCCAGAACGGTTTATCTTTACCATGACCCACCACCATATTTTGTACGATGGTTGGTCGACCGGTATATTTTTAAAAGAAGTATTTGGTTGCTACAACCAGTTGAATAAAACCATAGAGCCGAGCTTTGAATACAAGCCTCCATACAAAGAACTCATCAGCCTGAACAAGGCGAAAATTGATGCAAGTGCATCGGAAGAATACTGGAAAGAATACCTTCAAGATTTTGAAATTCGTCCGACACTGATGCCAGAAGATGCGAGCAACGAACAGCTCTTTCAAAAATCGGGCATTCGTTATCCACTGGATAAATTGGACGCTTTTGCCAATCAGCACAAGGTGACCAAGGCAGCCATTATTTATACAGCTTATGGTCTGCTGCTGCAAAAATATCAGGACGTGGCCAATGTCGTTTTTGGAACGGCAGTTTCTGATAGAAGTATCGAGTTGGGAGGAAGCGATGAGGTTATGGGTAATTTCATCAATACCATTCCGCTCATCTTGTCTAATTACGACGAACGTTCTTTGCAAGAGGCAGTGGAACAGATTAATAGGGATTTAATCAAAAGAAATCAATACAACCATTCTTCTTATTTCGAAATCAAGAAAATATTAGACCTAAAGCCAGAGGACGAATTGTTCAATTCCATGGTCGTCATCGAGAACTATCCACTCGATGAAGGACTCATCAATATCAACAGCGATTTTGATATTCAGCTTCGCTCTGTTTATCAAAATAGCAGCATCCCAATGGTGGTTACGGCTTATTTCAAAGGGGTATTGGAGTTTGAGTTTACTTATCATGCAACTGTTTTTGGACACGATTATGTGGAGGCCATGTCTCAGCATTTGTTGCGCATCATTGACGGTATGTTGGAGCAGCCAAACCAAAAAGTGAAAGACCTCTGCATTCTTTCTGAGCAAGAAAAGCAAACTTTGCTGGTAGATTTTAACAGCACGCAAGAGATATATCCAAAGGAAAAAACCATTATTGAATTATTCGAAGAGCAGGTGGTGAAAACACCTGAAAATCAAGCCATTATTTTCCAAGATAATCGCTTGAATTATCGCGAATTGGACCAGTTGTCGGAGGCCATCGCGGAGCGTATCGCGTCGAATTTGCCAGCACAAAGAACCGATCGGATTGGTTTGCTTTTTACAGCTTCCATCGAGTTGGTTGCTGCCATGATGGGGGTGTTGAAAACGGGAGCAGCCTACGTGCCGCTGTCTGCTGAATCACCGGATGAACGCAATAAATTCATTTTAGCGGATTGTAAGGTCGACCTCTTGTTGGTCTATAAGGATTTGTTCGACGAGCAATTGGTTCAGAGAATGGGTATCCCGGAAGAAAAAATAATTACCATCGATAAGGATCAACTGCTCCAAGAGGTTCCGGCCTACGAACGGAAGCCCATCACTGCCACCGACCCCATGAGCATCATTTACACTTCTGGTACAACGGGCAATCCCAAAGGAGTGGAGGTGGTTCATCAAGGTGTGGTCAATTTTACTTGCTGGAAAATCAAGACTTACGGCATGAGCCCCAAAGATGTGACGCTTCCGTTGTTATCTTACCACTTCGATGCGTATGCGGCTCACTTGTATTCCACTTTGCTTAGTGGAGGCGCCCTCGTCGTAGCCGACAATACCAATGGCTTTAACCTGGAAGAAATCATCGACATCGTTCACAAAGAAGGTGTAACGACCATCGGTTCTACTCCCGGACTGCACGAGGTGATGCTGAAAGAGCTGAAGGATGTGGAGAAGTTGGACAGCTTGCGCTTTGTGACCTTGGGTGGCGAAAAGGCCAGTAATAACCTGCTGAACAGCAGCCAGGAAAAGGTGCCGCATGTGATCCTGTACAATGAATACGGCCCTACAGAAACATCAATGGTTGCTACCTATCTTGAAGGACTCAATGTGGACAATGCTTCCATCATTGGGAAGCCGGTGGCCAATACGAAAATATACATTCTGAATCGCCATCAGTCTCTACAGCCCATCGGTATCCGTGGCGAGATTTGTATTGCTGGCGATGGAATGACCAATGGCTATGTCGAAAATGAGGCACTCACCGCTACCAAGTTTGTGGAGAATCCTTTTCAGCCGGGCGAGTTTATGTACAAAACTGGTGATTATGCCAAGTGGCTGCCGGACGGACAATTAGAGTTTTTTGGACGGTCTGACAATCAAGTCAAGATCAGGGGATTCCGGATCGAGCTGGGAGAAATTGAAAATGCATTATTGGATTATCCCCAGATTGCAGAGGCCATTGTCGTTGTTCGCGAAAACAATCGGACAAAGCAATTGGTCGGCTATTTTGTGGGAAAAGAAAGCATCGACCAAAGCGAGCTCAAGAGCTTCCTGACTCAAAAGGTGCCGGGATATATGTTGCCCAATGCCCTGGTGCAACTCGAAAAAATGCCCATTTCGCCCAACGGAAAAATCGATCGTCGGAAACTGCCCGAACCTCCGGCCATTAGTGAAATCGACTTTGTAGATGCCTCCGGTGAAGTAGAGCAAAAGCTGCAGGGCATCTGGCAGGCATTGCTGGGCATCGATAAAATTGGCATCCACAGCAATTTCTTTGAGGTTGGTGGAGATTCTTTGAAGCTGATTGTCTTGAGCAGTAAAATCAAAAAGGCATTCCAAAAGGATATCTCCGTTACCCAACTATTTAATTATCCAACCATTGCCAGCCTGGCAGAGTTCATCCAACCCAAGCGCAAAAAGAAGAAGAAAACCAAAGCTTCTTACAAACGTCCCAGCTCAGAACAAACCGACATTGCCGTCATCGGAATGGCTGGCCGTTTCCCCGGAGCTGCCAACATCGAGGAGTTTTGGGACAACTTGCGCAATGGCAAAGAGACGATTCGTCGCGAGCAGGAAGAACAGGAGGATACCTTGCTGGTGAAGGCCAAAGGGACGCTGGAAGACAATGATTATTTTGATGCTGCCTTTTTTGGCTACATTCCCAACGAAGTTCGTTCAATGGACCCACAGGTGCGCATCTTTCACGAATGTGCCTGGGCCGCGCTCGAAGATGCTGCTTGCAATCCAAAAACTTTCGAAGGTGCCATCGGCTTGTACGCTGGCGCAACGCCCAACCTTGGCTTCGAAACCAAAGTGAATCTGGAAAACAATGGTTGGGCCGACAAGTGGGAAGCACTGACCTATGCCGATAAAGATTTTATGTGTCCAAGGGTTTCTTACAAACTCAATCTCAAAGGACCGAGTCTCAATATTTCTACGGCTTGCTCCACTTCCTTAGTGGCTGTCGACACAGCTTGCAACGAACTGCTGGCCGGTAAGTGCGACATCGCCCTGGCTGGTGGTGTCTCTGTGACCTGGCACGATGTGGAGGGCTACAAGTACAACAAAGATATGATCCTATCTCCCGATGGTCGCTGCCGCGCTTTTGATGCGAATGCGGCAGGTACGGTTAGTGGCAACGGAGTGGGCATCGTGGTGCTGAAACGATTGGCGGATGCCCTACGAGATGGTGATGACATTTATGCAGTCGTCAAAGCAACAGCGACCAATAACGATGGCCACCAAAAAGTTGGTTTTACGGCACCTAGTATCGATGGGCAGTCGGAGGTCATCCGCCACGCTTTGCAAAAGGCAGGTGTTGCACCAGAGAGTATTAATTACATCGAAACACATGGAACGGGAACGACCCTTGGAGATCCCATTGAGATTGCTGGTTTGACCAAGGCTTTTGATACGGATAAAAAGCAGTATTGCGCCATCGGCTCTGTCAAGACAAACATCGGTCACTTGGATGCCGCTGCCGGAGTTGCCGGATTCATCAAAGCTGTTTTGTCGATTCGCCACAAGCAGATTGTACCCAGTCTACACTTTGAAAAACCAAATCCAAATATTGATTTTCAAAACAGTCCATTTTTTGTCAGTACAGAACTAAAAGAGTGGCAACGAAATGGAGAGCCGAGAAGAGCAGGTGTCAGTTCTTTTGGCATCGGAGGAACCAATGCACATGTGATCTTGGAGGAAGCACCTGCTCCTGCGAAGGTCTCAGAAGGACGTCCTTATCAACTGTTGACCGTCACTGGTCGCAATGCTGCTGCCATGCGTCGCAATGCTTCTCGCTTGGTGGGCTTTTTAGAAAATAACAGGGATGCTTCCATTGCAGACGTTGCCTATACGTTGCAAAAGGGGAGAGCGCATTTTCCATATCGTCGCTTTGTATTGTGCAAAGAAGTGGAGGATGCCATCCAAGCGCTGTCTATCGAGGGAAAGGGACAAATCATTGAGCCAGCAGTTGTAGATCAGTTGCCTTATGTCGTCTTTATGTTTTCCGGCCAAGGTTCTCAGTACATTAATATGTGTGCAGATTTATATCGGGAAGAAACCTTTTTCCGTCAAATAGTCGACAACTGTTTTGAGATCGTTAAACGTCAATCAAATAAAGACCTAAAGGCGGTCCTCTTTGCTCGCAAGCAGGGCGATGGCCTGGATCAAATAGACCATACCGAATTTACACAACCACTACTTTTTGTCATCGAATATGCCATGGCGCGCTTGCTGATGCGTTGGGGCATACAGCCATCTTGCATGATCGGCCATAGCCTTGGAGAGTACGTTGCTGCTTGCATCAGCGGTGTCTTTACCTTGGAGGATGCGCTGAAATTGATTGTCAAAAGAGGAGCGTTGATGAATAAAATGCCCAGGGGAGCTATGCTGAGTGTATTGATTGGCAAGGAGGCATTACAACCTTTGTTGGAAGAAAATTCTGATGTCTGTTTGGCTTCTGTCAACAGCTCTGAAAGATGCGTTGTTTCCGGCCCGGAGCGTTCCATCAAGGCTTTTCAAAAGCAAGCGACGGAGCAAGGTTTTGAGAACCGAATCATCCGAACTTCTCACGCCTTCCACTCGCATATGATGGATGATATGTTGGAGGAGTTTGAGCAGTGCGTTCGCTCTGTCGATATTCACCCGGGGCGCATTCCTTTTATCTCCAACTTAAGTGGAGAAAAAGTGCGCAATGAGGAAATCGGCCAAGCGCGTTACTGGGTAGATCAACTTCGAAATACGGTTCACTTTGCCGAAGGCATCGACTACCTTTTAAAGGAAAAAGACAGTGCGATACTCATCGAAGTGGGACCGGGAACTGCCTTGAGTTCTTTTGTACGCGCCAATGCGTCGAAGAAGAGAGACCACAAAGTTGTTTCGACCATTCGCCATCCCAAAAAGCCGACCAATGATTTGGCTTATTTACTGGATGCATTGGGAGAGATGTGGACCTTTGGTTTGGAGGTCGACTGGGATCGCTTTATCGAGGATGAAAAACGCCGTAAGTTATCTCTACCAACTTATGCTTTTGAGAAGGTCCGCTATCCGGATGTATTGCCTGTAGCAGCCGTTGCCAAAACGGAGGCTAAAGATGAGCTGCGCAGACTGGCAGATACCGCTCGTTGGTATTACATGCCGAGCTGGAAAATTGCAGCTCCGATTTATCAGCAAGCTCAACAGGAAGAGGCTATTACCAATCTGATATTGTCTGACAATATGGGATATGGACAAGCTCTGGCAGCAAAACTGCGAGCGGAAGGGGAGCAGGTAATTGTGGTCGGGAAAGCGGCAACTTACAGTTCTTCTTCGCAGGATACTTACGCGCTCAATCCAACAGCGGTCCGGGATTTTAAGGCTTTATTTAAAAATTTGAAAACAGCCAATTTACTGCCGAATCGCCTGATTCATGCATGGAGTTTGTCCAAGGAAGATAATACTGAAAGTGCATTCGATCAGGTGGGTTCAGAATCTCTATATGGCCTTTTGAATTTGCTGAAAGCAGCCAATGAAGTCGGAGGATTATTCGACAAAGAAGTTGTGTTGTTAACCAACGATTTGCAGTCGATCAATGGCGCAGAGCAGCTCAATGCAGCTAAAGCCATGCCGGTTGGTTTACTCAAAGCAGTGGCACAGGAAAATACATCTATTTCCATTGCACACATTGACTTGGCCGCCAAGGAAGCCATCAATGAGCGCCTCATTACGACTTTGTACAAAGAAGTACAACACAAAAAATCTGGCAAAACGGTGGCCTTGCGAAATGGCCGCAGATGGATGCAGATTTTTGATCCCATTCAGATTGAAAAATCCAAAGAACGTTCCGGACTCATCAAACACAAAGGAACCTATTTGATTACAGGTGGTTTGGGAGAACTTGGATATGCACTTGCACATTACTTGGTCAAGCAATACGATGCTACAGTGGCACTTGTCGGGCGTACAGAGCTACCCGAAAAATCCACCTGGAAAGAATATGTACAGCAACACAATGAATCGGATGTTGTCAGAATTCGCATTGAAAAGCTTCAACAATTGGAGGAGCAAGGTGGACAGGTATTTTACTTTGCCTGCGATGTGGCAGAGGAACAACAACTGGCACAAGCAGTTGCCAAAATAGAGAAAAAGACCCAATGGATCGACGGAGTCATCCACGCCGCTGGAATCATTGGCAATGATACGGTCACGCCGATTGCGATGTTGGAAACAGCTGATTTCGAAAGGCAATTTACTGCCAAGGTGTATGGCATCAGAGCCATTGCCAAAGTCTTTAAAAATCGGAGACTCGACTTTTGTCTAACGACCTCCTCCCTGTCTACCGTCTTGGGAGGCTATGGCTTTGGCGCTTACTCGGCCGCGAATGCCTACATGGATGCTTTTCTCAACGACTGGAATCGACCCAATTGGCTTAACCTGAATTTGGATGGGCTCAACATCGGTGGCTATGGTGGCGAAGGCATCACGAAAGCAGAGATGGAAAAAGTGCTAGAGCAAGTATTGCCTCTGAGGGACTTATCACAGGTGATCGTTTCTGTGGCTGATCTGGACCTCCGAATCCAACACATCTTTGCAGCCGAAGAGCTGGAAGAAGTAGTCGAAGGCCAGGTGTCCGAAGATACGGAGTATGCCACCATGGCAACAGAGATCAACGAGGCCGATCAAGCTTATACCCTCACTCAAAAACGATTTTTGAATATTTGGCGAAGCTTCTTTGGCAATCCGGATATACAGTTGCAAGACGATTTCTTCAAACTAGGAGGCGACTCCCTGCGGGCCATCAAGTTGTTGGGATACATCTACAAGGAGATGAAACTCAAGCTGTCTGTTCAGGAACTGTTCAACTATCCGACCATCGCCGAGCTCAGCGAATACCTTGGTAAGGAAAGTGGCGAAGGCAGCCTGGAAGAGGAGACGACCATCATCATTCCCCAAGCGCCAGCGCAGGCACTCTATCCGCTGAGTTCGATGCAAAAGCGATTGTACTTCCTGTATGAGTTTGATAGAGCATCGGTTGTGTATAATCTGCCCTTTGCGTTTCGTTTGACGGGCGCTGTGGATAAGGATAAGTTGCAAAAGATTTTCGAACAGTTGATAGCGCAGCATGAAAGTCTGCGTACGTCCGTAGTTTTGACGGAGACGGAACCCATGCAAAAAATAGCGGATGCGGTCGATTTCAACATTGAGCATTTGCCAGCCAACGGAAAGGAGGCCGAGGTCGTAGAATCCTTTATTCGGCCACACGATCTATCGAAGGCACCACTCTTTCGCGTAGGACTGATTGAGTCGACACCAGAAGACCACATCCTCATCATTGATCTACACCACCTCATCAACGATGGTTATTCGGAGGGTATCCTAATGAGGGATTTCATGGCGCTCTACAATGGAGCAAGTCTCTCCCTACCGAAGTTGCAATACAAAGATTTTGCAGTCTGGCAGCAAAGCGAAGCCTACGAAGCAGAACGCAGTGGCCACAAAGAGTTCTGGTTGGAGAAA
>JBCCSZ010000326.1:0-8681 GCA_039199225.1 Bacteroidota bacterium
CTCAGTCGCCAACTTCAATCGCTCCTACGCAGAAGGGGATGAGGTCTTCGTCGAACCGCTGATCGCTCTCGGTATCTGGCCGGCGAGCAGTTTACGTTTTGGCCCTACCGCTCTTTCTAAAAGGGTACTTCCTCCTTTTGCAATCGCACATTTTCTGTCCTTCTACCTTCATCGTCCGATGATAAATCGTCCTGCATCTTGCGCATTCGCTTGAAACGTACCTCGATTTTATAGCCTTTGTATTGGCTGCTAATAAGAGGTGTAAACAGTAGGGACATCAGCTCTTTGGCCTCTCTTTTAGAAGTTTCGAGGACATTGTCGTTGAGAGCATCCCGTCGAAACTCGGCTCTGAGCGCATTGAAATTTTGATTGAAATCGACCTCTTTTACTTCGCGCAGCCAACCAATGTCCAGCTTATCGATTTTGGGATAGACTTCGTGGGAAAGGATGACTGGCTCGGGTAAAGTAATCTCAATGCGTTTGCGCTTGCTGTTGAGCTTGAGGTCGAAAAACTGGTCCAGTTTGAAACCGGCCTTGAGCAAGCTGATGGCCGAGATTTCCACATCTGAGGAAGAGACCGCATAGCCCCATATCTTGGTTTGCATGCGTTTGTTGATAGCTTTCTTATCTCTGATTTCTACCGTCGCCAATTCTGCGATGAGCCGCTCGACCTTTTCTTCCATCAAGCCTTTGGACCTACTAAAATCAATGATGGCCGCCCGGTCTTGCAGGCGCTTAATCATAGGGCGCAGGGCCTCTGTCATGGCAATCCCACAAGGCGTATTGACCCGCTGCCCTTTGACATTGATTTTACCGTCGGTCGATTTGATGAGTCCCATAATAACGTGGTTGACCAAAAAGCAGCTGTACTTGGAAGCCACTTCATTCAGCACTGCAGTAGCACCACCGGATTCATTGTTGTACCAAGACTCATATAGGTTGGCAGAAGTATCTTGTATCTGGATAAAATCGTTGAAGTAGAGTTGTTTGAGGTAAGGATGGTGTTTTTTGTACTCAGGTTCGAGCAGTACCATCGTGCTATCGGCCAGGTCCATTCTTCGGGCGACGTGATAGAGCAAAGCCATATTGAAATCGTAGATCAGTTCGTTAAACTCCCTTCGGTAGCGGTGAGGATTGGCCAGAATGGCCAAGGCATTGTCCTCGTCCATATCGAAAGTGAAATCCGCTGGGACGTAATTGATTTGCATTTCCACGGGGACGCTTGTATACTCCGAGACATTTTCTTGGTAGTAGCGCCAGAAAAAGACCAACAAGGCGCAGATGACCGTCAGATACAGCAAACTGCGGCCGATACTCATTCCAGAATTGGGGCTTTCTTCTGTCATTTTGGATGTTAGTTTAAGTGGAAAACGGTTAGCCTAAAATTAGAAAATACATTTTCGTTTATCAGTTATTGCAAACTGTTCGTACCAATCTTTTGACCAAATATCGACAATTTTGATTAGAGGCAGCGAAACATTTTTGTGGATCGTTATTAAAGCAATAGCCGGAAACGGCTTTTCTCATAGGTGATAGTTAGTTTTCTGTGATGATAAAAGGGGACGCTTATTTGGAGCGACCTCTTTTTTTGGTATTTGCTCGGAGTCTTGTGTCGTTTAGACGTACAACTTACTGCAAAGGGTACACCGGAAAATTCGCTATCTTGTGGCCAAAGCACTAGAAGCATTATGCTAAATCCACAAACCACCCTCAATTGCAAAGGCCGTTTGGTAGACTTGAGTACGCCAAAGGTCATGGGCATCCTAAATGTTACGCCGGATTCTTTTTTCGACGGTGGCCAGTACACGGCAGAAGATGCGATGCTGCATCAGGTAGAAAAAATGATTGAAGAAGGTGCCGACTTCATAGACATTGGGGGAATGTCTTCTCGGCCAGGTGCCGAAATCATATCTGTAGACGAAGAGTTGGGCAGGGTCATTCCCGTTGTCAGAGCAATTGGTAAGCGATTTCCAGATTCCATTTTATCCATTGACACGGTTCGTTCGCGCGTCGCTCGGGAAGCAGTGGCGGCAGGTGCCTCGATGGTCAATGATATTTCTGCTGCCAGGTTTGATGAGCAGCTATTCGAAACAGTTGGTAAGTTACAAGTACCTTATGTTTTGATGCATATGCAGGGCAAACCATCCGATATGCAAAAAGCGCCAACCTATGATAGTGTTTTGACGGAAGTATTGGATTTTTTGATTGACAAATTGGAACAGCTTCGCCATCACAATGTCAAAGATGTTGTCATCGACCCAGGTTTTGGTTTTGGTAAAGCCCTATCACACAATTACGAATTGCTGTCACAGATGTCGGTCTTCAAAACTTTGGGCCTTCCCATTCTAGCAGGAGTATCCCGCAAATCCATGATTTGTAAGTTGTTGAAAGTAAACCCTGCCCAGGCTTTAAACGGCACAACGGCCCTCCACATGATTGCCTTGCAGCAAGGCGCTTCCATACTCCGAGTACACGACGTTCGTCCCGCGGTGGAAGTCATTCAGCTATGGCAGGCAGTAGCCGCTCCCAATGATATAAAATTTGGGTAACTTAGCGCCGACTATGGAATTGCCAGTTTCACAAATCATCACCGAAGATCAGATCAAAAAAGCGGCCCTCCGTTTTTTGAAGGCTTACTATAGATTCCGGCCACGCTTGGATAAAACTCGTACCAGTATCGATTTGAAATCTAAGGATGGCATCATCGCCGATGGTTACCTGACCTTTCCCCAGGAAGACGGCCACAATTTTGTTGCAACCATCGAAGCAAGTTCCAAGTATACCCGCAAAGAAGTTTACTTCAATCTGCAAAAAACCTTATTAATCTGGGATTCCATTGCCATTGGTGGTCTATTGACTGCTTTCCTGTTCAGCTACGGCTACGCCTACGACCATTTCACCATTCGTCAAATCGGTCAACTTGGTACCAGCTTGATACTGTTGTTGGCTTTCGCTTTGTCCTTTTCCATCTATTATTTCTTCTTTAGGAGATTGAGGCGTTATCGCTACATCTATGCTGTCGAGCAATTTAAGAAATACCATGCCGATGAGCAATGGGTCGCAATAGGAGAGGACGTTTTCGACCAATTTTCTGATGCCCAATACCAAGAGCTGAAAAATCAATGCGTATACAATGGCTTTGGACTGATAACGGTGGATCATCAACACGAGCCACATATGTTGATTACCCCATCTAGGAAAGAACTTTTCAAAAACAAGCGCAGCGTACTTACCTTTCTGGAAGGCAGCAGCAGTGGTCGAGTCTTTGAGATGGCCAAGAATGTCAGAAGCCGTTACCTTCAATGGTTCAACAACCTTTTTGTTCGTCGGAATGACAATAAGAAAAGCTTACTGCGCTATCAAAAGACCTATATCAACCAAGTCATTCTCACCGCAGTTTCCATCGGAATCATCAGCACCATCTATTACAAGCAAATGAACGAGCGGGATAAGAACTATGTCGACGAGTTGGTCTACGAAGCCCAAATGCAAGAATTTGGAAAAAAAGCCACTGGTGAATCAGACTTCGTTCCGCCTGATAGCCTGGTGACAGAGCCGCCAAGGCCCTTTGAAGAAGAATCTCAGTCCTCTTACCAGAGTGATGAAGAGGCAGATGCGGCACTGTTCTCGTCCACGGACGGTCCACCTGGTGCGGAATCGACGGAAGAAGACTTTGCGCTTGAAGAGGAAGCATTTGCTCAGAAAGTAGTAGCTGTATTGGAGGGCGATTATGTCGGGTACGACTGTGAACGCTTTTTCAACTTTGAAAAGAGCATCTTTCTCATTCAGTTTGGACTGTACGACGAACTAGAGGTTGCCCGTCAGCGGATGGAGGCATTGGACAAAGCAGGATTTCACGCCAATATCATCTGGTTGGGCTGTTTCAGTCGCCAGGAGAGCGCCTACATTTTATACTTTGAAATGATGTTTGAGTCCAAGACGGAAGCCAATGCCAACGCCCGAAAAATCCGGAATCGACTCAAGAGAAAGAAAATTCGTCCCAAGCAATTTACCATCCGGACGATTAGCAGAAAATAAACAAAGCAAGCTGTGATGGATTCATCACAATTTGAATTAAACAAAAAGCCATATGAAACTTCTTTTCCAGACCCTGGTAGCATTCATCCTTTGCTGCCAACTTTCCGCTCAACGGACCATTCTTCACTGTGGACGCTTGATCGATGGACTAAACGATCAGGTGCAAACCCAAATGACAGTCGTTGTAGACAGCAATCGCATTACGGCCGTAGAACAAGGCTATCGAAAGCCTGCTGCTGGTGACCAAGTGATCGACTTGAAGAACCAAACAGTGATGCCAGGGTTGATGGACATGCATGTACATATCGAAAATGAAACCAGCAAAAAGCGATATGAGGAAAGCTTTCGGATGAATGAGGCAGATGTCGCCTTGCGCGCTACCACCTACGCCCGCAAAACCCTGATGGCCGGCTTCACGACGGTCCGCGATTTGGGGGGCAATGGTGTAAATGTGTCCATACGAAACGCCATCAACAAAGGCTATGTAACAGGGCCGAGAATATATACTTCTGAGAAAAGTTTGGCCACAACCGGCGGGCATGCCGATCCAACGAATGGCGTGCGGCGGGACCTCATTGGTGATCCTGGTCCCAAGGAGGGCGTTTTGAACAGTCCGGAGGATGCTCGTAAGGCCGTTCGGCAACGATATAAAAATGGGGCAGACCTCATCAAGGTAACAGCCACCGGAGGCGTTTTGAGTGTTGCAAAAGATGGTCAAGGACCCCAGCTGACATTGGAAGAGCTGAAGGCCATTTGTCAAACGGCGGCTGATTATGGGATGACCTCAGCTGCACATGCGCATGGGGACGAGGGCATGCGCCGAGCCGTAGAGGCAGGCATCAGTTCCATTGAGCACGGAACACTAATGAGTGAGGCGACAATGGATTTGATGATTGAAAAAGGAACCTACTATGTCCCGACGATTTCCGCTGGGAAATTTGTGGCAGAAAAAGCTAAAATCCCTGGATACTATCCCTACATCGTTGTCCCCAAGGCTTTGGCCATTGGTCCACAAATCCAAAAGACTTTCGCAAAAGCTTACAAAAGAGGGGTGAAAATTGCCTTTGGGACAGATGCCGGAGTATTTCCACATGGCGAAAATGGGAAGGAATTCCTCTACATGACCGAGGCCGGTATGCCATCAATGGTTGCCATTCAATCTGCGACAATAGAAGCTGCAAAACTGTTGCGCATCGAAGACCAGCTGGGCTCGTTGCAAAGTGGTAAACTGGCCGACATCGTTGCGGTCAACGGCAACCCCATCGAGGACATCAAGCAAATGCTTCAAATGGCCTTTATTATGAAAAATGGTGTGATCTACAAACAGTAAATTTCAAGATGCCTTACCTAGAACAATCGACCTATAAAGCACCTGGTATACTGACCAATACCCATGTGCAGACCATTTACCGGGCCATCTTCCGTAGGGTAAGAGGCTTTAAGTACAGTGAGCGGCAGCGCATCGAGACACCAGACAATGATTTTTTGGATGTCGACTGGATAAAGGTCGGGGGGCGTAAGCTGGTTATTGCCCTACACGGGCTGGCTGGCAATGCCAAAAGTACCTACATCACCGGGCTGATGCGCTACGCCAGTCGGATGGGCTGGGATGGTATGGGGATGAATTATCGGGGATGTAGCGGCGAAGTCAATCGGAAATTGCGCTCTTACCACAGCGGCGAGACAGAAGACTTGGGCTTTTTACTAGAATACATTCAGCAGCATTTCGACTATGAGGAAATTGCGCTGGTCGGCTTTAGTCTGGGCGGTAATGTCGTATTGAAATATGCCGGAGAGCAATCCGACAAGATATCGCCTCGGATCGGTAGGGTAGTGGCCGTGTCTGCTCCGGTCCACCTGGAAAGTTGCAGTCAACAGCTGGACAAATGGTACAACAAAGTTTATTTGATACGATTTTTAAGAGAATTGAAGCAAAAGACCTACGAAAAAAAGCATCTGTCCAGTGGTCAGATCAATTATGAGATGGTACGTCGCGCTAATAGTTTTCGCCAGTTCGACGACGCTGTAACGGCACCGGCCCACGGCTTTCGGGATGCTAAGGATTACTGGAATCGAGCCAGCAGTTTGCCCTATTTGTCCAATATTCGAGTGCCAAGTCTGCTGTTGAATGCCTGGGACGACACTTTCCTGGGTGACCCCTGCTATCCAATTCCGATTGCCCGGGAGAGTCCGTATTTTTATTTGGAGACTCCCACCTATGGCGGTCACGTCGGTTTTTTGACCTTTGATGGGTCAGGCAATTACTGGACGGAAAAGCGCGTCTTTGAATTCATTAGTGGGATGTAAATCTACTTCAGTGCGCGAGTCATCTCTCGTTTGCCGGGAGGACCTGGCAGTGCCTCCACTTCGAAACCAATACTTTTCAATCGTCTTTTCACGATACCTTTGGCGCAGTAGGTCGTCAGTATGCCCTCTGGTTTCAGTGCATCGTACATGGCGCGCAGTAGCGGCTCCTCCCAGAGGTGAGGCTGAGCATTAGGGGCAAAAGCATCAAAATAAATAATATCGAATGCGTTTTGATGATCGATGTCCTCAAACTGTTGCTTGAGTTTTTGAAATTTAAAGTTATCACTCAGATCGACAGGGGTTCCCCATTCGCATTGATGCATTTGCTGAAACATGGCAGCCTCTTCATCATTGCCCATTTTTTCGGTGTAATTTAGGGTGTCCACCTGTTCCATCGTAATGGGAAATGCCTCCACGGCGATGTATTCAACCAAGAGGTTGCGCTTGTGCGCTTCCAGGAGTGTCATAAAGGCATTGAGGCCAGTTCCAAAGCCGACTTCCAGGATTTTAATTTTCCGTTGAATGACTGCTTTGAAGCGTAGGGCAGCGTCGATGAAGACATGCTGGGTTTCTTGAATGGCGCCAAACTTGGAGTGGTAACTGACGCCGAAGGTTTCGGAGAAGAGCGAATGAGAGCCGTCTTGAGTGGTAATGAGTTTGCGCATAGCTGGATCCATTAAGCGCAAAATTAATACTTCGTGCATAAACCACAAATGGTGTTGTACAAAAACGTACGACACCATTTGAAAGAGATATGGAAGATCCGATTTATTGTATAAAATCAGACAATCCTGCTGAGTTAATTTTAGGCATTTCAGTACCAGTCAAGGGAAAACGTCAGTAGAAAGGGCTATATGACTTTATTCCTGGACAAATAATTCAACTACCTGATCACCGGCTGCGCTGACAACAGAACTCAAAGAGAAGTTGTTGGGGCATCCCATTCCACGATTGCAAGAGCTTAGAGTGGCCAATGCGAAGAGGAATAAAGCGATGGGAACCAGCTTTCTGACCTTACGGATTTTCATTAGATTACGTTTTTTTATGAAATAGAGATACAAATTTACTCAATTCAAACAACTATTACACCACAGATGTTGTCTAAAACACTCTTTTGCAAACGTTTTTAGTTCAACTCTTATTATAGATACGGTAGATGTAAGTGGTCTATAGTTGGCAATCTAGCTTTGGATAAGGCTTGTATTGCAATCATCATACCGATTATTATTTGGTAAGTCCCAGTACAAAACTTGTTCTTTTTCACCTTAATCTTTCTTAAACAGGTACAGAATTGATAAATTTGCGTTTCAATTCATCAAATCAAATATCGAATGGCTCGTATATTAACTTTAAGAGATGCTTTGCGCGAAGCGATGACGGAAGAAATGCGTAAAGACGATACTGTTTTTCTGATGGGAGAAGAAGTGGCCGAATACAACGGTGCTTACAAGGTCAGTAAAGGAATGTTGGACGAATTTGGAGCCAAAAGGGTGATCGATACGCCGATTGCTGAACTTGGTTTTGCTGGTATCGGTGTTGGTGCTGCCATGAATGGCTTGCGTCCCATCATTGAATTTATGACCTGGAATTTCGCCGTTTTGGCTTTCGATCAGATTGTCAACAACGCAGCCAAGACCTTGTCCCAGTCTGCCGGAGAATTCAAATGTCCCATTGTTTTCCGGGGACCATCCGGATCGGCCGGTCAATTGGCACAGCAGCATTCGCAGACTTTCGAAGCCTGGTTGGCCAACTGCCCTGGCTTGAAGGTTATCTCCTGCATAGACCCAAAAGACTCTAAAGGCTTGCTCAAATCTGCCATTCGCGATGATGATCCAATTTGTATCATGGAGTCTGAGATTATGTACGGCCACAAAGGCGAGGTTCCAGAAGAAGAGTATTTTACACCAATCGGAAAGGCGGCTGTTCGTAGAGAAGGTACGGACGTCACTGTGGTTTCCTTCAATAAAATGATGTTGGTGGTAGAAGAAGCTGCAGAGGAATTGGCGAAAGAAGGCATTTCTGTAGAGGTGATCGATTTACGGACCATTCGTCCCTTGGACATTGACACCATCGTGCGGTCTGTCCAAAAAACCAACCGATTGGTTGTAGTCGACGAATCCTGGCCATTTGCTGGTGTTTCTGCAGAGGTCACCTATCAGGTTCAAAAGTATGCTTTTGACTATTTGGATGCCCCTGTTGTACGCCTGAACGCGGCAGATACCTCTCTGCCTTATGCGCCGACACTTGTGGAGGAGTACTTACCAAATCCAGCAAAAGTGATCAAAGCAGTTAAAGAAGTAGCATATAAGGGCGTTTTGGTTTGTGTTCCTATGTAC
>JBCCSZ010000327.1:0-8668 GCA_039199225.1 Bacteroidota bacterium
CAAAATTTTGTAAAAATGAAAGATTACACGGGATTCGAAATTGCTGTCATCGGAATGTGTGGTAGATTTCCAGGTGCTGGCGATGTTCAGACCTTTTGGAAAAATCTGGCAGGGGGTAAAGAGTCCATTACCTTTTTGAGCGATGAAGAATTAATAAGCGAAGGAGAATCCCAACGCAACTTGGACAATCCCAGATACGTCCGGGCCAATTCATTCATCGAAGATAAAGGGTGTTTCGATTCCAACTTTTTTGGATACCTACCGATCGAAGCTAGACTAATGGACCCACAAATGCGTATTCTGCACGAATGCGTTTGGAAGGTGATCGAAGATGCTGGCTACGATCTCGAACGGGTTAAAGAAAGAATTGGTCTTTTCACCGGTGCCAAGGCCAATCTCAACTGGGAGGGCTACGCCATCATGGAAAATGCCGATAAGGAGATTGATGATTTTTCTGCAGAATTTTTACGAGACATCAACAACAGCAATACCAAGATTTCTTACTTGTTGAATCTCAGAGGACCATCTGTGGCGATCAATACGGCCTGCTCGACTTCTCTGGTTGCCATCCAAATGGCGAGCAATAGTTTATTGCTGGGAGAATGCAATATGGCCATCGCTGGTGGTGTCACCATTTACAATTATTCCAAGAGAGGATACATCCACGAGGAGGGAATGATCAATTCCCAGGATGGTCATGTACGACCTTTTGATGCAACATCCAGTGGCGTTATTGGAGGAGAAGGTGCTGGTGTGGTGTTGCTCAAGAAATATAAAAATGCAGTGAAAGATGGCGACAATATCTTGGCAGTCATTCGCGGAACGGGCATCAACAACGATGGCAATGACAAGGTTGGATACACGGCTCCAAGTGTGAATGGACAAACGGAAGCCATTATGATGGCCCACAAGATGGCTCGCATCGATCCGAAGACAATCACCTATGTCGAAGCACACGGTACTTCCACCAAATTGGGCGATCCCATAGAAATCGAAGCGTTGACACGCGCTTTTGGCAAAAGCACCAATAAGTATTGCGCTGTAGGCTCCGTCAAAGGAAACATTGGCCACTTGGATGCAGCGGCGGGCATCACGGGACTCATCAAAACCGTACTGGCGATGCAACACAAACAGTTGCCACCAAGCATCAACTTCGAATCGCCCAATCCGAACATCAATTTTGAGCAGTCTCCTTTCTATGTCAATGCAAAATTGAGCGAGTGGAAAAATGGACAGTTTCCCAGACGGGCAGGCGTTAGTTCTTTTGGTATTGGTGGAACCAATGCCCACATCCTTTTGGAGGAAGCGCCCAAGAGAGCGCAAACATCTGTCGGACGTCGTTACAACCTGCTTCCCGTATCTGCCAAGACAACCGATGCCCTAGCTAGAAACGTGGACAACCTAAAAACTTTTCTTTCGGAAAATCGCGACATCAACCTAGCCGACGTAGCATACACCCTGCAGTTGGGGCGGAGCAGTATGGAATACCGACAAACCGTTGTTTGCAAAGATCACAAGGATGCCATCGAGCAATTGTCAGCATTAACACAAAAAGAGGCTGTAAGTGAAAAGCCACCAACGCTTGTTTGTATGTTCTCTGGTCAGGGGGCGCAGTACATTCAGATGGGACGCGATTTGTACGATCGGGAACCCTTTTTCCGCGAGCAAGTGGATCGCTGTTTGCAAATAGCCCGTCGCTTTACAGACCTGAATTTGAAAGAGGCCCTGTTTCCAACATCGGATGAAAATGCTCAATGGATCAATCAGACAGCTTATACACAACCCTTGCTGTTTACCATCGAATATGCACTGGCAAAGTTGATTCTGCAATGGGGCATTCAACCGGATGTACTCACCGGACACAGCGTTGGAGAATTTGCGGCGGCTTGTATCAGCGGTTTGTTTTCGTTGGAAGATGCCATGAAGCTCATCGTTCATCGGGGGCGCCTGATGCAAGGAGCGCCACACGGAAAAATGCTGAGTGTTCAGTCGACAGAAGAAGCGCTTGAGCCTCTTTTGAAAGACCATCCGGGTATCGCCCTGGCTGCGATCAACAGCTCCCAAAAGTGTGTGTTGGCAGGTAGCTCGGAAGCCATCGCTGCTTTTCAGTTGGCATTGGATGAGATGGGGTGGACAAGTAAAGCGGTAAGAACTTCTCATGCCTTTCATTCGCCAATGATGGATGGAATATTGGAAGATTTTCGGGCGGTTTTTACCGACATCCGATTCCAGCCCATGCAGATTCCATTGCTTTCCAATTTGTATGGCAGGCAACTGACCCAAACCGAAGCGGCGCAAGCTGAATACTGGGTACAGCACCTAAGACAGCCAGTCCGCTTTGCAGAGGGCATTGAACACATGCTGACCGATAAGCCCGCTTTATTCATCGAAGTAGGACCGGGGAAGACCCTAACCTCCTTTGTTGCCTCGCATCAAAAGAGAACGCGCATGCATCAAATGGTCAACCTGATGCGACACCCCAAAGAGGGCAGCGACGACCAGCAGCAACTGTTGAAGGGCATGGGTAAAATTTGGGAGTCAGGCATTCGTCCTGATTGGAAAGCACTGTACACAGAGCAGGTAAGAAGACGGGTTTCTTTGCCAACCTATTCCTTTGAAAAGACCGCTTTCCCCGTGCTGGTGGATGCCTTCCAATTGATCTCCGATGTGAGTGGCAACGTGGTTGAACTTAAGCGGTCGGATCGCAATAAGTGGTTTTATGCGCCGGTTTGGAAATTAGCTCCCCGCTCTTTGAACAGCCTACCCGAAGGAACTGCGCATTGCACCCTCCTGATTGGTCAGAACGCTTCGCTATCCACCATGTTTGAAGCCCAACTGTCGGCACGTGATGAGCAGCTGGTATCTGTTGTGCTGGGTGAAGGATTTGAGGTAAAGGGCGACTGGACATATGTTGTGAACCCAGCGAGTGAAAGTGATTTCTTGCAATTGTATGAGGCGCTGTCAGTGCGCAATATTCAACCGACACAAATGATTCACGCCGGTGGTATAGGGGAGGTTGAAAGTACTGCGACTTATGATACTTATTTCTACAGTTTGGTCTATGCCATAAAAGCACACCAGCAAACGTATAGAAAGGATTTCTTTGAAAAAATTGTTTTGTTGACCTCTGCTTTGCAAGATGTCTATGGAGAACAAGCCCTGTCTCCCGTCAAAGCATTGCCGCTCAATTTGCTAAAGGTGGTATCGCAGGAACATCCGGATGTGCAAGTCAGTTGCATAGATTTGCCGGTTTCGGAGACCTACGACCAGCGATTGATTCAACAGATACAAGCGGAAATGCACTATGGGCTTCGCGGTCGAGTGTTGGCCTTTCGCGATGGACGTCGTTGGGAATTGGGCTACGATGGTGTGCCGACTTTGAACGATGAAACCTACCCTTGTTTTCGGAAGGGTGGTGTGTACTTGATAACGGGTGGTTTGGGAGACTTAGGATATACTGTTGCCGAATCACTCCTAAAGAAATTCGATGCCAAAGTGATACTATTGGGGCGGACTGCTTTGCCGACACCAGAAAAATGGGCAGAGCAATTGGCCGAAGGAAAATTGGAAGAAAAAATTACTGGGAAAATTGAAAAATTATTGGCGCTGCAACAATGTGGTGGAGAGCTGTTGTACAAAGCTGCCGATGTGGCTAAGCTCGACGCCATGCAACAGGTCATCCAATCTTGTGAACACCAATTCGGACCCGTTCAGGGTGTCATTCATGCATCCGGTGTGATTTCTGGCTTTACCATCACCACATTGAACGAACTCAAGCGCAAAGACTTCGAGACACAATTGTCGCCAAAGATCAAGGGCTTGGAAGTGCTGGTTGAACTTTTTGGTGCGCGTGCGCTTGATTTCTGTGTTGTCACTTCTTCTCTGTCTGCCGTCTTGGGTGGACATCGCTTGGGCGCCTATGCACCTGCGAATGCCATCATGGATCAATACATTTTGTCTAAGCGCAATCAGGGGCTTTTGAAAAACTGGATCAGTATTGATTTTGATGGTTTAAACTTTGAGGGTTATGGCGATAGCAATGTCATCGAAGGAAGTGAAATTTTCGAAACGATCAATCGCTCTCTGAGCATTCGGGAACACTTCTCTCAAATATTGGTATCAACCACCGATTTGCACAGCAGATTGCATAAGTGGCTGTACGATACAGAAGAGCCAGAAGAAGAATCAGACGTTGAAAACTTCGACCTATCAGAGGCGCAGGATGCTGATGAAGCGGACGGGCTCAGTCCGGTTGAGCGTAAATTAATACAGATGTGGCAGGGCTATTTTGGTCGAACCGATTTAAGGCCGGCAGATGACTTCTTTGATATTGGAGGTGACTCTCTCAAGGCATTGACAATGATTCAGCGCATACAAAAGGTTTTCAACGTACAATTGACAGTAGCGGAGTTTTTTGACAAATCTGCTATTACGGAAATGGCAAAATTCATCGAAGCTCAACTTTGGCTGACGGAGCAAGACACAGATGCCGAAGAGCAAAACGCGCAAGAGAATAAGATAGAGATAATTATTTGATGATTTATTTTTATATAAAGCTGAGCTAATCATGAAATTAGAAAATTTTATTTTTGAACTAAAAAAGCGCAATATTGAGGTAAAAGTTGTTGATGGACATTTGAAAGTCGGGATTCCAAAACGCATGGATGCTTCCGACATCATCCAAAAAATCCGGGAAAATAAAGCTGAGTTGATTGCATTCATCGAAGCATCCCGTCGCACACAAACTCCTTATCAATCAATTGTAAAGGCAAGCGAAAAGCTGGAATACTGTTTATCCTCCAAACAGCAAAGGTTGTTTTTTTTGCACGAGTTTGACAAAAAATCTCTGGCATACAACATTTCAACTGCTTTTGAATTGGAAGGTGTATTAGACATCGACCGATTGGAAAGTGCCTTCCGGCAGTTGATTGATCGCCACGAAAGTTTGCGGACCATTTTCCTGATGAAGGACATGGAACCTGTACAGCAAATACAGTCCGAAGTTGATTTCAAATTAGAAATATTTGATAGCCAATATTCTGTGCAAGAAACTTTGGATGCCTTTATTCGGCCTTTTGATTTAGAGGAGGAAATCCCAATTCGAGCAGGTTTACTCCATCTTCCAACGGGCAATTACTTGCTGCTGATGGATGTTCACCACATCGTCAGCGACGGTCATTCGAATCGCATTTTAGTCAATGATCTGATGGCGTTCTACCAAGGTCAATCCTTGCCGGAATTGAGTTTGCACTACAAAGATTATGCAGAATGGAGCCGCTCTGAAGAACAGTTGAAGCGATTGGAGGCGCACAAGTCTTACTGGATGTCGCAGTTCTCAGAGGAGCATACTTTGCTAGATTTACCAACCGATTTTGATCGCCCTACCAAGAGCCGCCACAAGGGAGCATTGTGGGAGTTTGTTATTGGTCAAAAAGAGGTGACGCAATTGAAGCAGATTGCAGAAAGTGAGGGAGTGACGATGTATGTATTACTGCTGTCGATCTATGCCATTTTTTTAAGTAAGTTGAGCAATGAAGAAGATGTCGTTATCGGCACACCAGTTGTCGGACGCCAACACGCAGAGTTGGAGCATGTCATGGGGATGTTTGTCAATACCTTACCCATGCGCATCAAGCCAGACAAAGCCCTTTCCTTTAAAGCCTTTTTGAGGTCGTTCAAAAAATATGTTCTGGAATGTTTCGAGCACCAAGAACTACCTTATGAAGAATTGGTGGAGGAACTACAATTGGATCGCGACATGAGCAGGAATCCCTTATTCGATGCCATGTTTAATTGCGATACCTTCGAAGAAATTAAAGTAGAGATTCCTGGCTTTTCCATCAAACCTTTTTCGATGGAGCATGAGGTTTCTCAATTTGATTTGACCCTGCTGTCTGTTGAAAGAGAAGGAGAAGTATTGATGTACTTCGAATATGATACAGCCTTGTTTGAAATGGCTACCATCAAACAATTCGAAGGCTATTTGCGTCAGATCATTGCCACTGTGAATGCCAACCCTGCAGTCTTACTATCTGAAATAAGTATTCTGTCAGAGCTAGAACAAAAGCAGTTGTTAAAAGATTTCAACGATACAAAAACGGACTATCCCAAAGAGGAAACCATTATTTCACTCTTTGAAAAACAAGTAAAAGAAACAGGGGAAAAAATTGCTATTCGATTTGAAGAAGAGACACTGACCTACCAGCAACTCGACCAACTGGCCAATAAAATTGCCACTTATTTGGTGGAAGAAAAAGATGTTCAGGTGGGCGATTTGGTTGGGGTGATGATGGAGCGTGAATTGTATTTGATTCCCTTTATTTTTGGCATCTTAAAAGCGGGTGCAGCCTATGTACCCATCGATCCCAAGTTTCCGCAGGAACGCATTCAAACGATCATAGACGATGCCGATTTAAAAGCATTCATTAGCAGGAATTCCCTGCTGTCGACAAAGATACTGGCTATCCCGGGCTTCGTAGACCTGGATGCAGCGTTGCAACAAATCACTGCTCGCCCAGACTGCGTGTTGAATGCCCGGTATGCCAGCCAAAACCTGGCTTATGTGATTTATACCTCTGGTTCGACCGGCCAGCCAAAAGGTGTGATGATTGAACACCATTCCTTGGTCAACCGGATTGCCTGGATGCAAAAAAATCATCCGATTGGAACAGAAGATGTACTGATTCAAAAGACTCCCATTGTATTCGACGTATCTGTCTGGGAGTTGTTCTGGTGGTCTGTGACGGGTGCCTCTTTGTCTTTGCTGAAGCCTGGTGGCGAAAAGGACCCGGAGCAGATGACTCGGTTGATTCAAAGAGACGGTGTGACGACCATGCACTTTGTACCTTCCATGCTGTCGGTCTTTTTATCGGACATCACGGAGGATTACGACTACACCCCGCTGTCTAGTCTTCGACAAGTGTTCACCAGTGGAGAGGCTCTCAAAAAAGAGCACGCTCATACCTTTGGAAAAACCATTCATCAGCACATCGGTACCCGCCTCATCAACCTCTACGGTCCGACGGAAGCGACCATCGATGTATCTTACTACGAATGCCAGTTTGACGACTTACCATCGAATATACCAATTGGCAAACCGATTGATAATACTGCCTTATACATTCTCGATAAAAGCAACCATCCGGCGGCTATTGGTGTCAAAGGTGAATTGTGCATTGGGGGTGTCGGTTTGGCCAGAGCATATTTGAATCGTCCAGAATTAACAGATGAAAAATTTGTTGAGCATCCTTTTATTCCAGGAGAGCGTATTTATCGAACAGGCGATCTGGCCCGCTGGCGCAAAGATGGCAACATCGAGTTTTTGGGCCGCATTGATCACCAGGTCAAAGTCCGTGGGCATCGCATTGAGTTGGGAGAGATTGAAGCTAGAATGGGTAGGCATCCCAATATTACGGAAGCTGTAGTGGTTGTGGATAGCCATAGAGAAGAACAATTTCTATGTGCCTATTATGTTTCCGATCAAGTCTTAGAGGATGCGCATATTCGAACGTTTCTCCGCGAGGGATTACCTGATTACATGGTACCGACTTTTTACCACCGAATGGATGAGATGCCTTTAACAGGAAATGGTAAGCTCAATAGAAAGGCACTGCCCAAAATATTTTTGAACCTTCATACAGAAAATGAATATGTACCTCCCAAGGATGCCGTTCAACTCAAATTGACAGAAATTTGGGCAGACTTGCTGGGTGTGGAAAAAGTGGGCATCCGAGATAATTTCTTTCACCTGGGAGGCAGTTCCTTGACGGCTGTTCGCCTCATACGACAGATCAACCAACAGATGGGGGCCAACATTCCCCTGAACTGGATTTTTGAGGTTTATACCATAGAGGGACTAACTAAAAAAATCCAAAAGGGATTTACTTGGAGTGCTGGATTGGATAAAGATTACAACGATACAAAGCTGGCCGAAAAGGTCAAGATTGCAGACCTATCTTACACAGCCGGTCGACCATCCTTTTTCTTTTCTGCGCCACTTGCTGGCACCCTTCCATCGACCAGCATCATTGGAATTATAGATATGGGACCCTTATTAAAAGATGCTGCCAACCTGTATGGTATTCAACCACCAGGTATGTTTTCAGAAATTGCAGAGTTTGTCAATGAAGGGAAAAAGGTGGATTTAAATGAATGGGAATTTCCATTTGCAGCCTTAGAAAATATCTTCGACCAAACAATCCAGGAAATCAAAGCCCGCCAAGGCAAAGGACCCTACCACTTGGGTGGGTTTTGCTCAGGGGGCATACTCGCCGTAGAAGCCGCCCGACGGCTGAGAAGCGAAGGTGAAACAGTAGAAAGCATTGTACTCCTCGACCCACCGCGCTGGCTAACAGAGCCTGTCGACCCTTCCGAAATCAAGCGGGATTACACCCGTGAAGAGATTGCCAAGTTCGTCGTCAGTGACATCGGATGGAGTGCGCCAATGGATTTTGATCAGCTCCTGGCCGATCTCAAGACACAACCGATGGATGCAGCCTGGCGCATCGGTATCGAACACCTGGAAAAGTACGAAGTACTGAGTAAAAGAGTAATGCCAGAAGATTTAAAACGGTCTTTTGTCAACAAGTTTTTCAATGATAAAGTATTGGCCATTTTCTTTGCAGAGCAACAGTACAAACTGCCTCCGGTGGAAGAAGATAGCTTGGTC
>JBCCSZ010000328.1:0-8611 GCA_039199225.1 Bacteroidota bacterium
AAAATCTCAGAGGCTACTCCTTGGGAGAACAAAGCGCAAAAGGGCTTCACCATGATCCAACGCTTGATCGAACACAATTGACCTTCAATTTGTGTCTTTCAATCAAGCAGTAAAGTCTGATACAATCACCCATTTCCCTTTGATCTTTTTCCAAATCAGCAAGAAAGTACCGCTTAGGTCTTCGCTCTTTTCACGGCTAAGGAAGAATTTACCGACCATGCTGATCACTTTGCGGCTGCGATGGCGAGCGTCCAATATTTCGAATCGCAGTTGCCCCATAGCCTCTCGATTGGGATAGGATTTCTGGTAGCGCTCCAAAGTGTTTTTCCAGCCGCGCGTGATGCCATTGGTACCGATAAACTGCAATTCGTCCGACTTCCAGTAATATTCCATGAAGGCTTCGATGTCTGCCTTGTTCCAATGTTCTGCTTGGATTTGCAGGATTTGACGCACTTTTTCGATCGACTTACTTTGGGCAGTTGCCACTTGAAAGTTGGAAAATCCAATGAGTATCAAAGTCAGATATAACCATTTCATAAGCGAACGCTGTTTATTATTGGTTTGGAAATAGTATTTTCGCAAAAAAATTGCCTGTGTCACAAGCACTTACCGCTATCGGATATACCCGCAAAACTTATGGATTGCAGGGCCTTCTCAAGTTACGCATCGAGGAGCAATTTCTGGAAGATTTTCTTCAGGCCGAGGTGGTTTTCATCACTCAGAAAGGCCACCCCTTGCCATTCTTCGTCGAGGAAGTCGTTGAAAAGGGGCAGCTGATGGTCAAATTGGACGAAGTAGATACCAAAGAGGCGGCACAGGCACTGACCTCCTGCGAGCTGTTTCTGCGCGACAAAGACATCCTACCCGATGATGAGCGCACCTATTTCCCAACATCAGACCTCCAATTCGCCTTCTTGGTTGATTATCAGTTAGAGGACCTCACCAAAGGTCTTATCGGCCCCATTCTGGACGTATTGGAGTACCCTCAACAGGAAATGGCACTCGTCAATTACCAAAGCAAAGAACTACTCATACCCCTCAATGAACAATTAATTGCTTCTATCAAGGAGGAGCAAAAAATCATTCAGGTAGACCTGCCAGAGGGATTACTGGACTTGTAACCCCTTCTATTGACCGCACAAACAACGCGGAGCTGTCAAACTTCCCGCTTCTCCAAAGACCGGGTAAGCGTTGCTGCTGCCATTCAGCTCCCAATAAAACTTGCCGCGTTTTCGAGGGCTATGGCCCATTTCATTCATACTATCGGCATCGTAAAGGCGGCCATTGATCATGGTGTATTTGACGAATTCTGTATTGCGAATATCTTCTAGTGGATTTTTATCCAATACAATCACATCTGCCAATTTCCCAGCCTTCAAAGAGCCGATCTCCTCTGCCATGCCGATGTATTCTGCGCCGTTGAGCGTTGCAGAGCGAAGCGCTTGCAGATTGCTCATGCCTCCTTGCTGAAGCATCCACAGCTCCCAATGAGCGCCAATGCCATTGAGCTGACCATGTGCACCTAAGTTGATATTGACGCCGGCATCCTGTAGCTTCTTGCAACTTTTAGACACCAGGATGTGGCCGTTTTCATATTCTTCCTCCGGAATCATGGTACGGTGGCGGGCGCGGGCATCGAGCAGGGCTCTGGGCATAAAGCGCAACTGCCGCTCTTTTTCCCATACATTGGTATGCTGGTACCAATAATTTTCGCCTTGAACTCCTCCATAAACAACGATCAGGGTAGGGGTATTGGCAGTCTTGGTAGCCGACCAGAACTTTATGACATCATCGTAGAGCGGAGCAACCGGGATATTGTGTTCGACGCCCGTATGACCATCGGCAACCATGGACATATTGTGGTAAAAGAATGAACCACCTTCTGGATAAACCATGATGTTGAGTTCGCGAGCGGCTTGGATGACTTGCTGGCGTTGCTCCCGGCGGGGCTGGTTGTAGCTTTTCACCGAAAAAGCACCGAAAGCCTTGGTCCGACGGATGGCAGAACGGGCATCTTCCAAACTATTGATGACTGCCTTGAAGTCGCCATCAGCACCGTAGAGAATGGTTCCAGTGGAATAGATGCGTGGACCAATCATTTGGCCGGCACGAACCATTTCCGCCTGTGCAAAAGTCATTTCCGTATTGGAGCTGGGGTCGTGCGTGGTCGTCACGCCATAAGCCAAATTGGCGTAGTATTGCCAGTGCTTTTGTGGGCTGAGGCCATAGCGGAAGGCGCCCAGATGTGCATGCACATCGATGATGCCTGGCATGATGGTCTTGCCCGTACAATCGATTACCTTGGCATCTTTGGGGATTTTTACCTTTTTACCAACTGCTTTTATTTTTTCGCCTTCGACCAATAGAGTCCCGTTTTTGATGACCCGCTCTCCTTCCATCGTAATAATGGTTGCATTTGTAAAGGCAATAAAGCCCTTGGGCTTGTCCACCTTTGCTGTCAGACCAATGGGCAGGCCGACTGTATCGATGGGGGGAAGGCTGTCTTTGGCACCTTCCAAAAAGGCAAACCGATCCATGAGCGAACTACTGAAATAAGATTCTCCCAAGGTCCAATGCAATTTTTGGCTGTCGGCAGACCAGTGGAGGTTAATCCCTGCATCTCGGGCGACTTGGGCCACCGGTACAGCTTTGGTATCAGCCGATAAACCAAACGGCTGTCCGGTCTGAGGCATAGGTGCAATGTATACTTTGAACAACTCGCTGAAAGCTACCCATTTATTGTCTGGGCTGGGGACAAACTGATTGGCGTATTTGGTGTTGAAGATGACCTTTTCATCGCTGCCATCCGCCTTAATGCTTTTGTAGGCTTTGGTGAGGCTTCCAAAAAGATAGCCACCGGTTTGAAAGAAAATTCGATCACCTTCTTGATTGAATCGTGGGTATTCGCCCTTTGGACTCACCAATTGGACGTCTTTGCCCTCCGCCGTCATTCGGTAGATACCTGGGCGTTTGCTGTGCGTATAACCTTGGTGAATATTGCCACCTTCCTTTCGATAAACAATGAATTTTCCGTCAGGGGAATAGGAGGGCGTGCGGTAAATGGCTTTTTTGGTCGTTAATATTTTGGACTGGCCGCTGGCAAAGTCCAGACTCCGAATGCTGCCCAATTTTTCGTCGTCCCAACTGACATACAATAGCTTTTCTCCATCTGCAGAGAAAGAAGGCTCAAATTCAAAATCGACGGCATCTGTCAAGCGTTGTGGGCTGCCGTTGGGTAGCTGCTTTATCCACAAATATCCCAATGCATTGAAGACCAGCCAATTGCCATTTGGTGAAGTGATTGCCTGGCGGATTGCTCTGACCTTGAATTCATCGGCATCGACTTGATTTTTAAATTGGACAGTTTCTGCAAATCGGTGAGTGGCCTGAGCCTTAAAAGGGATTTCGCTTGCTTTTCCGGATTGAGCATCCACCTTCCAGAGCTTGCCCTTGCCCCAAATCACGATGTGGCGGTCGTCTGGCGTCCAGTCGAAGCCCGTGTAAGTGCCAAAAATAGCCCATGCTTCCTGCTGATCTTTGCTCAAGCCTTCGAAAAGCTGAAATTCTTCGCCCGTTTCTAGGTTGGCCACGAACAGGATGGTCTTGGTGCGAATCCTGCGAACAAAGGCTAGTTTTTTGCCGTCGTTTGACAGCTCAGGACGCATAGCGCCGCCCGGGCCGCTGAGGATGCGTTGAGTTTTACCCTCCTGGCGGTCGTAGCGTTTGATGGCATATATTTGTTTGTTGGGGTCTTTGTTGTATTTGAAATAGCCACCAGGGTACATATCCTCGCTGTAGTAAATATAGCGGCCATCCAGGCTAACGGTCGGCTCATTCAGGTCTTGCTGGTCGTTTTTGCGTTTGGTAATTTGGATGCCGCTACCGCCGCTTTTGTGATACATCCACAATTCACCTGCTCCCAAGGAACGGGTAGAGGTAAAATGCTTGCGAGCCAACACATATTGGCCATCAGGCATCCAAATGCCGTTGTTCAGCAAGCGAAATTTTTCTTTGGTGATGGCTTTTGCATCTGTGCCATCTACGTTCATCGTCCAGAGATTATCCCCTCCGCCAGCGTCACTGGTAAACAAAATCTTGCTGCCATCCGGGCTAAAACGAGGCTGTACTTCCCAGGCCAGACCACTTCTGATGACTTTAGCCGTGCCGCCTGCGATGGGCAGGGTGTAGATGTCGCCTAGCAGGTCAAAAGCGATGGTTTGCCCATCTGGGCTGATGTCCAGATTCATCCAAGTTCCTTCTTCTAAAGAGAAATCCATCGTCTTGTGAGGACCCGGTGGGTTGTTGACATCCCATTTGTCAGCCTTTTTGGCTTTTTGCCCCCAGGAGAGCTGTGAAAAAAGCAAAAATGCTAAGACAATTGGAGCGTATTTCATCATTCTATCTGTTTTTTTGCGTGAAAATATACAATCTCTGCTAAATGCAACAGCCTTGATAGCGTCCTAAAGCCGCAAAATATGTATATTTAGGGGGACAACAATTTTACTTTTCTATAAATGAATGAGAAACTCAACCGGGAACTGCAGTCTCTGGACAAGGGGCTGTCGGCTCTACTGAAAGAGATGAAGGTCTATTCCGACGATCAACTTAACCGGTCTCACGGGGAAGGAAAATGGTCGGCTATCCAGATCATGCACCATCTGATGATGTCGGAACGATACTCCTTGAAGTATGTTCAAAAGAAGTTGAGTTTTAACCCAGAGTTGAAAAAGGCGGGCTTCAAGTCGACCATGCGCCGCTTGTTGGTCACTAGTTATCTGGGGTCGCCGCTCAAAATCAAGGCGCCCGAGGCCATTAGTGGTGAGAATCTACCTGATTTCGTTTCCTTTTGGGATTCGGCTAAGAGTTGGAAGAGCCAGCGAGAAGAATTGCGTGCCTATTTGGAGCAACTGCCCAATCATTTGTTGGATAAGGAAATCTATAAACATCCCTTTGCCGGCCGACTCAGTATACTGGGAATGCTGCGTTTTTTCAATGCACATTTTAAAAGACACCACAAACAAGTCCGTCGGGTATTGAAACAAATGGTACCTGTTGGAGGAAATGTTAAGGTATAATTAAGATTTGCGCTATATTGTTTCTTTTTCCCCTAACCATCATTATGCTAGAGTAGTTTATATCGCAACTTGATCTGAAAATACTTAATTTTGCCCCTTTCGCGTTAATTCAAGTGTAATTGCAGCCTTCGCAGCGCAATAGAAAAAAATCCTACACAATTTTGTCGGCTTAGAGCAATCTGCGCCGCTTAACCCGAACGCTTGTATGTTGAAGCACTGCTGTACTTTTCTACTCTTCGTTCTTTGTTGCAGCGCGACTGCCCATGCCCAACAATATTTTCCCATAAAGGTCAATAAGAAGTGGGGCTTGATCGATGCGGATGGACAGGTCATTCTGCAGCCGGTCTACGATGCGATCGGCGAATTCAAAGAGTACGGCTATGCCACCATGCAGCGCGAAGGTCGCGTGGGAATGCTCAACCGCTTGGGCGAAGAAATCGTTCTTCCAAAATACGACGACATCAAAATTTTGGACTCGACCCTGGTAGCAGTGATGGATCAAGGAGAATGGCAGGTACTCAATCTCGAAGGAAAGTTGATCCTGAAAAAAGGCTACGAGCAGGTAAAAGTCTGGGATGGACGTTTTATCGGCTATCAAAAGAATCGCCTGTGGGGAATTTCGCACAAGGATGGCAGCATCATCACCGAGCCAATCTACGATGAGATCGAATGGCTGTCGGAAAAGGCTTTTCTCGTCCGGAAAGGCAACGGCTTGGGGCTACTATCTGAGGAAGGCGGCCAATTACTGAAAACCGACTGTGGAGAAATCATTCCTTTCAACACCGACCTTTTCTTCTTTAAGATCGAAAAGTCCTGGGGAATCTTCGAACGGCATTCGGGCATTGTCGTTCAGGCCGCGTACAATACGTTCCAGGTGATCTCCGGCAATTTCATCAAACTGTCCAAAGCAGGGGTCAATAACCTATTTTCCGTTCAAAAAGGGCAGGTTGTGACCACCCAATCGTATGATAACTTCTATCCTTTTGGTCAGAGCAAAGCTCTTTGCAAGAAGAATAGACTTTTGGGACTTATCGATGAACAGGGAAACTTCACGCTTTCTGTCAAATACAATGAAATTCAAGTATACAGCGATTCCATTTACCGGGTTCGTTACAAAAATAAATGGGGACTTGTTGAAGCAGGAGATCGGCAGCAATCCGAATATGTCTATGATTACATTGCGCCTTCCGTTTATCCATACTGCGTAGTCAAGCGCGATTCGCTCTTCGGAGTGTTGAATGTCGATGGAAAAGAAGTCGTTCCGATCGAGTTTGACAACATTAAATTGTCGGAAGGCAAAGCGACGGCAAAGCAAGGGGAGTCGCTCAATTTGTATTATTTTGATAAGCGAGGAAATATCCAAGACGAGAATAAGTTCAAGAAGCATTTTACGATCACCATCGGAGGAAAAAGACGTCGCAATGGTCCGGTACGCCTCACTGATCTGGAGAACGACTACCTGCTGGATGACTTTGAATGGTTTTACTCCTCTCGAAAAGATAAATGGGGCCTTCGCCGCTTGGACGATGGCTCTGTGCAAATAGAGCCTTCCTTTGATTGGATTCGCATTGAAAAATCACTTGGCTTTACGGTTGTCGGGATTGATAAGCGCGACTATTACGATTTTGAATGGACAAAGTACAGCTTTGAAATGGTCTATGGCTTTGTCAACAACTCGGTAGGACTTCTGGTCCACAAAGTCGACCTATGGGACATTCGAATCAGTGATTTTTTTGAAGGCTATCCGGTGGCTCGCTGCATTTTCAACAATGGTCGCCATGGGCTTATTTCCAAAAATGGAAAGATTCTGAAAAAGGACTATGCCTTTATTGGAAGCTTTAAAAACGGCTTGGCCCGAATGAGTACAAAAGGTCGATTATCCGGAAGTCTCAAAGATAAAAGCCGGGGACTCGGACGCTTACAAACATACTTGACCTCCCTTTTCTCCCCCAACTTTATGACCGATTACACTTTGTACGACCAGGAGTTTAAGGAGGAAGCGGTTCTAACTTGTGAGGGTTGTGAGTGGGGCTACATCGATACAGCTGCCAACGTACTGGTGCAACCACAGTATTCTTTTGTCCGCGATTTCATCAATGAAGTTGGCATCGTGGAGTATGAAGGTAAGTGGGGAATGATCGATCACAACGGAGAGGACCTTATTCCTTGCGCTTATGATGAGCTGCACTTTTTGGAAAATACGGAAAACAAAATTGTTCGCGTCTACAAGAAAAAGAAAAAGTACGGACTCATCGATACCACTGGTCAGGTCCGAGTCGACTTTAGTTACGATCAACTTGGCGCCTTCAATGACAACAGACTGGCTGTCAAGCGCAATGGCATGTGGGGCTTTGTAGATAAAAACGGCCGGGAGGTTGTGCCTTGCCGCTTCCGAAAAGTCAACAACTTCAGTGAAGGTATAGCAGCTGTTCAATTGAGTAGCAAATGGGGTTTTATCGATAAGCAAGGCGATGTGGTGTTGGATTTTGAGTACAGGCGTGCCGGCAATTTCAAAAACGGCTTGGCTTGGGTCTACACGGAAAAAGGGACGCATTTCATCGATACGGAGGGCCGTATGGTCATACCTTCTAAATTTCGAAAAGCCTTTGACTTTGAAGGCAACCTGGCTCGGGTGGTCGTAGATGGCAAATATGGCCTGATCGATCGCAAAGGAAAATTTGTCGTGGAGCCAATGTATACCGATATACAGCCCTTCAATGAATATGGTTTGGCAGTAGCTCGCCTCAAAGGGCGCAATTCACGTTATGTACTGATCAATCAAGTTGGTATGAAAGTCACCAGCCGAAACTTCAAGGAGATTCGACCTTTCAAAGAAGGACTGGCGGCTGTCAAATACAAAAATGGCTATGGCTTTATCAACTTCACCGGTAAGATTGTCATCCCCAGCCGCTATTCCAAAGTTTCGGATTTCTCTGAAGGCTACGCAGCCGTCCAAAAAAATGGTCAATGTGGCTACATCGACTTCCGGGGCAAAGAAGTGATCGACTTTCAATTTACCAAATGCCTCGACTTTTTCGACGGTAAGGCGGTGGTTTACAAGGGCTACAAACAAGGAGGAATCATAGACACCTCTGGTCATTTTGTCATCGAACCAAGTATCAACCGACTGTTCAGCTTCAAAGAGGGGCGTGGCCTGGTGCGCGATAGCAAATACCGCTTTTACTACATCACGGAAGCTGCTGAGATGCACGAGGGCTATTTTGATAAGGCCAGTGATTTTCAACACGGTGTGGCTGTGGTACAGTCGGAAGGCAAATGGGGCATCATCAACCAAAGGGGCATCGCCATTATTCCTCCCAAATACGATAAAATAGAAGACTTCAAGGAAGGATATGCCAAAGTGCGAATCAAAGGTTTCAGCGGCCTAACCAACCTACAGGGCGAGCTCATCGTCCAACCCGATTACGAATACATCAGCTATGCTGGCGAGGGCCTATTCCGCGTTGAGCAAGGCGACAAAATCGGCTACTTCAACGAAGAAGGCAATTGGATTTGGGATTTGAATGAGTAGGGGG
>JBCCSZ010000329.1:0-8564 GCA_039199225.1 Bacteroidota bacterium
CTTCCTACTTGCTGGGCCATTGAACTTTTGTTGGATTTGCTCGGTCAGCCATTGGCCCAAAGCGACTTGTTGAATAGGGGAGTAGCGGGAGTCAAAAGGGAAGAAATGAAAAAGGGCGTAAGGTGATCGATCACCCTACACCCTTTCGTATCTATTGGAAGAAAGGTTTTATCCTTTCAGTACTTCTCTGGAAATAACCAGTTTTTGAATTTCAGATGTTCCTTCGCCGATGGTACACAGCTTGGAGTCCCTGTAGAATTTCTCCACTGGAAAATCTTTCACATAGCCATATCCGCCATGAATCTGAATGGCCTCCGTGGAAACTTCGACGGCTACCTCAGAAGCATAGTACTTTGCCATGGCAGATTCCTTGGTCACCTTGACGTTTCTGTTTTTCATATCCGCCGCCTGCCGGGTCAACAGCTCTGCCGCAGAAATCTTAGTGGCCATATCCGCCAACTTGAAGCTGATGCCTTGGAAGCGAGAGATGGACTTGCCAAACTGGTGACGTTCTTTAGCATACTTCACAGAAGCCTCATATGCACCTTTGGCAATACCGAGGGACAAGGCAGCAATAGAAATGCGACCACCATCCAAAATTTTCATGGATTGGATAAAGCCTTCACCAACTTCGCCCAAGACCTGGCTCTTGTGGATGCGGCAGTTGGAAAAGACCATCTCGGTCGTTTCACTGGCTCTCATACCCAGCTTGTTTTCCTTCTTGCCAGCAGAAAAGCCCTTGGTGCCTCTTTCCACCACGAAAGCCGTCATTCCATGACTATCGAGCGGTTCACCCGTACGAGCGATTACGACAGCCACATGGCCAGACTTGCCATGTGTGATAAAGTTCTTCGTTCCATTGAGAACGTAATAATCACCATCTTTCACTGCAACGCACTTCATCCGGCCAGCATCGCTTCCCGTGTTTGGTTCTGTCAAACCCCATGCGCCGATCCACTGACCAGTGGCCAGCAATGGGAGGTATTTACTTTTTTGCTCCTCGTTGCCAAACATATAGATGTGATTGGTACAGAGCGAATTGTGGGCAGCCATTGAAAGACCGATAGCACCACACACCTTAGCCAGTTCTTCGATGACTGTAACATATTCCTGATAACCGAGGCCAGCTCCACCATAGGCTTCCGGAATCAAAATTCCAAGAAAACCATATTCTCCCATCTTGTGCATGACATCCATTGGGAAATGCTGCTTTTCATCCCACTCGAGCACGTGGGGTCTGATGTATTGCTCAGCAAAATCCCTTGCACTCACTTTGATCATCTGGAGGTTCTCCACCGTTTCAACTTGATTCATAGGTAACTTCTTTAAATAATCGAATTATTTGGTATAGGTATTATTACAATGCTGGAAAATGAAAATTGTTGTCTTCTCAAGTCATCAATACTTCATACGTTCTTGCGAACGAAATGTTTTGTCTGTTAACATTCGTTTAGACACTTAAAAATACGAAAAAATGCTCAAAATCGCTGCAAAAATTAATGTGGCGAAGAAAGGTGAACGCCCATCAGTCCAACTGCCTGTGATACATCTTACCGATCATTGTTTTGTAGGCTGCCCTGCCTTTGATCGACGACAAGGGGGCATTCATCGAAATCGTTGAAGGTGGCTTGGCATTTGTCGAGAAATACAATTCGTTCTTCGATTATTCCCATCGGAGCCAGCTGAAAATCTGCAGTTTTAAGCTATAGATAAGAGAATAGCAGTAAGTCAAGTTTCGTAACTCTCTAGAAAACCCTGTATTGAAAATGATCTGTTCCCTGAAAAGCAAAAAAAGTGCTTCCGCTACTTTCGTTCAAATACCAACCGACAAACTAAAGACCTCTTTCAAATTGCTCCTTGCCTCTTTCCAATCCATACAGCCTAAGCTGCTGGTCTTATTGCCATTGTTGCTTGTGACCGCTTGGATGCCCTTGGAAGCCAAGCCAGTTGGCACTGATCCATGTATAGTGGACAAAGACCCCACTACTTCGCATTCAAGCGCGCCTATGTCGGTCTTTAAGCTGGTACAAAAGGCTGATTATGAGGAGCTTTATATCCAAACGGATATGGAGCAACTGATGGCCGGCAAGCGTACCGATAGCTACCAGAAAGCAAAAATTCGCTTTTACGACGCTAAGACCAATAAGGAATTTACCAAGAACATCAAGGTGCGGGTACGCGGGAAGAGCCGCCGCCGCTTTTGCGACTTTCCACCGCTGATGTTGAAATTCAAAAAGCGAGAGCTGTTCGGCAATGGCCTCGATAGTGCTTACAACAAACTCAAACTGGTTACCCATTGTCTGGACAATAAAAAAGGGGAGGGCTATCTGATGAAGGAGTACTTGGCTTACAAAATGTACAATGAGGTGACCGACAAAAGCTTGAAGGTCAAACTGCTTAAGATACACTATCTAGACAGTGAAAATCCTTCGAAAGAAATCGTCCGCTATGGTTTTTTGATTGAAAACCACCATGAGATGGCCAAGCGCATTGGCGGCAAGGTGGTCGAACAGTTCAATACGCCTTTTAATGACTTCCAAGCAGGTGTTCACCACAATATGCTGATGTTTCAGTTTATGATTGGCAACACCGACTTTTGGCCGGAATTGATGCGCAATGTTAAGCTGGTCAAACTCAACAGCAATGGTAAGATTGTCGTGGTCCCTTACGACTTTGATTTTAGCGGCTTGGTGGATACGCCCTATGCCATTCCAAATCGCGACCTTGGTGAGATGGAAAGTGTCCGGGAACGCCGCTTTGTTGCAAGTTGTGCCAGTAGCAAAGACTTCGAGGGCGCTGTCGAATTGTTTAACAAAAGGCGGGAGGTCATCATTCAGCAGGTGGAGGAACTGGGTCTATTGAGTAAAAAGCAACGATCCGAGGTCCTTCGATACCTAGGTGGCTTCTACAAGACCATCAACGATAAAGCGTCTTTACAGGAGGAGCTTCAAAAGACTTGCCTTTAATATTCATTTAAATTAAATACAAATCACAGGCTGTACCCGCTTGGCCGAGAGGAGGATTGTGGTATGGCTTTTTTGAGAAAAGAAAAATATGCCTTAAATTTCGTTACAACATTTGTTAGCATTTATCGGTTTATTCGCTAAAGGTGATATTTATTCCCCATTTTGCACTATAAACAAGCTTCGCAATTGAGAAAAACGTCATTAGTATATTTTCTGCTCCTTGCCCTGTGCTGCTTGGGCAACAAAGATGCTGTGAGCCAAAACGGTTACGTCGCTGCTGTCGACTCCGCCAATGATGCCCAAAGCATCTTTGAATATTTTTCTGATACAGACATTCGGCAGTTGACCATTGTGATTGACATGGATTCCTTGCTGACGGACGCCAAGAAGGCTTCCTACGTGCCTGGTGTACTGGAGGAATCTGTCGGTTCGGATACGATCCAATGGAACGTTCGTTTGCGGCAAAGAGGGAAGACCCGCCGCAAGGTTTGTAATTTTCCGCCTCTTAAGATCAAATTTCACGACACAGACCTTTCGGTGGCTGGTTTTTTGCCTTATGACGATATGAAAATCGTTACCCATTGCTTTGAAGGGGTGGAGGGAGAGCGGAACATACTACGCGAATATGCTGCTTATCGGATATACAACAAGTTGTGTCCAGCGAGTTTTCGGGTACAATTGGCCCGGATTAGGTATGTTGATGCATCCGGTAAGTCGCCGGAGCGGGTGCATTTGGCCTTTTTTATTGAGAGTAAGGAAGAATTGGCCGACCGTCTGACTTGTATGGTGAAAAACAAATATGGAATGACCCGCGATTCGCTGGACGAATATCAATTTATGTTTCTGAGTGTCTTTCAGTACTTTATTGGCAATACCGATTGGGCTGTTCCGATCAAGCACAATTTGGTCCTCATCGATCCCGAGGGGGATCAAAAAGTTTTTGCGATTCCATACGATTTTGACTATTCCGGATTGGTCAATGCTGCCTATGCCCGCCCCAATCCGAACCTGAACCAGATAGCTGTTACCGAGCGGGTCTTTATGTCGCATTGCAATGATTTGGAGATTTTGGAAGCTGTTTTAACGCGCTTTCAGGAAGTAAAAGAGGATGTAATGAGTGTTTTTGACGAGATACCTTTATTACAAAGAGAAGATCGAGTAGAAATGAGGAGGTATTTGGAGGCTTTCTACGCCCAGACCCGCAACCCCGCAAAATTCAAGCGTAAAATTATCAGCAAAGCCTGTAACTTTCAACATAAACTTTGAGCGTACATCAACCATCAATGCAAGCCAGTAAAGGCATCTTCCTGCCTGGGAAAAATGTATACCCATGAGACTCTTACGCCTATTGATCCTTCTGGCTGCTATCGGGCCGCTCCTCACGAACGCACAAACACCGTCTCAAGACAGTCTGCCAGGGCTGTCCCTGAGCGAATCTTCCAGCTCAGATAGCCTCTATAAAAGTATTTTCTGCTTCTTTCAACAGGATAGCCTCCCCAAGCTGACCATTGAGGCCGACTTTCGCACGTTGATACGGAAAAAATTCAGCGACAACTATCAGCCGGCCACCCTAGCTTTTTCCGTCAATGGCCTCGATTACAAAGAACAAATTGAGCTTCGCTTGCGTGGAAAATCCAGACGTCGCATTTGCATCTTTCCACCCCTAAAGCTCAAATTTCCCGAAACATTGTTGGACAGCCTCGGCCTAGACAGCCATTTCAATACCCTGAAGTTGGTCACCCATTGCCAAAACAGTGTCATCAACGAACATTTGATTCTGCGAGAGTACCTGGCCTATCGTTTGTACAATCAGCTGACAGATAAAAGCTTCCGGGTACAGTTGGTTGAGATCACCTACGTAGATACTGGCCGCAAGGGAAAATCATTGAAGCGCTATGGCTTTCTGATCGAAAACAAACACGAATTGGCTGAGCGATTGGGAGGAGAAATTTATGAAAAGGAGGGTTTCAGCCGGCGAAAAATTGGCACACAGCCTCTAAATCAGCTGGCGATGTTTCAATACATGATTGGCAATACCGATTGGCAGATCAAATATCAGCACAACATTAAAATCATCCACTCTCGGAAAGACTCCCAGTTTGTGGCTGTTCCCTATGACTTTGATTATGCAGGTTTGATAGATGCTTACTACGCGCAGCCCAACAAAAATTATCCCATCAAGACCATTAAGGATCGCATTTTTATGGGAGGTTGCCGCCCGTCGCATATCCATCGGGAAACCATTGATTTTTACACGGAAAGGCAGGCTGCCCTATTAGAGGTTATCCAACCGTTTGAGTACCTGGGGCGCAAACCCAAGCAGGCCATGCTTCACTACCTCAAAGACTTTTTCAATACCCTCCGCAAACCCGAAAAAGCCATTGTCGAGCTGAATTGGCAATGTCCTGGGCGGATCAAATAAGCATGAAAATCAGTCTGATTCTAGGAGCCATCCAACGAGCTTTTTTTGATTGGATGCCATGCTATTGCATAGCCCAAAAAAACATTTTTTCAAAAAAAGTAGAGATGGAGCGAAAGGTTTCCTTGGAAAGTTCATCTAATCCATAAAGTTAACCTACTATCTAAAGAACTGCTTATTGAAATAGAACGGACTACATACACTAACACAAAAGGCTCCAATGTCTTTTGATTCCTTCAAACGCAAAAAGTCAAGACATGAAGTATTTAATTTGCTCCCTGTTTGTACTAACAGGGCTGGTCCTCTGTATGTCCTCATTTGATAGAATAGAAGAAAGTAAGGCTTCTGAAAAGACTGCTTTATCGAGTGATGTAAATGCTATCGAGAAACACGATAAGTGTCAGGCTGTTGTTTCTCAGGCTAGTATTTCCGTTCAGCAGGAGATGCGTTTTATATCAGAAAGTTCCGATGGAAACATTCCTTGGTTGGGTGTGATGAGTGTGTTGCTGTTGTCCTTCTTTTTCGTTCGCGAACTGTCGTTAAAAGCGGTGACGACGGTGATGGCTTTGCTGCTTTTTGCCGCCTGTTCGCCGAAGACGAATGCGCCCCAAAGTCCTCAAGCTAAGCCTACATCGCCCGACAGTCGTCAAGCCAATCAAAGGGGGGATAGGGGTCGGCCACAATTTTCAGATTTGTTGGCCAGGATGGACCGAGACGAAGATGGTCGCCTCTCGAGTTCGGAAGTTCAAGGTCCGCTAAAAAATGATTTTGCAAAGGTCGATACAAACCAAGACGGCTACCTCTCAGCAGAAGAATTCAAGAATGCACCTCCTCCGCGTCACCGGCAGAATCAGTAGGCATGGTTCATGGGCCAATGTACGCGCCATTTGTTAGACAGGCATCTCTATTGGCATTGGATGAAAGCCTAAAAGATCAATAGTTGTATTTATCCTTCCAGCGGGATTTAAGGAATTGCCGAAAGCGCTCCTCCGTTGGGTTTTTATCGGGTTGGTAGAAAGCTGTTCCGGTGATTTCATCGGGTAGAAACTCCATTTCTGTGAAGTTGTTGGCAAAATCGTGGGCGTATTTGTAGTTTTTACCATAGTCCAAGTCCCTCATCAGCTGGGTGGGGGCATTTCGGATGGGCAGCGGGACGCTCAAGTTGCCCGTTTGACGCACCTGCTGCTGCGCTCGGTTGATTGCCATGTAGGAGGCATTGCTCTTGGGCGAACACGCCAGATAGACGGTTGCTTGTGAGAGAATAATGCGGGCCTCTGGCATTCCGATGGCCTGAACGGCTTGAAAACAAGTGGTAGCCATCAACAGGGCATTGGGGTTGGCCAGCCCGATGTCTTCCGATGCCGAGATGATGAGCCTTCGAGCGATGAATTTGATGTCTTCTCCACCTTCGAGCATACGGGCCAACCAATAGACGGCGCCATTTGGATCGCTGCCACGGATGGACTTAATAAGGGCGGAGGCAATATCGTAATGTCCCTCTCCACTCTTGTCGTATTGGGCGATGTTTTGCTGGATGCGACCGGTGACCAGCTCATCCGTAATGTGGACGACGCCTTCTTCATCTGGAAAATTACAGACCAGTTCCAGTACATTGAGCAACTTGCGAGCATCACCACCGGAAAATCGCAGCAAGGCGTTGTATTCGGCAATTTCGATCTTCTTTTCTTGGAGATACTCATCTTTGGCAACAGCTTGATCGACCAACTGAATCAACTCCTCCTTTGTCAGGTGCTTTAAGACATAAACCTGGCAGCGCGACAGTAGGGCAGAAATGACCTCGAAAGAAGGATTCTCTGTCGTAGCGCCGATCAGTGTTACGACGCCCTTTTCGACCGCTCCCAAAAGGCTGTCTTGCTGTGATTTGCTGAAACGGTGGATTTCATCGATGAATAGGATGGGGTTGGGGCTGTTGAAAAAGCGTTGGCTTTTGGCTCTTTGGATGGTCTCACGGATGTCTTTGACCCCGGAGTTGATGGCACTTAGGGTATGGAAAGGGCGTTCGAGCTTATTGGCGATGATGTTGGCCAGGGTGGTTTTGCCCACGCCGGGAGGCCCCCACAGGATAAAGGAAGGGATGTGGCCGGACTCGATGGCTTGGCGAAGCACCGCACCCTCACCCACCAGGTGTTGCTGTCCGATGTAGTCTTCCAGATGTTGGGGGCGCATGCGCTCGGCTAGAGGTTTCATTTTAGTGAAGTTTGGAGGGCAAAGATAAGGGGGAGAATCTAATTCAAGACAAATTTATAGAATGGGTATTGGATTAAAATTTTGATTATTTATATTTACCAATCAACAATCCCCAATTCTAATGATTCCAACCGATATAAAGCAGCTCCTTTTTGTTTGCGTCGGATTGCTCCTGTTTGTACAATCCTGTTACATCGACGATGCGTCTGTCAGCCCGGGCCTTCCTTTGCCTTATCTGACGGTGGCAGAGTTGTTCGACTCTACCCGTACAAATCTGCAGCAATTCAACCTCGATGCTTCTAAAGATAACAGTGTCGTGACCGATAGGGGCGCTGTCCTCAACCTGGATGCTTCCTCCTTTACCGATCAAGGCGGCAATCCTGTCCAAGGTTCCATCCGTTTGGAATTGCGGGAAGTATATGAAGCTCCTCAAATTCTTCTGAATGATTTGACCACTGCGGTAGACGATGAGCTGTCGGAGTCCATCGGACTGATTGAGCTGGCAGCCTTCAAGAACAATGAGCCCATCCAACTGAACAAGCGCGCCAGCATGGTTTTGCCAAATGAGTCCTTTGTGCAAGGGCAGTCTGATTTTGCCTTAGCCTTTGGCAATCCCGTTGGTGGTAGTCCGTCGGTGGATTGGGTGAAAGCGCCCAACACCAATGATCAGGTGGAATTTATGTCGGGAGAAGGTTACGAGCTGCGTTTTGACCAATTGGGGTGGATAAATCCCTATCGGGAAATAGACAATACAGGTACTAACTACGACTTGGAGGCCCAGGCCGTTGGATTTGGAACTGTATTGACGGATCAGATGGCCTTTTTGATTGGGAAGAATGCCAACACAGTCTCCCGTTTTCAGCGCAACGGAGACCTTTTTAAGCTGCAGCAGCTGCCCGATGACTTCGAGGGTTTTATTGTCATCATCGCCATGACCCGCAATCAGCTGTTTTTGGGTACGCAAGAAGTGC
>JBCCSZ010000330.1:0-8508 GCA_039199225.1 Bacteroidota bacterium
CCAATTTTCAAAATGAACATGGGTAACAACCCTTTCGAGGCTACACTGAATTTGCGCACGCCCATTTCCGATCCCAATATCGACACTAAGATCAATGGGGTCATCGACCTGGCCGATTTGTCCAAAGCATTTCCAATGGAGGGCGTTCAGGAACTCAGTGGCGTCATCGATGCAGACATAACCGCAAAGGCTAAGATGTCCGATATTGATCGCGAGGCTTATGAAAGTGTGGACATGAAGGGAGACCTCCAAATCACAGGCATCAATTATACGGCAGATGGGTTGCCACCCGTCAAAATCAAAACCTTGCACATGGGGCTGACTCCCAAAAAGGCGGAAGTCGACAAATTCGAAGCCTTGCTCGGGAAGTCAGACATTCAGGCCACAGGCTCCATTGACAATATCTTGGCTTATCTGTCGCCGGAAAAAACCATGAAGGGAACTTTCAAAGTACGCTCGGAATACTTCAATGCAGATGAATGGATGCCTGCGGAAAGTACGGAGCCGGATGCAGCAACTGCGACCGTGGAGACAGAGCCCGTAGAGGTATTCGACCGATTTGATTTCAGCTTGGATGCCAAGGTCGGAAAGATCAAATACGACATTTACGAACTGACGAGTAATGCGCTGGTTGGTCGCATGAATTCCAATGATTTGACCATCAAGGATTTTCGTACCAAAATTGGCAACAGCGATCTGAAAGGCAAAGGCAAGATCACCAACGTTATGAACTATGTCTTCCAGAATGAAACCCTTTATGGCGACGTCCAATTGTTTTCCGATTATTTCGATCTCAATCAGTTTATGGTCGAAACAGATGAAAGTGCCACGGCCGTCAATACAGCAGATGAGGAGGCATTGGAGCCCATCGTAGTTCCAGATAACATCGACATGAAAATCGATGCCAACTTTGGCAAACTGACATACACCAACATCGACCTCAAAAATATCAATGGCAGCTTGCTGGTCAAAGACCAAGCGGTTAAAATCCAAGATACCAAAGCAGATATGCTCGGCGGCCGCATCAACATGAGCGGAGGCTATGACACCAAGCAGGCTGACAAACCGCTCTTTGATATGGCTTACGACATCGAGCGCTTTGGATTTCAGGATGTATTTGAAAAATTTATTACGGTGCAAAAGCTGGCGCCGATTGCTAAATTCCTCGAAGGAAAATTCAATACCAAGATGTCTTTCAAAGGTGTCTTGGGTAAAGACATGATGCCCAACCTGAGTACCCTGACAGCAGATGGCTTCCTGTATACTTTCGACGGAGCGCTGCGCAACTTCAAGCCTTTGGAAAAACTCAGCGGACTACTGGACATCAAAGCCCTTCAGTCTTTGCAAATCAAAGACACCAAGAACTGGTTTGAGGTAAAGGAAGGTAAGGTACTTGTCAAGGACTTTGACTATTCCTACCAAGGCATCGATATGATCATCGGCGGATCGCACAGCATCAGCCAAGAGATGGATTATCGCATCATGGCTAAGATTCCGCGAAAGATGCTGAAAAACAACATTGGCCAGGCTGCCAACAAAGGGCTCGATTTTCTAAACGGGCAAGCTTCAAAGGTTGGATTGAACATCGCCGACGCAGAATTCATCAATGTCCAAGTGAACTTAGGAGGCTCCATCACCAGCCCCAAAGTGAATGTCAAGCCAACCGGAACCGATGGTGCAGGCTTCCAGGACCAAGCAAAACAGGCGTTGGAAGAAACCAAGAAGCAGGTTGTCGATACCGTCAAGACGGTGGTTAACAATGCGAAGGAAGAGGTCAAGTCAGAGATTAAAAAGGAAACCGATAAGGTGGTCACAGATGTGAAAGACAAGGGCAAGGAAGCCATCGATTCCCTACTGAGCAATCCAGGTGGCGCCAAAGAATCCGTCAAGGATATTGTCAAAGATGCTTCCAACCCGGATTCGCTGAAAAACAATCTCAAGGACAAAGGCGAAGACCTCAAGGATTCCGCCAAGGAAGGTGTCAATAAGCTGAAAAACCTATTCGGCAAAAAGAAGAAGAAAAACTAGGGTGTGTTCAGGACAAGTGGCTCAGACAATGGGCTTCTTGTCCTGGCCTCAACGCAAGCAAACTTGCTGCGCTTTAGACAATGCTTACTTCCTCAAGCCTTCTTTTCCCGCCCCTCCAACAGCAAATCTTTCAACTCCCGTATTTCTCCCTGTAGCTGGGTGATCTTTTTCTCCAAGTCCCGATTATTATCCATCGTCATCTCATCGACAAAAATGGCATTCGCCAGCGACATTCCAAATATCCCTCCCAAAAGGACGACAAGAATAAAGTAGAAGCGGGTCATCCCAATGACCATGTGGGCATAAGGAACATCTTGCTCCGCCGCAGCCTCTGCTATCACGGCCGGAATTTCATTCCAACCTTCAATAGTAAACATCTGGAAAATGTAGTAGCTGGAAATCAGGGGGTCGCCAAAATATTGCGGAACGAGATTGCCATAAAAATGACAGGTAAAAATGGCCAATATGAAGTTCATAAAAAATAAGACGAGCAGTACGAATACGGAAGATCGAATGGCGCGGCCCAAGCCCGCTAAAATCATGTCCATGTTTGGAATCACATGCATGAATCGCACCAGGCGGATCAAGCGAATCAGTCGCAAAACCTTGAACAAAGAAGTGTGAATAACGCCAAAACCAGGGATGAAGTGCAACAAGGACGGCAAGCTGAAAAGGACCACCCAAAAGTCCAGTTGATTCCAAGCACTGGAAAAGTAATTCCTAAATCCTTCGTTTTGAAGTTTTAAGATGGCTTCGATCAAAAAGACGAGAATGAAGAATACATCGAGGTACTCCAAAAAATGGTAAAAATCGGGATAATGAACTTTGATCTGTGGAAAATACAGGAAGAATATCACGATCGCATTGACCAGAATGGCGATGTTCATATTCCAATCGGAAAGAAAAAACTTCTTGAACATGAAAAGGGTCTGTTTCAAATACAAATAATGAACCTGCCGATCCAGCGAAAAAAGCCTGCTTGCCCCTCCAGGTATTTAGTTACTTCATTCAAGTTGCGATTCACTCGGAAGAAAGTCATTGTGCAGGCGATTTTATCTAAGCACCGATCTTCCATCAGTTAGAAGCATCTACGACCATACTTTTTTCCAAGTCTACCACAAAAGTATTCCACTCGATGGCCTTTTCCAATTGGTAGTTGTCCAATCGATTGTGGTAGTAGTACAACAGCTTGAAATCCTCACTGACCAGGTTTCCGGCCTTGTCGAAAACCAAGGGCTTCGCAGGGTGGAATATCCCCAGGTTGCGCACGCCGTGGCGGATCAAATCAGTCACCTCTCCCCGGATTTCATACGATAGCTTAATGCGCCCATTGTCCTCCATTTCCATCAACCTTTTCCGCAACTGCCCCACGACCTTATCCATCGAGTCCACTGAGAAAATATAGTCTTCCGCTGGCAGGCGCAGCAGTCCATACAAGTCGAGGTGTTGGTTGGTATATTGCAGGATATTGAAGGCGGCAAAAGCGACCAGGTGGCTGCTCAAAACGACATTGTCCCGGTAGTAGCGGCGAACGATTCGTTCGGCCAAAATACGGGTGTACTCTCCCTCGCGCTGGTGATCGGTTTTCACCCTTCCCTGGCTGACAAAATAGTCTTTGATTTCTACCACATTCCCGTGCCGATCAAAGCTGTTGCCCTCTCGATCGACAAAGTTGCCGAGGACATCCATCGGCTTTCCGAAAGACAAGGTAATGGTCGAGCTGGCAGAAAACAGCCGCCAAATAAAGCGCAGCACCTTTCGACGACTGTAGGAGTAATCGATGTATTGCTCCTTGCCCGTTCGCTTCAAATGCTGATCGATCAAATGCTTGGCTTCCAATACCGAGTGGTAGCACAGTATCAGCGGAATGATGAAAATTTTATCGCTTTTGCCTTGCTCGCAGAGCGCCCTTTGTGCCTCCACCGCTGTTCCCAATAAGCCCATCTTGAGCTTATCCTCGATCTTTCCGGAGCGGCAACGCGTTCCTCCGGGGAAGAACAAACTATTGGTTCCGCGTTGGATCGACAGATTGGACATCGCCTTGAGCGTCTCAAGATAAATTTGGTTCTTCTTGCGGCGGTCCAGGCGGTAGGCTCCCAGGCGATTCATAAAATAAGCTGTATAGCCCGTGTTGTACAAATTGAGGCCGGCGCCATAGGAAAAGGACGGCAGGCCCATCAAATCCAACACATAGCCAATCATAATGGAGTCCAGATTGCTCGAATGCGTCGGAACGACCACCAGGGTACCTTTGGCAGCCAAGGCCCGAATGTGCTCCAAATCGCCCACCAGATCAAAACTCTGGGTGACGCTCAGCTTGGAACTCCAAATCCGACGAAGGTTTCGACTGGCCGCCGTGTTCAATAAGCGATGGAATAACAAGGTCAACAACCTCCTGGCGAAAAGGAAGGTCGGAATTTTGAAGGTACCAACGATTTCTTCGGAGTACCGATGGACGATGCGCCGCAGGATTTCAGCCGTTTGCCCCCGGGATTCCTCATCGTCCTTATCCAGGGACTTGCGCACCAGGTTCTTGCGGATGCGCGTCCAGAACTGCCGCTCGTTGGGCGGGTCGACCTTCCAGGGTTCCTCCTTGATTCGGATGCGCTCCAGATAGATCGTCTTGGCGATGATGTCTTGCAGTTGCTCGTTGCCAAATTGCATGAGGCGCTTGACCGTAAATTCATCGATTTCCTCAATGAAAGCGTCGCGGTCCTCGCTCATCTTGTAGATGGGCCAGTCCTCTATATTTTCAATAACTGCGGGTAGTGCTTTTGAAAGTTTACTCATTATTCACTTGCTCATTAGTCCGTTCTATAAAATTAAGAATTTCCTCCCGTCCAATCTGCAAATTGGCCGAACTTTCAAAAAGCGGCGGTAATTCTTCCCAACTTTCCAGCAAAGCTTCCTTGAAAGCCTCGATATTGGCTGAAATATCCAAACCTTTCTTTTTGCGGTCTATTTTGGTAAAAACCAATACAAAGGGGATGCGCATCTGCCCCATCCAGTTGATGAACTCCAGGTCGATGGCTTGCGGCTTCACATTGGAGTCGATCAGCAAAAAAGTACAGACCAGATTTTCGCGTTTGTTCAGATAACCCTGAATCATTTTCTCCCAGGCTCTTCGCTTGGTTTTGGAGATGCGCGCATAGCCATAGCCCGGCAAATCGACGATGTACCAGCTCTTATTAATCAGAAAAAAATTGAGATACTGCGTTTTGCCAGGTGTACCGGATACCTTGGCCAGGCCCTTTCTGTCACACAGCATGTTGATCAGGGAGGATTTACCCACATTAGAACGGCCAATGAAGGCGTATTCCGGCAGGGAGTCCTTAGGGCATTTCGATTCAGTCGGGAAGCTTCCCGTGTAGTAGGCGCTTTCTATAATCATGGTGATAAAACCAGGTTTTTGCAAATGTAAAGAAAATTAAGACTTCGGTTAAGCTTTCGTTAAGGGCTTTCAAAAACTGACACTGGCCCGCTTTGGCTTCGTTTTACAACAAAACCAAACTAAACAACCATGAAGAAACTGATGTTAATTGTAGCGTGTTTGATGAGTATCCAAATGGCTCAGGCCCAGATCAAATTTGGTGTTAGAGCTGGTATCTCCACAACAGATGTACAACCTGGCGAATTGCTGGTGACCAATAGCGAAAATTTTAGAGACCTGAAGTTGTCTGTCTCTGAGGCCAATTATGGCGTCCACTTCGGCCTTTTTACCCAAATACAAATGGGTAAGTTTTTCATTCAACCCGAGGCTGTTTTCAACTCCAACAGCGTTGATTTTCGCACCGAAGACCTCGACAATGTTTCTCAGTTGCTGACAGAAAGGTACCAATATCTGGACATTCCCCTGATGATGGGCTTTAAGTTTGGCCCCCTCCGTTTACAAGGTGGACCTGTCGGACATCTATTCGTCAACTCAAAATCCGACCTGTTCGATATCGATGGGTACGACCAGAATTTTGAGAAAATGACCTACGGATGGCAAGCCGGTGTGGGTTTGGACATCTGGAAATTCGTCCTTGATTTTAAATACGAAGGTGCTTTCAACAACTTCGGTGACCACATCGTATTCAACGACCGTCCCTACCAATTCGATGACAAAGTGGGTAGAATGGTGGTCTCACTCGGTGTGACCTTCTAAAGCTTAGCTACTTTATCCTTATAAAACCGATCTCAAAACCGTTTCAAGTAGTGCATCATAATTGCGTTTCAATCAAATATGCCAGAGGTTTTGAACCAATTATGTCGGCAATTTTAACAGCCAACTACGTTTTTTTGGAAAAAAAGGAAGACAATGGCACTAAATACAAATAAAAACTGTTATTTATGTGTCATTGTTACTTTCCTTCCGATTTCTCAGCAAAACTCCCTCTGACCGATTTTTTACAAAAGGCTTCCAATATAAATTGAGGGTCATCCCAACAACAATCCCTATAGAGGCCATTCCAACCGGTTTTAACTCAAAGCATTGTATGGATCCATGATCCAACACCAAAAAAGGTGCGTCCTTTCTAAAGGCTAACAAGCTACGGCCCAAGGACTTGCCTGTGCCTTTCCCGATCTATGTCAACAGTATTCCCTGCAATCCTCTCGTCTCACCTAACCTCCTCACCATCCGAAAGCAGAAGAACCATCAGTGATCGAAAAGATATTATTCATTATATTAATGTAATAGTGTATCTTGTTGGGTAAATCCGCTCTAAAAATGCTTGGAACACCTATCAAACCCTCTCCAAAGGTCTTCACTACGCTCTGTATTTTTCTACTTTTGATTTGTACCAAGGCTGCCCATTCGTCCGATGGTCCGCAAATCGATAGCCTGAAAGTCGTCCTAGAGCAGTCTCTACAAGCGGGTGAAAACATTGCAACGGCCCATCTTCAGCTGGGGAAAGCCTTCACCGGCATGGGGCAATTTACCAAGGCATTGGAACAGTTGGAAAAAGCTCGGGAAGCTGTAGATTCAAAAGTCAGTGCCAAGCTGTTGCTCGACATCCTCAACGAACAGGCTTTTGCGCTGATGAAAGTGGGGAAAAACAAGGAAGGTCTGAATCTATTCATCCAGGGAAAAGAAATGGCCGACGCTCTCCAACTGCTGGACTACAAAGCAGAATTTTTATTCTCTATAGGCGACTACTTTCGTTTACAGCGGGAAGTTCCGACCGCTATTTCTTATCTGGACCAAGCGGGAATAATCTATTCCGAATTGGGGGATGAGAAAGCAGTATGTGGCAAAATCAAGTTTACCAAAGCCATCACCTACAAGGTTTCGGACAAGGATGCTGAGATGAAAAAGTCCATCGAGATTTACAATGAAATGCTGCAAGACAACTGCCGGCAATATTTCAGCGGCTTACTGTTGGCAAAAGTATACTCCAATTTGGGGGCTTGTTATATAGACGTCGGAGACCTTGCAAAGGCAGAAGAAAATCTATTGTATGCCCTAAGGCTCAAAAAGAAATACAATCGCCCGGTGAGTCGCGCCTATACGCTGAATGAATTATCCAGCCTTTATGTGAAGAAAAGCGATCATTCCAAAGCTTTGGAGTACGCCGAAGAAGCCCTGCGTTATGCCCAAGAAGGGGAAGACATCCATTTAAATATGGACATTCTCGAAAACCTCGCTGTCAACCATTTCAACCTAGACCATCAGGATGAGGGCTTTTACTATTTGCAAAAAAGCAGGGACCTGAACGACTCCATTCAAACCAGAAAATACAGGGAGACCATTGCAGAGCTGGAAATGCAGTATGAAAGTGCTCAAAAGGATCAGGAAATCATCCAGAAAGAGTTTCAACTGAGCGCCCAGGAAAACCGTTTGAAGCTTTTTGCCTTGTTGTCCATCTCCTTGCTCATTCTGGCCATCGGCCTATTTCTGTGGTACCAAAACCGCCTGAAAAGCAAGGAATTGGAAGCTCGAAGCCTCGAAAAGCTCGATCAAATGCGCCAGCGCTATTTTACCAATATCTCCCACGAGCTGCGCACACCGCTCAGCCTCATCGTCGATCCCATCAACCGATTGAAGACCAGCATCGACAATCCCCAGCAACAAGCATTGCTGCAGACTGCTAGCAGAAATGCCGACCGCATGCTGCAATTGGTCAATCAAATGCTCGACCTCAGTAAGCTGGAAGCTGGCAAGCTCCCACTACAAGCTCAAAAGTCCGACTTGGTATCTACCCTAAAGCTGCTGGTCGACTCCTTCCAACAAGCGGCTCATCGCAAGCAAATTGAACTCTCTTACCTGCCAGACAGAGAAATGCTCGAAGTCTACTTCGATCGCGATAAATTGGAAAAGATCATTGGCAACCTCCTTTCAAATGCCCTGAAATTTACAACGGCTGGCGGAAGTGTCCAACTGCTGGTCTTCAAAAGAGAAAAACAGGCGGAAATCGTCGTTAAAGACAACGGTAAGGGCATCCCAGAAGAAAAGCTACCACTTGTTTTCAACCGCTTTTACCAAGTCGATGATTCCTA
>JBCCSZ010000331.1:0-8447 GCA_039199225.1 Bacteroidota bacterium
CAAAAGGAAAGGTAAGCTCGGGATTGTCCAGCTGAACCACTTCTACAGGTGATTCCAAGGTGTCCAAATATGTTTGACCATCTTCCTCTACCTCGATCCAAGCATTGAAAGTATGCGTACCAGGAGTAGAACAATCGGCAGAAGAGCCGAAATCCAACACCAGGCTGTCACCAGGAGCAATGAGCTGACCGATTGGAACGAAGACAGGCGAGCCGTTGTCGAGGCTAAAGTAAATGTCGTAATCAAAGAGTGTATCTTGTCCGATGTTGCGTATCTTCCCAAACAACTTGATGCTGTCCAAGGTCGTAATGGTCCCACGGCGGCCACGGTCCGGCACCAACAAATCTTCAAATCGGGGTGCGACATTCCAGGGACAAAGGGCCTCTGGATCAATGACACAGGCAGCGGCGGCCGCTCGCTTGCCAATGAGGCCATCGGCCCCTACTGCTCTGACCGTAAACCAATATTGAGTGCCATCTTCCAAATTTCTATCTATGATGGCCGATTGAGAAGTACTTGTCTTGACCAACTCCCAATCACAACCATCGAAAAGCAAAACCTCATATTGGCTGGCGTAATCCACTCCGGTCCATTTAAGTTCTACCATACCGTCGCAAAAAGGCTTTGTCGATAAATTGGAAGGCACCGGACGTACGCTGAAGTTGGCTTGGTTAATGGCGGACAGGGCCGTTCCATTGCGGCTGACCCGCACCCTTGCCTGCGATGTTTCTACGTTTGGTACCGTCCATTCATAAAAACAGTTGGTCCCTGGAAGGTCGGTGGTCAAAGTGGTCCAGTTGACACCTCCGTCGGTCGAATACTCTACCGTGTAGCTGTCGCTGGGGCTGCTGTTGGCATCCCACTGAATCATTTCTTTTGTGCCAGGTTGCAGGAATTCTCCCCCCATCGGATGGGTCAGTTTGATTTCCGGCTCGATAAAATCGTAAACGATATGGAAAGTTTGCGGCCCAAAAGGGACTTCTGTTCCGTTGATGCGCAAGGTATATTGACCGCTGCTCGGTAGGTCGATGGTTACTTGCTCGATGTTGTTGAGGCGATCAACCCCCCGGATGGCATTATCCGTCACGTGGTTGGTATCTGGATTCAGTATCCAAGGCAGAAAACTGCTGCCGTCGGGCGCCACTACGGTCAGGTCTAGGTCGTTAACCAGTGCTTTTTCTGGAAAAGACTCTGCCTCTTTGTCGCTCCAATAGAGCATGACCTTCATTTGACTGGCACCGGCAGGTACATTGATCGTTTGTTCGTAAACGCCTCCTTGTTCGAGCGAAGACTTGGCAAATTGGTTGTTTTCCAATGCATTGACAGCTCTCAATCCATTGATGATGCCAAAGCCATAGGTATAGTCTGGCCCTGGATTGCCCAGGTCATCGGCCGTGTTGCAGACCAATGCTTTCATAAAGGCAGCGTCCGGATCTTGTCCTGCGTGCAATTGCCGATAGCGTTCGTATAGCAGCCCCAAGGTTCCAGTGACAGCCGGGGCAGCCATGCTGGTACCGTTGGCAACCCAGTAGTTGTAATCTCGACCGGTGGAGTGTACCCGAGTCCCGATGCCGCATATTTCCGGCTTGATCCGGCCATCGGCAACAGGTCCACGGCTGGAAGAACTCCAAATGTCGCGGTTGTCGGTTACCGCCCCAACGGTCAATACATTCTTGGATGACTGGTAGTAGCGCAACACCGTTTTGTATCCCTTTGGATAATTGCCACAGGTGCTGTTTCCACTGTTTCCTGCCGCAAAAACGTGTAGGACATTCGGGTATTCATTCATCTGCCAGTCAAGTGTTAGACTTGTATAATTATAGGTACCGTTGGATGCACAATTGAAGCTGGTTCCATAAGAATTATTGGTCAGAACCATGTTATAGTCGCGGATGTAGTCTTCTGCATAAAATGTAACGAGGCTTGTCTTTTGAATCAACAGCTGTGATTCTGCAGCCATTCCTTGGTAGAGTGGGTCCAGAATTCCGCCGCCTGCTATGATACCAGCAACATGGTCACCATGCTGACCAAAGGAGCCGTAGGCACCATCGGCCTTATTAATAATCCGACAGCCAAAATCTATATGGTCTCCCAATTCACCACCATCTCCTACACCGATCACCACCCCGGACCCAGCCAGGTTGCGTTCGCCACTTAGGGAAGAATTCAGTGTATTGACGCGCTGCTGCACGCAGACCTCATGGTTCAGTTTGATGTCTTCCTCCTGCCTAATGTCAACAGATACCACTAAAGGTTCTGAAACAATATCGTCTAGTAAATCGGATGGTATGCGGATGATTCTAACAGGCGCTCCGGGTATGGAATTTTCAACCTGACGGACACCATGTTTATCGAGCAAAGCTTGTATATCTGTGTTTTCTGCCTGTGGACTGAAGACCAGGGCCAAATCTAGTGGCTTACCTGCCTCGATTCTTTCGGAGATGTCATCGTGGAAAAACTCTTCAGACAGCTTGTCAAAACTATCTGTCCGCCGAACTCCTTTGATGCCCAAGCTATTCAGCATTTGTCGGTCTACAGAAGAAGGAATGGCAGCTAAATAAGTATTGTTATTCTTGTACTGAATCAGGTGAATATTTGCTTTGGATAGCAGCTCTTTGTGCGCAGATGTAGGCAACTGATCGAACTGTAGCTGTAAGTAATAATGATCTTTGGAACGAAACCGCTCGAATATTTGCGGCTTTTCAAGGAAGGTTTCCAGGGTTTGAGAAGTAATACCCCCGGTTGTCATTTCTCTTTGCGCATTGGCTGCACTGGCACATAAAATGGACAGTAGGCATACCAGTCCAATGGCCTCCATTAGCTTTCTCATAGGTAGATCACATGCTTCTTCGAACTTCTACAAACGGACCTTGCAGAGAGTCGAACGGTTTTTAAAATAAAATTTCTGAAAACGGGGGAACGTGCTAAACTTATCGGGGGATAAGGATTCAGAAGTACGGCTTATAGGGGGAAGCCTAATGAAGCAGGAAAATTATTTTCCAGCAATCTGAAGAGGGGATTTTTTTTGGTCATGATTATGTGCTACCCTTCGAAAGACAACAAATGTGCCGAAATACCCACGATCTGCCTTGGGGCTAAAAATTATTTTGGAATAAAATTACCATCAAAAAAGATTCGGGAACTTGTGGTGCCTTATTCGTCAAAGTACCTTTTTTCAAATATCTTTTCTTTACTTTGCAGCTTATTGAAAACCGAATTATGAAAGTTGCCATCATCGGTACCGCCTATCCCTACAGAGGAGGCATCGCCGCCTTTAGCGAGCGACTGGCCCGGGCGTTGCAACAGCAAGGGCATGAGGTGGTCATTTATACTTTCACGCTACAATATCCGGATGTTCTCTTTCCTGGCAAAACGCAATATTCCGAAGACCCTCCACCCTCAGACCTGCAGATCATTCGATGCATCAATTCTGTCAATCCGCTCAATTGGCGGCAGGCAGGCCGTCGCATCGCAGCCGACCAGCCCGACTTGGTCATTGCCAAGTTTTGGCTGCCTTTTATGGGACCCTGTTTCGGGACTTTGCTTCGGCAGATCAAAAAAAACAAAAACAGTCGGATTCTGGCGCTGGTCCACAACATGATTCCACATGAGTCGCGGCCGGGCGACGCGCTCTTTACCCGCTATTTTGTCAAACCCGTCGATGCTTTTCTGGCCCTCTCCGCCAGTGTTTTGAAAGACATTGATACATTCGATACGCAGAAGCCCAGAAGCTTGAGTCCACATCCGTTGTACGACAATTTCGGACAGCCACTTGAACGCTCGGTCGCCTTGCAGCAATTGGGTTTCGACGAGTCCCATCAGTACCTTCTTTTCTTTGGACTCATTCGGGATTACAAGGGGCTTGATTTGCTGTTGGAAGCTTTTGCCGACGAACGCCTGCGCAAAGAAAAAATCAAATTGATCATTGCAGGAGAGTACTATTCCAACAAAGATAAATACAGTCAATTGATTCAAAAGCATCAACTGGCCCCGCGCATCATCGAGGTGGATAAGTTCATTCCAGATGCAGAGGTAGCCCTTTATTTCAGTGCCTGCGATTTATTGGTCCAACCCTACAAAACAGCTACCCAGAGCGGTGTGACACAGATTGCCTATCATTTCGACAAGCCGATGATTGTAACAGATGTTGGTGGCCTGGGGAAAATGTGTCCCGACGAAGTGGTGGGCTATACCGTCGCCCCCGAGCCAAAGGCAATTGCCGAAGCCATCCTTCGTTTTTTTAAACAGACAGATCGCGAAAAAATGATGGCCAACATCCGGGAAGAAAAGAAAAAATACAGCTGGGAGATTTTGACCAAAGCCATTTTACAACTCGATGCAAAAATCCAGTCTGCCCATTAATCAAATATGGAGACAAGCCCACAGCAATGAACAAACGCAATATATTCCGACAAAACATTCAAAGCGCCATCGACTTGAAGCAGCAATTGCTGAGCGATGAAGCCTTGGCGCAAAAGGTAGAGCAGGTCGTAGAAATCGTCATTGGGTGTTTTGAAAAAGGAGGTAAGGTACTTTTTTGTGGCAATGGTGGCAGTGCAGCAGATGCACAGCATTTGTCCACCGAGCTATCGGGTCGCTACTACTACGATCGGCCACCCCTTTTTGCGGAAGCCCTGCACGGCAACACCTCCTACATGACGGCAGTGGCCAACGACTATGATTTTGGCGAAGTTTACGCCCGGCAGCTCAAGGCCATGGGACGGGCCGGCGATGTGCTCATCGGACTGTCGACCTCTGGTAATTCCGAAAATGTATGCCGAGCCGTTGCGACTGCCAAGTCCATCAAAATGACGACCATTGCCTTCACCGGAGCGGGCGGCGGCAGGCTGCAACAACTCGCCGACCTATTGCTGGAAATCCCTTCGAAAGATACCCCTCGCATACAAGAATGCCACATGCTGCTTGGCCATGCCATTTGTCAGATGGTGGAAGGCATACTGTTTCCAAGAGAATAGCAGCAGACTGTAAAATATGATCTTCCAAGCGGCGTTTTGTAGGAAGACGACAAAGATATATGGTCCCATTCATGTGGAAAAGCTCCTACTGGTTTATATGCTCCTGCCGCTGATTGCCGCGGCCTTTTTGCATTACCATCGCAGGAATCTCCGCTGTGTTTTTATGGACTGGCTCAATGAATACCACCTTGTTGGCGAGCGCTTTCTTTACCACAACACCTACGCAAGCTTTTGGAGGTCTTTCGACAGGGACAAGACATCTACGAATACTAGCAAAAATCACCTCATAAAAGCAATGTGATCAGACGATGACAGAAGTCACCTTGACTCTCGAATAAATTCAGAATATATTTGAATTAATAAATTTCGATCAACCATTAGTGAGTGGTCCGAAAAATTTCAATTAAACAACATAAAGTTATGAGAAACAACATCTTTTACGTCCTCCTACTGGGCGCCTTCATCCTGACAAGCTCCTGCCATGACGATGACATGCCTCAACCCACCGACCCGCTCCCTCCGACCCACTCATGGGAAAGGATTACGCCAGGTGGCAATTACACCGCCCTTCCCAACTTTAAGTCTGTCTTTGACTTCCAAGTAGATCGGCAAGGCAGGCTGTGGCTCGGCTCGACCTATAACAAGGACAACAGTGATGCCGCAGGACTTTGGTACTTCGACAATTCTGATTGGACTTATTTTCAAGCATTTGAAGATCAATATCCCAACGCATTGGATGAAGTCCATCCCTCTGTGATAAGATTTGACAGCGAGAATAATTTATGGTTTGGCTTACGAGATAAAATCGTTCAGTACGACGGCCAGGGATTCGTAGAATATGAATTTCCCCGAGCAGTCGGTACACAGGGTTGGCTGAAAGTCTTTACCATCCAAGAAGATGGAACAGTATGGGTGGGCGGACATAAATATTTCGCCAGCCTTAAAGATGGTAATTGGACCATTTTTGAGCTACCGGACCTAAGCGATACCTGGTTTGACAACCTAGTGGTAACAGAAGATGCCATTTGGATAGCTACAAACGGTGGCCTTTTCATCCACGAAGACAATGAGACCAGGAAAGTAGCGGAAATTACGGTCGAAAATGGCGATCGTGTAAATACCATACCCATTAAAGGAGTTTATCTAAATGACCTATTCCATCACCAAGGAAAAATATACGTTGCAACAGCGGTTAATGGATTGTTGATTTACGATGGTGAGCAATGGACCGTTTTTAACGAAGCAAACAGCGACTTAAAAGATGATTATGTCAGTACCGTTTTCGTCGACCAAGACGACCGCATTTACCTAGGTACCGAGGAAGGTATGTACCGAATTGAAGAGGATGAGAGCTGGCGCTTTTTCATCTCTCCCGTCTCACAAGTCTGTACGGGAGGCTGTACCGAAACTGTTTCCAGAGTCAAAATGGATGATGAGCAAAATCTCTACATTCTCGCCAACGACTACATATTCCAGTTGGAAGAATGAGCAAACGGTGGGCAATAAGGTCAAGTGTAAAGTTGTAAACAAAATCTTCCACACCAGCTGATTAGGCGGCCTGCGTAGCAATGGCCAGCGCTACCTGGCGCCCTGCCTCCATCGCTGCATTCAACGAAGCATTGGCCAGATGGTCGCCTGCCAGATAAATGCTGTCGGTGTAGCGAATGGCCTCATCGGAAGGGCTGTATTGCAAGGCACCTTCCAAAGCCGGCAAGGCTTTTTGAATGTAATAGACTTTCAACAGCTCCAAGCCTTTGATCCCACAGTAGCGATCCAATTCGTCTTTGACCCGATCGATGAGGGCAGTTTCCGACAATTGGTGGGGCTTGACAACGGTAGCTGACAGTACAGTTCCAGCAGCATTACCGAGCGAAAGGTCTGTTGGAAAAAGGAGGTTATTGACCAAAGCATCTTTGTCTGCAATCAGCCCAATGATGGGTGCATTGAGGACAGATGTATTGGTTTTAAAGTAGAAGGTAGAGCAAGAATGCCAGTTTTTCACTTTGGCTTCATAGCCCTTGAGCAGTGGCGCCGGGTCGGTGGCCACAACAATGGAGTCGGCCTTGATGCGGCGACCGTCTTTCAGCTCGATGCATCCCTCTCGAACGGCAGCAACTGGACAGTTGAATTGCAGCGTTGACTGAGTGAGTTTTTCCTTCAGTTGATCCGGAATAGCCTGTATCCCTGCCTTTGGAATGGCAGCAAATCCTTCAGAAAACATTTTATAGACAAACTCAAACATCCGGCTGGAGGTCTTGAGATCGGCCTCTAGAAAGATACCCGTAAAAAAGGGCTGGAAAAAATTTTGAATGACCTTTGAGGAAAAGCCCAGGTTGCGCAGGTAGTCCATCGTAGGCTGCTCAGGTGTCGAAAAAATGGCATCAATGGATTTGGACTTGAGCTCGCGAGACAGTTTGAGAATCTTCAGCTTATCCAACAACGAACCGATCTCCGAGCTCAGGGAAGACAGCAAGAAAGAAGCATTTCGCAGTGGATCCCCAATTTTACTGGCCGACCCATTTTTGAAAACAACAGCCCCTGGTAAAAAGTGCTTGAGCTCCAATTGCTTATAATCCAAGTAGCGACGGGTCGCTGGATACTGGGTCAACATCACCTGAAAACCATGATCCAAAGGCAGGCCCTCTACCACATCGGACTTCACCCTGCCGCCCACCCGGTCGGTGGCCTCCAACAAAATGGGGCGATACCCCTTGCGTTCTAGTTCAATGGCACAGACCAGTCCGCTGACGCCTGCACCGACAATGTATACTCTCTTTTCGCTTGCCATTCGTTTTTGTTTGCGTTGAACCGCTGATTGTTTTATGCGCCAAAGTAAGCCCGGTATATTTTCTTTCGAGGATAAAACCCCATGAAGATACCAGGATACATGAATAAGGAAAAAATAAAATTAGGGCCTTTAAAAGTAATATCATCAATAATCCGGGAAGTATTTGCTGTAACTTTTTCCACAATGTGCCGGTGCCGCCAATAACTCAATCCGAAGGGAAGCTGCACACCTTCGTCCACAAAATAAGCCTCCTTATCGTTCACACCATCCTCTGTTATCAAGCTGACCCATTCGGCCTTCAAAGGACTCAAAAAACGGATGTGTACCCGATCCCCCTTCTTGGAGCCTGTAAACTCAACGATTTCAATCTTAGCATTCTTGGGCGCCAGGGCCTCAAACAACTGCCGATCAAAACGTTGTATGACGTCCCGGTAATTCCCTTGTACTTCTGTTGCGATGCGAATGTTCATTTGAGTGGTTTTGTTATCTGTGATCGGTGGTTTTGTGATTGGCCTGCGGCTTTGTGATTTGGTGATCGGTGATTGGCCTGCGGCCTGGTGATCGGTGATTTTGTGGTTTGGTGATCTGTGATCTGGTAGTTGATGAACTGACGTACTTTTCCGAATGCTCCAAATCACCAGCAGCTTCGCTGCAACCACCAAATCACCGGCAGCCCCGCTGAA
>JBCCSZ010000332.1:0-8403 GCA_039199225.1 Bacteroidota bacterium
TGGTAATTAAGGGCTTATAAAAGAAAAAATAGACACTTTTTAGCCTGTAAAGTCGATTTTTTTTGCAACAAAAAAAAATTAATAATTTTTTGAAAAGAATAGGAAAGGAGGAGAATTTCGTGAATTGCTGTTTTTTGACCAAAGGAGTTAGTCAAGAAAATGGTTTATTTATTTAGAATAATTCTAGATTTTTTGATTGAAAAATGATCGAAAAACTAAGTTAATTTCTGAATTAAATCAGCCGAGACGACCAGCTTGCAAACAAGGTGTTTCACTGCAATTAAGAAGGTGGTTTTCTCTATGTTTAGAGCTGGAAATGGATGTGATCGTCATGCCTCACAGCCTTACACCCATGGAACCTAATCTTTTGAAAGCCCGACAAACCAAGTCGTGTCTTGAGGTGAGGTTCTATGAATATTTTTCGGATGCTTTTTTCTCTTGCAATGAGTTGTAGGAGTTTTTTATTGGCCGTTTCATCGAAAGTGAATCTTTCATCCTCTTTTTGGAAGCAAAAATATTTGAGTAAATCGTATTGCCAATAACCTTTGTCGAGGCAAGCTGAAATTTGGTCTCGTTCCTTTTTTTTGGGTTCTTCACAAAAGCCATAGCCAAAAAATGCAGGTGTCTTTTTTTGGTATTGCTTGTTGAGTTGGTTTTTGTAAATAAACCCAACGTCTAACTTCTCTCCATCGTCGTGACTTCTGTGCGGTAGCAATGGATAGCCATCCAAAAAAGGAAAATTAGCGTCCAAATAGTTTAGTGAAATTGTAGGATACGCACGATGAAATTTTTGTGCAATTTTCTGAAAGGCTGTCTTTAGTTGGGGGCGAACATAATGCCTGTTCATCAAACAGGTGAAAATTGTCTGAGGTTGCGCTGGAAATGTTTTGGAAGAACGCAGGGGCAGCGGTATGCGCCCGCTGCGCTTTGCAAGAAGCGGAACGATCAACAAACAAGCAAACAGATAAATGGTGAAGTACACAGCCAGTTTGGTGCTTATTTGAACCAATTTGTTTCGAATATTTTTATTGGCCTTGGAGGCGAGGGGTTTTGTTAGCAGGTAAATGATGCCACCAACTTGTGTGAGTATTGTCAAGAGACAAAATATGATCAAGCTTTTAAAAAACTTTAGAACCATCGTAAATATTTTCTGTTCTAGTTTTCGATTAGATATTACAAGTTCGCATTCTTTGCAATGGGAACAAAGGCATTTTGACAGAGATTGTCTGCCTTTTGCATCTTTGATTTTGACTCTAGCTCAGTAGATGTTTCAATAGAGGTATTACATTGGAATAAGTAACGAACTTTTTTGTCAAATATTGAACAGCGTCAGAATTCATTCTCCAATACAGCAACTATGGTTATAATAGACTTAAAAATACACTTCGCTGATTTCAGGTTAGATTCACCATATTTGGCCATAATATAATGGGAGAAAATACAAATATTATTGAATCGAATATTATAAATGGTAACAGTCCATTTTTATGCATTAAAAACTGATAATGAGGAAGTTAGAATTTTTATTTCTTTTTATTTTATTAAGTAATGTGGCGATGGCACAGACGAATTTTTTGCAAAAATACCAGTGGCAAAACCGTATTGTCCTATTGGCTGCTGAGGATGAACAATCGATGATTTTTCAGAAGCAACGCGCAGCTATCTTAGAAGAAAAACAAGGTTTTGCAGAACGAGATTTGATCGTCTTTTTTGTTGGTAAAGAGGTCGTTCGTCAACTTATCGAACACAAGTCTCTAGCAGTTGATCCCTCCAAGCTGCGCAAAGCCTACCGACTTCCATCGACTGGTTTTGAATTTGTCTTGATCGGCAAAGATGGCGGTGTTAAACTGCGCTCCCAAAAACTTGTTTCCAACGAAAAACTTTTTGCCACCATTGACGCTATGCCGATGCGCCGGCAAGAAATGAGGCGACAGTAAGCAAGTGCTACATCAGTTTCGAAATAAGCTGCCGATAACGCTACCCTCCGGAAAAAGAAATTGAATAAACAGCATCCCTTTATAATTGGTCTGGAAAAACCATTCGTTGGCAGGACGATCACCTTTTTCCAACAGCTGACCATCGGAACTATAAATTCTTATGCTCAATAATTCCCTGTCTTTAGGCCAATCAAAGTAGCATTGCTCATGGACCGGATTGGGGCGAATGGTTAAAAATTGATCGATCTCCTCGAGACGCTTAACGCTCAGGGGCAACGGCAATTCCTGACAGTTTTCTTCCAGTGGGTCGTAGAAAATCAGATCGTCTTTGAAGGCACAAAAATCAATGGCAGGTGCATCGATGACGGAAAAGTATTGGTAGGCCGGAATAATTGATCCAGACTTTCGAAAACGCAATTCGTCATTGAAGTTGATGTAAGATTGCTCAACAATTCCAAGTCCTTCAATCACTGTTACCCTCGTGCTGTCGTAAAATTCTCCCAACAAAAATAAGTGTTGCGTTCTGCGTATCTGCCCATCTATTTGAATGCTCCCCATGCTGTCGAGTACAAAGTACAACCCTGGGATACCAATTTCTTTTACTTCTTCTTCATTGATGAGTAAACTGTCACCGGGCTGCATGCCAAAATCGTACATCATGTAAAAGGAAGAGTCCGAATAATACAATACGCTATCGGATCGAACGGAAATGTAGTTATAAAAAGGACCAGAAACAGAAGTATCAGCATAAGAAGTTGTGTAATTAACAGAAGTAATGTAACCTTCGATTACCGAGCAATTGCAACCGAGTAGCATTGTGTCTCCCACAACTTTATCTACGACATAGCCGCGATTATCGAAAAAGGTATAGTCGTATATCCATTCCGGGTTATTTTCGAACCAAACTTGTGCATTTATGGAGGGACTATTGAAGAAAAAAAGGAGTAAGAGGCAGAACAGGCTAGTGTTGGATTTCATAAGCTTTCATTTTTGATGATAAAATTATTAGAAAGGAAAATCCATAATTTCTACTCAAATAGCTACTCGAAGACCTCGAAAATACTGCCATTCAACTGTCATTTATTCTACTTTTTGTGCTTTGGATGCTTGTACGGCACTTCCTCATCAAGTAATAGAGCTTCTTGTATAATTTCGAGAATACTTTCTGTCGGAATTTCTTCTACGCTAGACAATTCGATTCCAGCAACTTGTTTTCGTCCTTTTGATTGTAGAATACCCTGTGTATTGGACAACTCATTGCCTCGGGTAAAGACCATTTCAACACCATCTTTTTTGAGGGGATTGAGGTAACAAATCCAGCTCTTGCGATAGTAAAATGGAATGCGATAGCTGATTTTTGCATCGATTTCCGGATGCATCAACAGCAATTCATGCAGATATTGTAGGATGCTTTGTTGTTGCCCTTCTCTGTCCAAAATGAAATCTTCAACGGTCATCTGCTATACTTTTTATTTGAATTTATGTGTCTATGGCCGCTTTGGAGGAACGACCGACCAGGTATTTTTGGGAGGCTTATCCCAGAGGATGTTTGAAAAAGGCTGCAGGTAGTCCAAAGTAATCTCCCGTTTTGTACAATTCAAAGCCCAGCCTTTCCAATATCTTTATCGATGGTCGATTCACAGGGTCGGTAATGGCCATGAGTTCGTGGGTATGGAGGGTGCGGGCGTATTGTATGCATGCTTGTGCTATTTCAGAGCCATAGCCCTGGCCCCAAAAGGGGGGCAAAAGAGAGTAGCCAATTTCGATTCGGCCATCTTCGAGATATACGACTTTTCCGCAGCCAATGAAATGGCCGTTGGACTTGAGGTGAACGGCCATCGATCCGGTACCTGGTTGATTGGCTATCACTTGCAAGTTTTTGTCAAAGCGTGCGCCAGCCTCCTCATAGCTCAACGGACGTCCAGTGATGTATCTCATAACTTCGGCATTCATGGACAGTTCGATGTAATCTTTTCTATTGGATTCAGATAAGAAGTGGTACGTGAGTCGTTTGGAGTTTAACATTTTGCGAGGGCTTTGAGCTGAATCGCAGCTGATTGAAAAGCTTTTCGCCTTTTACAAAAGGGCTGATTCGGCCTACAGATGTCCTGTCGCACAATTTAGCTAAAAGTTTACTTATCTTTCGGCTATTAGTCATCCAAGTTGCCATTTGCCTTTACAGAGGTCTGCTTTTGTGGCAACCTGGGTTTGGTAGTCGTTTAAAAATCCAAAGGATGTTTTTTCAAAATGTCTACAAAGGGCGCAATGAATTCTGGGCCTACCTATTAACCATTCTCGTTGTGGGATTGGCTTACACACTAGGCGGTATTCCCTTCATGACCAAAGCCTTCTTTGCAGCCCGTGAGCAAGGGTTGGATCGAATTGAAACCATGGAAGCCATCCAACAAATGGATTTTACTCGCTTGGGCATGGACCCCAATATTGCCATGCTTTTTTTACTGCTTGTATTTGTCATCACCTTTGTAGCACTGTGGTGGATGGTTCGTCTTTTACACCAACGATCCTTCAAAAGTCTGATAACGACCAACAATCGTCTGAACTGGTCCAAGATGGGCTTTGGTTTCTTGCTATGGATGTGCTTTTCGTTGGTGGTGGAAGGAACGGGCTACCTGTTGGAACCCGAAAACTACAGCTTCAGCTTCAATGCATCCAGTTTTATTCCACTTTTGGTCATTGCATTCCTTTTGCTGCCCATTCAGACATCTGCCGAAGAGTTGTTTTTTCGAGGCTATCTCATGCAGGCTTTGGGGCAGGTGAGCGGTGAGCGCTTGTTTCCCCTCTTCACGACCTCGATCTTGTTTGGCTTGATGCACATGGCTAACCCAGAGGTCAGCAAGTTTGGCACGGCCATTATGATGACTTATTACATTGGGATGGGCTTATTTTTGGGACTATTGACGGTTATGGACGAGTCTTTGGAATTGGCACTGGGAATTCATGCAGCCAACAACATTTTTGGTGTAGCTTTTGTTAATTTCGATGGTTCGGCACTACAAACGGATGCATTGTTTCATACCTCCGAGGTTCACATGGAATTGATGCTGTCGTTCTTTGTTGTTTTTACCACTATCATTACCTTTATTTGCGCTAAGAAATACGGTTGGAAAGATTGGGGCAAACTCCGTCGACCCATAGAACGGCAAGCGCTTGAGCAAGCGACCACCCCTGTAGACACCAATGAATGAGCTTTATTTAATCGTAAAATGAATTCAATGATTCGTACTATCTACTCTCTACTTTGTTTGATGTTTTTTTTGTCTTTGGGGACTTCCGTGAATGCACAGCCCGATCGTTGGCAACAGGCTGCAAAATACGATATGGAAATCGATTTTGATGTTGAAAAGCACCAATTCAAGGGGAAGCAAACACTGGTTTTAACCAACAACTCTCCCGATGCTTTGGATAAGGTCTTCTACCATCTTTACTTTAATGCCTTCCAACCCAATAGTATGATGGCTGTCCGAGCGGCCAACATTGCCGATCCCGATGGTCGGATGGCTGGCCGATTTGGCAAACTCAAGCCCAATGAAATTGGCTACCACAAAGTAAAGTCTCTCACCCATAATGGTAAAAAGGTGAGCTTCAAAGAGGTTGGAACCATCCTGGAAGTGTCTTTGAAAAATCCCATTCCTGCTGGCGGTAAAGCCACCTTTGTCATGGAATTCGACTCGCAAGTACCCGTTCAGATCCGTCGTTCCGGTCGAGACAACAGAGAGGGGATTTCCTATTCGATGTCACAGTGGTACCCCAAGATGTGTAATTACGATTATCAGGGGTGGCATGCCAATCCGTATGTTGGTCGGGAATTTTACGGCATTTGGGGTGATTTCAATGTTAAAATCACCATTGATAGTGATTATTTGGTAGGTGCTGGTGGAGTGCTTCAAAATGCCGATCAAATTGGCTATGGTTATGCAGATACTCCAAAGAAGCCTTCCGGAGAAAAAGCGACCTGGCATTTCTTGGCTGAGAATGTCCACGATTTTGTCTGGTCGGCAGATAAAGAATACGAGTTGATCAAAAAGCAAGCAGCGGACGGTCCATTGATGTATTTTCTCTACCAACCTGGTGAGCGTACCACCGATAATTGGAAAATGCTGCCGGAGGTGATGGAAGAGGCTTTTGCTTTTATCAGCAAGAATTACGGTAAGTATCCCTATCCGGTCTATTCCTTTTTGCAAGGTGGAGATGGCGGTATGGAATACCCCATGGCGACCCTCATCACAGGAGAGCGGACCTTTAGCGGCTTGGTTGGTGTTTCTGTCCACGAGTTGATCCACTCCTGGTATCAGATGATTTTGGGTTCCAACGAAAGCCTCTACGCTTGGATGGACGAAGGTTTTACCAGTTATGCTTCTGCCATTACGATGAATCACCTCAAGCGCAAGGGGCTGATTCCCGGTGCCAGCGCAGTACCCAATCCGCACGTTGGTACTTACATCGGTTATTCCAATTTCAACTTATCTGGCAATGAGGAGGCGCTCAGTACCCATTCAGATCACTTTACGACCAATAGTGCCTACGGTGTCGGTTCTTATATTAAAGGTGCCATATTCTTACACCAATTGTCCTACATCATCGGCAAACCGGCCTTCGATGAGGGGATGCTGCAGTATTTCGAAACCTGGAAATACAAACATCCCAATGCCAATGATTTTGTTCGGATCATGGAGCAAGTCTCCGGTTTGGAGTTGGATTGGTACCGAGAGTATTGGGTCAATACAACCCACAACATCGATTATGCCGTCAAAGATGTTCAAAAAGAAGGGAATAAAAAGACGCGGATCGTATTGGAGCGCCGCGGCATGATGCCCATGCCCATCGACGTGGTGGTGACCACAGACAATGGTAAAAAGGAGTTTTATACCATTCCACTGCGCATTATGAGAGGGGAGAAAACAGCAGATGTAGGTGACCTTAAAATCAAGGTGGCTGAAGAAGATTGGCCCTGGACCAACCCGAGCTATGAGTTGGTGATCCCCTGTAAGTTCAAAAATGTTGTTAAGGTCCAAATAGACCCTTCGAATCGTTTGGCGGATGTAAATAGAGAAAATAATGAGTGGGGGCGGTAGAGCATTGGGTGTGTGAGGAGAAAAATATATATTTGTAGTCAACCAAAAACAATATTCTGCCGAACTTATGGATCACAAGGAGTACATCGAAGGTTTGATTGCCAAAGGAAAAACAGAAGAGGCCATTAAAGAGCTGCAAAGAGGCGCTCAAGACAGTGAATTGAAAAATGGCCTGATACTGCTTTCTGGCCGCCTGCATGTTGTGAAAGACAATGAGCGGATGGGGCTTCAAAGCAGCGATCAGATTACGATGGCTCACAACCGCATTCGGCATACTTTGATGTCTTATCTGGCCGACTATCAGCCACCTGAAGACATTGTTTTTGGTCAGGATGCCTAAAGTGTTTCATCACAGCTATAACCCCTCTCATTTATGGATTTCAAAGAACACATCAGGTCTCTTGCTATTTTGGGTAAGATGGAGCAAGCCATCACCGAATTCCGAAATGTCGCTACGGATAATGATCTGAGAAACTCCCTGCTGAATTTACTAGGCCGACACAACAGGGTGAATACCCGAGAAAGAGATGAGATAGGGACTATTGGGTCCATTAATTCGGAACGGAATAAGATTCAAATTGCACTTTTTCAATACCTAGACGAATTCAACGTACCTGCGAACTTGCAGTCGGAGGAGGCTGCATTTACCAAGAGGAACATTCCTGGCGCTGTTGATCATGTAGATGTCCCGCCCGATGCCAGAGAAGTGAAAAAGAAAGTTTTCCTATCCTACAGACACGACGACTCAGAAGTAGCGCTAAAAGTCAAAGCGTTTTTGGAGGACAACGGCTTGGAGGTTTTGATCGATGTGGAGCAACTAGGGGCCGGCGGCAACATTACCGACTTTATCAAAAAAATGATTCGCAAATCAGATGCGACGCTTTCGCTGGTATCCACCGAAAGCCTTTCCTCTCCCTGGGTTTCCAAAGAATCTGACTTGACCCTACAAGCCGAAGAATTCCAAGATGGTACAAAGTTTTTTACTTGCTCCATAGACAATGAATTTTTTGGCGATGAATTTACCAATGATCGCATAAAGGAAGGGCTGGCAAAGATCAAGGTTTTGAACAAAGAGAAAGAGGAGCGCCTTGAACTATTGGGTCCTATGGCCAATACCGATGACCTCGATTCAAAAATCAAACGCTACCAGGAATACTTCGGAAGTTTGCCCAACATTGTCGATCGGCTGAATAATTTCCTAACAGTTGATATCAGCGGAGATAAATTCGAGCCGGGCTTGATGCATGTGATCAATTCTATCAAAGAATAGCTACCTAAAGCTTACCATTCATCATCTTTTCTTCAGAAGGCCAATTCTACTTGACGAATTGGGCCACTATGCGTATTTTATAGTCAAGTATCTCATCCATCAA